>CAYJPD010000112.1:0-5402 GCA_964371975.1 uncultured Bacteroides sp.
TGGCGAACCTGTACTTATTATAGCAAAAGGAGGTTTCTTTTATCTAAAGATTTTTCAATCCCCCCAGTAAAACTGGGGGTTAATTTGCGCTAAAGCTTGAATAAAACTCCCCTCTTTGCAGTGCAAAGAGGGGAGTTTTATTTAAAGTATTATTAAGTTTATGTTGCCACATCAAACTGGTTTACAGGTGCATTAACTTTTTCGCCATACACAACATTTTTAGCGCGCGGCAAACCAATTGCTTTAACAGGGCAAACCTCTACACATTTGCGGCAACCGGTGCATTTTTCATGGTCTATAATTGCCACATTGTCTTTAACATGTATAGCGTCAAATTCGCATGTTTTTTGGCATTTCATACAGCCTATACAGCCTGCTGTACATGCTTTTCTCGTCATAGCGCCACGGTCTTTATTTTCACATAGCACAACCGGGATATCGCTATCGGGCAATACTTGTATAATGCTTTTCGGGCAAGCCTTCTCACAAGCGCCACAGCCCGTGCAAAGCTCTTGGTCTATTACAGCAACGCCATTCTCAATAGTAACAGCGTCATAAACACAAACGCTTTTGCAATCACCAAAGCCCATACAGCCGTAAGGGCAAATTGCACTGCCGCCGTAAAGCTCGGAACATGCGCTGCAAGTTTTTATGCCCTGGTAGCGGTATTTATCTTGCGTGTTATCATAATTACCTTGGCAAGCGACAACCGCAGTTCTTTTTTGCACGCCGCCTGCCTCAACGCCCATAATAGCGGCGGCATCGCCTGCACATTTTGCGCCACCGGGTATACATAAATTAACAGCTGCACCCTCAACAATTGCCTTTGCATAATCGGCACAGCCTGCATAGCCGCACGCGCCACAGTTAGCACCCGGCAAAACATCTGAAACTTGTGCAATTCTTTCGTCTTCGTGCACATACATTATATGTGCAACAACAACAAGCACACCTGCGCCCACAAGCCCTAAGGCAGTAACTATTAATACAGGGGTTAGAATTGTCATAATTAAAACCTCCTTCTTCTACGCAAACAGCGTTTCAATTATGCCGCCAAAGCCCATGAATGAAAGGCTTACCATAGCGGCGCTAACAAGCGTTAAGGGCAAGCCCTCAAACGATTTTGGCGGCTTTGAGTTTTCAAGGCGCCCGCGCACACCGGCAAAAAGCACCATTGCTATCATAAAGCCTATGCCTGCGCCAACAGCGGAAACCAAGCTTTCAACGAAGCTGTGGCCACTGTCTATATTCAAAATAGTAACGCCCAAAACAGCGCAGTTTGTTGTTATAAGCGGCAAGAACACGCCAAGCGCTTTATAAAGCGGCGGCATAAGCTTTTTAACCGATATTTCAACAACTTGTACCAAAACGGCTATTGTTAATATAAATACAATTGTTCGCAAGTACTCCAAGCCGAACGGATCTAAAACATAAGTGTAAACAGGCCATGTTACAAGTGTTGCCAACACCATAACAAATATAACCGCGCCCGACATGCCAACAGCACTGTTTAATTTTTTGCTAACACCCAAGAACGGGCATATGCCTAAAAATTGCACTAAAACATAGTTGTTTACTAAAATCATCGCAAAGAATATTGCGGCAAGTTCTGTCATATTCATGCTTGTTGCACCTCATCTTTCAAACCGCAAGCGGGGCTAACAGGGCAATTTTCGCAACCTGTTTTACGTTTAATGGGCTTGCCGGCTTTAACTTCAAGCCATACAACAAGTGCCATTAAAATGCCAAACACGAAAAACCCGCCCGCAGGTAGTATAAATATGCTCATGGGGGCTATGCCCTCAAAGAAACTGCCAACGCCAAAAATTGTGCCCTCGCCGTAAATTTGAACGCCGAATATACTGCCTGCGCCAAAAAATTCACGAACACAGCCCATCATAACAAGCGCCAGCGTAAAGCCAAGACCCATACCAATACCGTCCAGTGCAGAGTCTAAAACATTGTTTTTACTTGCAAACATCTCTGCCCTGCCTAAAATAATGCAGTTAACAACTATAAGCGGCAAAAACACGCCAAGGCTCTCTGCCAAAGACGGTAAAAACGCTTGCATAAGCATTTCAAGAACAGTAACGAATGTTGCAATTATTGTTATAAAGGCAGGAAGCCTAACTTTGCCGGGGATAATATTGCGAAGTAGCGATACCACTATATTGCTACATATTAAAACAAACATTGCCGCAACGCCCATGCCAAGGCCGTTCATTGCGAGCGTTGTAACCGCTAAAACAGGGCAAGTGCCAAGAACAAGCCTAAAAACGGGGTTTTCTTTTATAAGGCCGTTTGTAAGAATTTTCATTTTAGTCATGCCTATGCACCCCCTTTAATTTGCTGTTCATAAATATCGCAAGCGTTTTTCACAGCCTGTATTGCGGCATCTGAAGAAATTGTTGCGCCTGCTATTATTTCATAGCTGTCTTTCTCTGTGCCTATAAACTGTTGCAAAAACGCTTCATTTTCCGCCACTTGGCTTCCATAGCCATCAGATTCATTTTCGGCATTAAACCATACGCCTTTTATGGTTCCGTCATCGTTAAAACCAACAACCGCTGTTAAAGGTTTTGCAAAAAAGCCGTTTTCGCTAACATATAAAATTGTGCCGTAGCTCTCGCCTTTATATGCACTATCTGCGCCGCTAACTTCTATTTCGCTAAGTGCGCCGCTATCGGGCAGTACAAAAGCGTGAACTTCTTCTTGTGTGAATGCGGCGTAATTTATAGCCGCGCCCTCGCCCGATAACTCTAAATAAGCGGCTACCGCACTATTCACTGCGGCTATCGCGGCATTTGTTGAAATTGTTGCACCCGCAATAACATCTATATCGCTCAATGTTAAAACGCCTGCATCTATTTGCGCAAATTGCTCTTTAAATTTATCGTCGCGAACTTTTTGGCCAAGGCCGGGTGTTTCTGTGTTAGCAAGGAAAGTTGTTCCCAAAATTTTGCCGTCTGCAAGGGCAACCATAACAGGAACATCGCCCGAATAACCGGTTGCCGCAGCGCTTATAACATAGCCGCTGCCATCGGTTGCTTTATAAACTTCGCTAACGCCATCAAATTCGCCCTCTACAAGCTCAAAGCCCTCGGCCGGCAAAAGCGCCATTCTTGCCTCGTTTGCCGTGCGTATGTTATTTTCTTCTATTATCGGCGCTGTAACATCATTTGTTAGCGCCAAAAGCGCACTGGTAGTTGCGCATATAACAGATAAAATAACAGCAGGTTTAATAAAATCTACCCATATTTTCATTGTTTAGCACCTCCCAGCGGCCTTTGCCTTGTGAGGTTATTTAGGAAAGGCACCACTAAGTTCATTAAAAGCAGTGCAAAACTTGCACCCTCGGGGTAAGAGCCGTAAAAACGTATTAAGCACATTATAATGCCTATTGATACGCCGAATATTATTTTGCCCACAAAGGAGAACGGGCTTGTTGTATAGTCTGTTGCCATGAAGAACGCCATGAAAATTAAGCCGCCGCTGAAAAGTTGCAGTATAACATCTTGCCCTAAAACTAAGCTTAATATTGCCACAGTTCCAATTATTGAAACGGGAATTGTAGGGCTTATTACTTTAGTTGCAATTAGGTAAATGCCGCCTAAAGTAAGCGTTAAAGCACATGTTTCGCCAAGCATACCGCCATGTGTGCCCAGTAGCAAATCCATAAACATTGCGCTGCCGCCAACAGAGTTACCTGCAACAAGCGGCGTTGCGCTTGCAAGCGCCTCTACTTTTGATATATTTGGGAATGTGTAAGTTGTCATATAGCCGGTAAAGCCTAAAAACAAAGCTATGCGCCCAACAAGAGCAGGGTTTGCAAAGTTATAGCCTATGCCGCCAAAAAGCATTTTTGTAACAATTATTGCGGTGAAAGCACCTATAATCGCAATGTAGTATGGCAGCGCAGGTGGGTAGTTGAAAGCTAAAATTAAACCTGTTACAACCGCTGAGAAATCGCCCACACTTTGCGGCCTTTTTAACAGAATATTGTACAGCGCCTCAAAACCCACACATGCCGCAACGGTTATGCCCGTTAGCAAAAGCGCACGCAAGCCAAATATTAAGCTTGCCGCAACAAGCGTTGGCAAAAGCGCAAAGCTAACATTAAGCATAATGCCCCTTGTTGAGGAATTATCGTTAATATGTGGCGAGGGGGTTACAAGCAATTTTACATTTTCCATCTACTTGCCCTCCTTATCACTTTTTAATTTCAATAATTTTGCCAAAACCACGCTTTGGCTAACATCTCTTTTTGCAGGACATACAAAGCTGCATGTGCCGCAAGCTATGCATAAATCTGCCATCATTTTATCAATAGCCGCAATGTCTTGAATTTCGCGCGCACAGCTAATTTCTACAGGTGAAAGGCTCATTGGGCATGCATCCACACACCTGCCGCACCTAATACATGGTAAAGGCTCGCTCAAAACAGCGTCTTTTTCGGCAAGGGCAATAATTGCGTTGTTTTGCTTAACAATTGGGAAATCGTCGTTGCAAATAGCGCTTCCCATCATAGGCCCACCGCTTATTATTTTGCCCGGTGCCTCTTTATAGCCGCCGCAAAAGTCTACAATATCTTTTATTGAAGTGCCTATAATCGCCTTAACATTTTGCGGTGTATTAATAGCGCTACCATCAATTGTAAGCCTTTTTGTTACAAGCGGCATACCTGTTTTAATGTAATCGCCCAAAGCGCCTGCTGTTGTAACGTTCATAACAATAACGCCAACATCGCCCGGAAGTTTACCCCTTGGCACCTCACGTTTTGTTGTTTTGTAAATAAGCACTTTTTCTGCGCCTTGCGGGTAAATGCTTTTTAAAGGATGTACTTTGTATTCGGGGTTGTTTTTTGTTGTTGCAAAAAGCAAATCTATAGCCTCGGGTTTATTGCGCTCTATACCTATTACAACATTTTTGATATTTAATGCGTTTTTAACCGCCTCTATACCAAGCATAACATTTGCGCAGTTTTCTAAAATTTCACGGTTATCTGCCGTTATATACGGCTCGCACTCAGCGGCATTAATAACAAGGGTATCTATTTTGCTTACATCTTTAGGGGATAATTTCACAGCTGTTGGAAAACCCGCGCCGCCAAGCCCTACAAGGCCGCAATTTTGCGCCGCTTTAACCAATTGCTCGGCATTTTCCACTTTAAACGGCTTCACGCTTTCATCAAGTGTTTGCTCGCCGTTTGTTGTAATAACAACCGCTGAACATGTACTGCCGTTTGTAAAGCTAACCTGTGTAATTTCTTTCACAACGCCTGAAACGCCGCTGTGAATATCCGCGCTAACAAAGCCGCCGGCTTTGCCAAGTAAAGTGCCCACATGCACTTCGTCGCCTTTTTTCACAACACATTCACACGGCGCGCCTATATGCATTTGCAT
>CAYJPD010000113.1:0-2223 GCA_964371975.1 uncultured Bacteroides sp.
CCCGATAATATTGAAAAATATGATGTGTTTTATTTTTATTCAACACAGGAATATTTGCTGAAAAATTTATCTGAAAAAGTAATTGCGAAGTTTATGCAAAAGGATGATTATGAAATAACAAACTTACAAGGGCCAACTGTGGATATTGAGGAAGTTATTAGCGCAGCGGGCACTATATCTTTTTTTGGTACAAAGCGTATAGTTTATATTTCAAATATTGTTTTATCTTCAATTAACGATGCGGATATTAATGCGCTTTGCGATGTAATACAAAGCCTTGAAAATTCTATTTTGGTAATAACAAGCCTTTTTGCCGATGAAAAAGCGCTTAGTACAAAAAAAGCCGAACTGCTAAAGCAAACTGCAGGTAAAATTGGGCTTGCGGCACAAATTTCAAAGCCCGATATTCAAGATGCGAAATATTTTATTGTGGAATGTGCAAAGAAAAATAGCACGCAAATTTCTAGTGCATGTGCAGCTCTTTTAGCGCAGAGAATAGGCACAGATTACTTTACGCTTGAAAACGAAGTTTTAAAGCTATGCGCCTCTTGCGAATATAAGGAAATAACAAAAGATATAATAATGAATTTCAGCATTAAAAATATTGAAGCAGATGTATTTGAAATGTTGCGGCTGATAAATTCAAATAATTTACCAAGTGCACTTTATAAATTGCAAAGCTTAATTGATTTACAAAACGAGCCCATTGCAATAACAGCAGCGCTTGCAGGTTCTTTTATAGATATGTATAGGATGAAAACTGCCGATAAAAATAAAAAGAACATTGCATATGCAATGAAAGATTTTAATTATAAAGGCAGCGATTACAGGCTGAAAAAAGCACAGCAAAGTGCAAGGAATTACTCGCTTTTGCAATTGGAGAATGCTATATTAATTTTATGCGATTTAGATGTTAAATTAAAAAGTTCTTCTGTTAATAGCGCTGCGCTTTTGCAAAGCGCAATTTGCGAAATAGCTTTGCAAAGCAAATAGTAAGCAAGGTAAACCTTTAAAAAAGTAAATAAAACTTATAAAATCATAAGAACCGTATTATAAGTAGAAAAGCAAATCAGAAAAAGCGCAAAAATGGATAAAATTACCGAGCGCGAGTGAAAAATAAGAAAATTGCTTAGTGAAAAACTAATGGAAAACTTGGTGAAAAATGAACGAAAAAATACAAATAAATGAAATTATATTAGTTGAAGGTAAATATGACGCTGCAAAATTAAGCGATATAACTAACGCACTAATTATACCTGTGGGTGGCTTTTCAATTTTCACAAACGACGATATAAAGAGCCTAATTATAACACTTGGCGAAAAAAAGGGAATATTGGTTCTAACAGATTCAGATGATGCAGGGTTTAAAATAAGGAATTATATAAATAATATAGCGCAAAATATTAATGTTAAAAATGCCTATATTCCGGCTGTTAGCGGAAAAGAAAAGCGTAAAGAAAAGCCTTCGAAAGAAGGGCTTTTAGGCGTTGAGGGAACGAATAAACAAACGCTTTTAAATATATTAAAGCCGTTTGAGAGCAAAAATAAAGCAAATAAGAACAGCCAGCAGCAAAGTGACGAGAGCAAAAAAATAACATATTTGCACCTGTTTGAGGCGGGTTTATCCGGCGGCGAGAACAGCGCAAAAATAAGGCGAGAATTTTTGCAAAGTATAGAATTACCGCCAAGGCTCTCTAAAAAGGCGCTTTTAGCGGTTTTAAACAGCCTTTATACGAATGAAGAATTTGAGCAGCTTTTGTGTAAATTTCAAGCGCAAGTTTAATAAATAAAATTTAATACTAAAAAGTTTTATTTTAGTTTTTTTGTAAAACACATGCTTTGTATCGTAAATTTAAAATGTATAATTTTGATAAATATTATAATTAACGCATCAATATAGTATAGCTATGTTTCGGGTGCAATTTTCATTAAAACCAAGAGCTTTGATGGAAATTTAACAATATTTCATCATTATTTTTTATTTTTACTTAAAGTTTTTATTGATAATGTGAACTTAATGTGATACAATATCAATAAGATTAAGCTTGCAATATTTTTAAAACTTGCCTTAATCTATAAGTTTTGAAAATCAAGCAATAGTGCTTTTGGTTTTTATAACTTTCAAATATTAACACAATAATAAAACGGAGGTTACACCATGCTTAAAAACTGTAAATATCCTTTTGAGTTACCTGCACTGCCTTTTGCTTATGATGCTATTGA
>CAYJPD010000113.1:2323-5205 GCA_964371975.1 uncultured Bacteroides sp.
ACTGTAAATATCCTTTTGAGTTACCTGCACTGCCTTTTGCTTATGATGCTATTGAAGCTAATTTAAGCAAAGAAACATTTGAGTATCATCACGATAAGCATTTTAAAGCGTATATTGCAAACCTCAACGCTGCACTTGAAAAGCACCCACAAACACACAGCCTAACATTGGAAGAAATGCTTAAAGATTTATCTGCATTGCCACAAGATATACAAAAAGCTGTGCAAAACAACGGCGGCGGTGTTTTTAACCACGATGTTTATTTTAATACAATGGGTTCTAAAAGCGAGCAAGCAATACCGGAGGTTATAGCAAATGCTTTTGGTGGCGCTGAAGAATTTAAAAAGCAAATGAAAGCAACTGCAATGGCAACTTTTGGCTCCGGCTGGGCGTGGCTTGTTAAAACAAAGGAAAATGAATTTAAAATTATTTCTAAACCTAACCAAGATACACCTTATGCCGATGGGCTTATACCTGTTTTAACTTTAGATGTTTGGGAACACGCATATTATTTGCAATATCAAAATTTGCGTGGGGACTATATAGACAGCTGGTTTAAAGTTATTGATTGGGAAAAAGTGCTTGCCGATATTTAAAAAAGCACAGATGCATTAAAACAAAATTTATATAACTAAGTAAAAAACCCTGCGCCTTGTGTAATATAAGGCGCAGGGTTTTTAAGTTTTGTTTAAAAAGTGTTGCAAATAGCGCTGTTATAAGCTTTCAATTTCGCTAAGCCACATGTTGACAAAGGCATCGCTCGGCATGCGCAAGTCGCCGCGTGGGGATAGACTAATTTGGCTTATTTTAGGGCCGTCGGGTACACAGTTGCGCTTGAATTGCTGGCTGAAAAACCTTGTTGTGAATATTTTCAAATACTTTAATATATCTTCATTGCTATACTCGTCTTTAAAAGCATGCTTTGCCAAATAATATATTTTAGTTGGCGAAAACGAAAAACGCATAAAGTGGTATAAAAAGAAATCGTGCAATTCATACGGGCCTATAATACTCTCTGTTTGCTGTGCGATTTCTCCATTTTTTGGTGGCAATAACTCAGGGCTAACGGGCGTATTTAATATATCATTTAACACTTTGCTAAGCGTTTTGTTTTCGCTTGTGTTAGCGCAGTGTGTAACTAAATGGCGAACTAATGTTTTTGGCACAGAGCAGTTCACATTATACATGCTCATATGGTCGCCGTTAAAAGTGGCAAAGCCAAGCGCTAACTCAGATAAATCGCCTGTGCCAACAACAAGGCCGTTTAATTTATTGGCTAAGTTCATCAAAATAAGCGTTCTAACACGTGCTTGAACATTTTCATATGTTGTGTCAAAAACATTTTCAGCTTGCTCAATATCGTTTAAATTAGATGTGGCTGTGTTTTTTATATCAATTTCTTTGAGGGTAACGCCTAATTCGTTGCAAAGGATAACCGCATTGTTTTTTGTTTCATTTGTTGTGCCAAAGCCGGGCATGGTAACTGCAATAATGTCTTTTAAGGGTAAATTTGCAATTTTATGCGCACGCGCGCACACCAATAGGGCAAGGCAGCTGTCAAGGCCGCCGGAAATACCAATAACAGTAGCTTTACTGTTAATATGTTTTAACCTACGGGCAAGCCCAACAGCTTGCAAGTTTAGCGCTTGTTCGGCCCTTGCGTGAACTACATCCTTGCTTTGTGGCAAAAATGGTGTTTTAGAATAAAATCTTTTTAAAGGCTCGCTATTTTCGTTTATTATGAAAGTGATATTTGTATAATCATCACTTATTTCATCGCTAATGCTTTTTGTTTGCATTCTCTCATTAACTAATCTTTGTATATCAATTTGCGCATGTATGGCTTCGTTTTCGAAAAGTTTAGCTTCGCTTAAAATTTCACCGTTTTCAGCAATTATATTGTGCCCTGCAAAAACTAAATCTGTTGTGGATTCATAAGTGCCGGCACTGCTGTATATATAAGCGCATATAGATTTTGCACTTTGCATTTTTACTAAATCTCTGCGGTATTCGCTTTTGCCAATAAGCTCATTGCTGGCAGATAAATTAACTATTACATTAGCGCCTGCCTTAGCGTGGCTTATGCTTGGAGAGTTTGAAACGAACAAATCTTTGCAAATTTCAGCGGCAACTTTTAATTCGGGCATATTGGGTGCAGAAAACAATAGCTTAGTGCCAAAGAAAAACTCGTGCTCTTCAATACTTATTTTTGTGGGATTTGCACCGTTGTAAGGTGAAAAATAGCGAAGCTCTATAAATTCGCGGTAATTCGGAAAATTAGTTTTTGGAATTCCGCCTATAATTTTGCCTTTGTTTACAGCAAAAGCGCAGTTATATAGCTTTGAATTCAGCGCAAAAGGCATACCTATAAAAATAAGCGCATTTAGCTCTTTGGTGCTTTTAGCAAACTTTAATAGCGCTTTAATTGCGCCCTCTTGCAATGTGTTTTGCAAAAATAAATCCGCACAAGTATAACCTGTGATAAACAGCTCGGGCAAACATATAATTTGCGCGCCTTTCTCACAAGCCTGCTTGCAATCTTTAATAGCGCTTGAAATATTAAAATTGCAATCCGCAATTTTAATTTCAGGCGTTAGCGAGGCGACATTTACAAATCCAAATTTCATAGTTTCTCCTGTTTTTTAGTTGTGTGTAAATATTTTATAACTTAAATTAAACTGTGAAAACAACAATATTTTCCGAAAGAGTTTCTTGCAAATAGAACTTAATAAGAGTAATTTGGCGTAATAATAACTTTTCCTTGTTCATCTAACAATGGAGTTAAACCACCGGCATAGCCGTTTGTTCGGTAAAGATAATTAACACCTGTTTGTTTATCAACTAATACTTCTATTATATCCAGTGCACCTTGTTTATAAACT
>CAYJPD010000114.1:0-5162 GCA_964371975.1 uncultured Bacteroides sp.
TGCATAGCCTAATTTGCAGCGCCTTTGCAATAAGCTTGTGCTCGCCTGGCCTGCATCTAATATAACTTCAACAGCTGTTTTGAACATAGGGTCTTCGTCGTCGTCATCACGTGCGCCATTGCTACCTTTCGGCTCCACTGCCCTTTTCTCCATATCGGCTATCATATCTTCATTGTAATCGCTCTCGCTGTTGTTCTTTAAGAAATCTATAACGCTTCTTATTTCACCCGAGCGTATAAAAGCGCCCTGCACACGCACAGGCTTGTTTGTGCCCACAGGCATATATAGCATATCGCCGTTGCCAAGTAGTTTCTCTGCGCCGCCCATATCTAAAATTGTGCGACTGTCCACTTGGCTCATAACCGAAAGGCCTATGCGGCTTGGGATATTCGCCTTTATAAGGCCCGTTATAACATCTACCGACGGCCTTTGTGTTGCAATAATTAAATGCATACCCGCCGCCCTCGCTTTTTGCGCTATGCGGCAAATATATTCTTCAACCTCTTTGCTCGCCACCATCATTAAATCTGCAAGCTCGTCTATAACTATAACAATATAAGGCAGTTTTTCAAGCTCGTCATTTTCCTCTGCCAATAAATTATATTCCTCAATATTAGGCACGCCGTTTTGCGCAAGCAGTAAATAGCGCTTTTCCATCTCTGCAACCGCACTGCCAAGGGCACCTGCCGCTTTGCGAGGCTCTGTTACAACAGGCATTAATAAATGCGGTATACCGTTATATTGCGCAAATTCAACCATTTTGGGGTCAATTAATATAAGGCGCATGGTTTCGGGTGCACAGCGATATAAAAAGCTCATAATTATGGCGTTTGTGCAAACAGATTTACCACTGCCCGTTGTGCCGGCTATCAGTAAATGGGGCATTTTTGCAAGGTTGCCAACTATAACTTGCCCTGCAATATCTTTGCCCACCGCAAACGTTAACGGCTCGCTTTGGCTTGTATACTGCCTATCCTCTAAAATGCTCCTGAAATTAACAGCAGTGCGGTTTTCGTTCGGTATTTCTATACCAACTGCCGCTTTGCCCGGTATAGGTGCTTCAATGCGCACGCCCATAGTGGCAAGGTTAAGCGCTATATCATCGCTTAACCCTGTAATGCGGCTAATTTTTACGCCTGCAAGCGGCTGTAATTCATACCTTGTAACGCTGGGGCCGCGGCTAATATCTAATATTTTAGTTTGCACGCCGAAACTCGCAAGCGTTTTAACAAGTAAATCGCCTTTATATGTAAGCTCTGAATGTATATTGTCATCATTAGATTTCGGCTGTTTTTGAAACAACTTTAACGGTGGGAAAATATACTTGCCTGTTTGAACATTGCCTAAAATTTGAATGTCGCTCGCCATTTCGTCTTTAGCGTTGTTTATAGCTTTTTGCGCCATAATTTCAAGAGTGTTGCCCACAACATAATCTTCGGCTTTAGGCTCATTTGTTAAAACTTCTTCTTTCTCGCTTTGCGCATTTGCGCCCGCATAAGAAATAATGCTGCCAAACTCATAATCCGGCTTAATATATTTTGCGCGCTCTTGCGCAGTTGGTTTAGTGTTTGGGTCTAAGCCGAAAGTGCCGCCCGGGCCTATGAATACTTCATCTTCGGTTAAAACATTAAGCGTAACGCTCGGCACAGGGCTTATATCAATATCAATATTTGCCCTGTTTTGGCTTTGCTCTTTATTAGGCTTTAATGCATTTGACGTATAATCTGCTTTGCCGTTCACAATATGCATCACTTCGCTGTTAGCGCTCTCGTGCTGTTCAAAGCCGTTTTGTGCTTTTCTTGCCTCTTGTTCTTCTTGCTGTTTTAATTGCAATTCACTTTGCCTTAGCCTTTGCATTTCCTCTTGCTCTTGCCTTTTTAAATTGCGCTTTTCAATACGGCTTTTGTTCGATTTATCAATAACGTCAATAGATTTTTTCACCTTTTTCGCATTGCTTGCTGTGAAATTAAAAATTTCTGCCGGTGTAATTGCAAATATTATCATAGCAATTACAATTATTATAATTACAAACACAATATTAGCCGCAGGCCTTGCAAATAAAAGCAGTAGCGGCCAGCCTAAAATTGCCCCTATAACGCCCGGCCCAATGCCCCAGCCGTTACTGCTAACGGTGAAAAGGTGGCTTATTCCCTTTGTAAATGTGTAGGAAGCAATGTCAATATCGCTAAAAATCAAAAACGCCGCACTAACAATTAATATTATTACAGAGCATTTTATAATTTTTGATATGAATGTTTTGCCAAGTGCCATAACCGTGGCTATATACAGCACAAAAGGCGCAAGCAAATAAGCGCTTGCACCGAATACGCCAAAAAGCATATTCTGGCGCAAAAACGTCCATACAGAAGCGCCCTCTATAAATGTTAGCGCAAGCAATAATATGCCTATTCCAAAAAGTAAAATGCTTATTTTCGCCAAAAGCGACAGCGTTTTTTTGCCGCTGTTTTTACTTGCAAAATTGCTTTTTTTTGCAGAACTTCTTGTTGTTTTTCTACTTGCCATTACTATATAAAACTTCCTTTATTTTTTTAAATATAATTAACTGTATTATACCATATTTAATGCTTTTTGTAAATTGCACAAAAAAAGGCGTAGTTAATATGCTGCCTTGTAAAGCCCATGCAATAAGATATTGCTTTTAAAATTAAAACTTATGCTTGACGAATTGCTTTATTGCACTTACAATATTGTTAGTGCAATTTTTTATAATGCGCCCCATTAAGGAGCTGTTGACAAACAAAGACTTTGCAAAAACCAGAACAATTTTTTGTTAGATTAAACAAAAAGCGCAAGCAATACTGTATGTGTTAATGAGCATTTTTGTGACATGTGGCGGAAATTTTGCCGACGCTTTTTGTGAGGGCGACTTTGCCAGCAACTTCATTAAGACAATGTAAATTCAGCGCATTTTATTGCTGCTTAATCAAATTAATTTTTTCAATGTAAAAAATATATAAAAGTGGAGTGGAGAATATGAAAAACACGCAAAAAACAATGGAGCAAATTGTTGCGCTTTGCAAAAACAGAGGTTTTATTTACGCAGGCAGTGAAATTTACGGGGGCCTTGCAAACTCTTGGGATTTCGGCCCTCTCGGTGTTGAATTTAAGAACAACGTTAAAAAAGCTTGGTGGAAGAAATTTGTGCAAGAAAACCGCCACAATGTAGGCCTGGACAGCGCCATATTAATGAACCCACAAACATGGGTTACAAGCGGCCATGTTGGCGGCTTTTCCGACCCTTTGATGGACTGCCGCGAATGTAAAGCACGCCATCGCGCAGATAAACTTATTGAAGATGCCGGCGGCATAGCCGAGGGCATGAGCTTTGATGATATGAGCGCTTATATAAAAGAGCACAATATTGTTTGCCCCGAGTGTGAAAAAGCTAATTTCACCGATATTCGCAAGTTTAATTTAATGTTCAAAACATTTATGGGCGTAACCGAAGACGCTAAAAACGAAGTGTATCTTCGCCCGGAAACAGCGCAAGGCATTTTTGTAAACTATGCAAATGTACAGCGCACAACAAGGAAAAAGCTACCTTTTGGCGTTTGCCAAATAGGCAAATCATTCCGCAATGAAATAACACCCGGCAATTTTATTTTCCGCACACGCGAGTTTGAACAAATGGAGCTTGAATTTTTCTGCAAGCCCGGCACAGATTTAGAGTGGTTTTACTATTGGAAAGACGCATGTGCTAAATTCCTTAAAGACCTTGGCATAAACGAGGAAAACATGCGCCTGCGTGACCACGGCCAAGAAGAGCTTTCTTTCTACTCTGCCGCAACAACTGATATTGAATATTTATTCCCGTTTGGCTGGGGCGAGCTTTGGGGCATTGCAGACCGCACAAATTACGACTTAGGGCGCCATCAGGAAGCCAGCGGCAAAAGCCTTGAATATTTTGATGCCGAGACAAACGAGCACTATATCCCATATGTTATAGAGCCAAGCCTCGGGGCAGACCGTGTTACTTTAGCATTTTTATGCGAGGCATACGACGAAGAAATGGTAGACGAAGCTAAAAACGACAAGCGTGTTGTTATGCGCCTTCACCCTGCACTTGCGCCGTTCAAAGCTTGCATATTGCCACTTAGCAAAAAATTAGGCGGTAAAGCCGAGGAAATTAGGGACGAGCTATCTAAATATTTTATGGTAGATTACGACGATGCCGGCTCTATAGGCAAGCGCTATCGCCGCCAAGACGAAATTGGTACACCGTTTTGCATAACGGTAGACTTTGAAACTATAGGCGACGACGAAAAAGCCGCAGACAACTGCGTTACCGTGCGCGAGCGCGATACAATGCAGCAAGTGCGTATGCCAATTTCTGAGCTAAAAGCTTATATAGAAGAGAAAATAATGTTTTAAAATCAAACTATAAAAAAGGTGCTGTTCACATTGAGCAGCACCTTTTTTATTTAAGCAATTTTATGCTTTGTTTAGCGCATTGCTATAAGCTATATTATAGCTCTGCCATGCATCGGGCTTTTCGCCTATAAATTCAACTTCTATTTTATATTCATCAAAGCTTATACTGTAATACTTATTAGTTATGCTTGTGTATAGCTCATAATTATATTCTATGCTGTTAAGGCGCATAAGCTCATCATTGGCATCAGCGCTTAAATAAGATAAATAGTGGTAATCTAATTTATCGCCTGTTTGCAAGTAATTATCTATATGGTTTTTTGCTATAATGCCGTCTATGTTTATTAAATTAACGCTTATATAAAACACAAGGCAAATTACTGTGTAGCACGCTATTATTTTAATATTAGGCTTGAAAATAAAAGCTAAAGTTATTAAAAGCCCCAATGCTTCAAACGCCAAGAATATCATAACTAAAAGCCTTAGCCTTGTAAGGCCGTATTCATTGTGGTAAAGCGCCATTTTATAAAAAGATGAATAGAGCAAAAACATTGTTAAAGCGCAAACAAGCGCCATTATAAATTTAAGTGCGAAACTGCCTTTTACCTTAGTTTCATACAGGCGTTTTTTTGCAAAATTAATTGTTAAAAGCAAAACCGTTACATTTATAAATGTTAAAATTAAAAGCTCGAAAAAGCCTTGCCTTGCATATTCCGAATAGGTAAAACCCTCGGGCAATGCTGTGCCCAAAAACAGATAATTAACTTGAA
>CAYJPD010000115.1:0-5121 GCA_964371975.1 uncultured Bacteroides sp.
TGCTTAAATCTCTCTCGTCCTCTGCGCAGTTGTTTGCGCCAAAGCGTATAGAATCGCCAAAATCATTAATGGATAGCCCCGGCATAACAGTGTCAAGGTCAATAACACAAATGCCCTCGCCGCTTTCGTTATCTATCATAACATTGTTGAGTTTTGTGTCGTTATGTGTAACACGCAGTGGCAAAATGCCCTCGTTTAAAGCCTTAAGTGCAAGGCCGCAGTCTTCTCTTCGTGCAAGTGCAAAACCAATTTCCTCTTTTGCATCTTTCACACGGTTAAGTTTGTCTTCTTTAATTGCTGTTTCTAACTTTTCAAGCCTTTTTACAGTGTGATGAAAATCTGTAATAGTTTCGTGCAATGTGTGTGCAGGATAATTCGTTAAAAGACGTTGAAAATTGCCAAATGCTTTGCCAGATGTATAAAAAAGCTCAGGCGTGTCTACAATGTCATAAGTTTTAGCATCTTCTATAAATGTGTAAAGTCTCCATGCTCTACCCTCTTCGTCTGTAAATAAAGGCTCGCCTTTTTTTGTACGGATAACTGTAAGCGTTTCACGTTCGATATCGCCGTTTTTTTGCTTTATAATCTCACGCAAGTAATCTGTTACACCACATATATTTTCCATAAGCTGCGATGGATTTTTAAAGGCCTTGTTGCTTAAACGCTGCAAAATATAACGTTTACACACACCACTTTGCTCTTGTGTATAAATGCAAATTGTGTTATTTACATGCCCATGCCCAAAATTTAGCGCCCCAACAACTTCGCTATCTAAATCGTATGCATTTATTGCACTATCCAATGTTTTAATATCAGGTTTAGACATAACATTCTCCTTATAATCACTATTATCAGCGCAAAACTAATATGTGCTGATATAATAATTATACAGATTAGTATATTAATACTGAATATCATTTTTTGCATAAAATTTGCATAATTAAATAAATATAAATTAAATTGCTTTTATACTTAAAGAAAATTCGGTTGGTGTCATTCCAACTTCTTTTTTAAAGTGACGAGAAAAATAATGAATAGAATCATAATTGAGGGTTTCTGCTATTTGAGTAAAATTGTTGTTTCCCTCTCTTATCATTTTTTTTGCCTCGTTTATTTTCATTTTTCTAAAATAGTCCATAACGCCACTGTTTGTCACCTCTTTAAAAGCTTTTTGCAAATAGCTTTGCCCTACTAAATTATCACTGCTTATGCATGATATTGTAAGACGCTTGGTAATATTTTCTTGCATATAATTAATTATTTTGTTCACAAACTCACTTTTGGCACTATCTGTGATAACGCTTGTCAAAAAGTGGCTTTTTGCCGTGTTTTCGTGCCTTATCAATTCAACCAAAAGTTGTTCTATGCAATTGCATATTATTTGCTCTGCACCGAATATTGAGTTTTCATTTCTTTCGAAAAATTTAGTGTTAGGGTTATTAAGGGGAGTTTTGAAAGCATTGCCAGCTTCTTCAACAATTCGTGCTAAAAGGGCCCTTGTAATGTTATCCGCAGGGAGTATTTTTTCGTTGAAAAACTTCATGTATTCATTATTACATATAAAGCTAACCACAACTAAATTTGGCGCAACTATTCCATTCGAGCGCACTGTGTGAAACTCTTTGGGCGCATGAAAAATAATTTGCCCCTTTTCCAAATTGTGTTCTTTCTCATTCGCTTTAACTGTAACTTCGCCTTTATCAACATACAAAAGCTCCCAAAAATCATGAGATTCCCCATTGAATTCGTAGGTGTTTGAATATTCAAAATAGTGCACAGTAACTATTCCGTCTACAACAATTGGTTTTTCGGGGATTATGGGTATATAATTTGCAATGTGTCCATCATCATTGTTTTTAGCATGTTTTAAAGTGATATTTTGTTTTAAAGTGTTGCTGTTCAGTTGCTTTTTAAATTCTCTGGGAGACATATTTTTTTGTTTCTTAAACATCTTTATAAAATAGCTTAAATCGTTAAATCCACAAGCAAACGCAATTTCTGTCACATTCATTTCGCCCAGTTGCAAAAATTCTGCTGCACATTCTATCCTATAAAAATTCAAATAATCAATAGGTGTTTTGCCCGTTATACGCTTAAAAGATTTACACAAATATTGTAAATTAAGCCCTGCTGTTTCTGCAAGTATTTCCAATGTCAATGATTTTGCGTAATCGTTGCGTATAAGGCGCAAAACATCTTTTATTTTTTTTATACGTTTTGTGTCGGCACTGTTATTCGCTTGCGTTTTTGCATTGCTTTTTTCTGATAATATTTCACCTATTATTTGAAAAATTAACCCTTGAGTGGCAAATTCATATCCGTGATTTTTGTTTTTTAATGTATAGAACAGCTTAATTATATGTGTGCTTTCTAATTTTACAGGGGGTATGTAATCGCCTTGCCCCAGTTCACGCTCATATTGTTCTTGCCTTATAGGTATTAAGGGCAACATTTTTTCAAGCGAGAACACAGCGCATTGGTATACACAATTTTCAGGGGTTCCGCCGTGTATTATTCCACTGGGGATAAAAGCACTCTCACCTTTACTTAAGACAAATACATTATCATTAAGCGTAAGAGCGAATTTCCCACTTATTATGTATATAATTTCACACTCTATATGCCAGTGAAAAGGCATTTGATACCTTGCGTGTGTGCTATCAATATTATAAAGCTCTAAAGGGAAATCACTTCTTCCTCTTTCAGCATTTTCGTGCGTTGCTAAAAATCTCATATAAACCTCAATATTATTATATTTTTTTATATTATAATACAAAATATAGCATAAAATCAATAGTATAATATATAATATAGTACTGTTTGGAGGAGGGTTTTAATGAACGGCTTAAAATTACAAATATGCGGTATATGCTATAAGATGTGACAACTCGGCTGGGTTGCGGCAAACGACGGAAATGTAACGGTAAAATTACCGGACGGCACTTTTCTTGCCACACCAACGGGAATGAGCAAGGCTTTTATCACACCGGAAAAACTGATACATATAAATGCAAGCGGTGAAATTTTACAGGCAGAAGAGGGTCTGTGCCCATCAAGCGAGTTAAAAATGCGCTGGTGAGGTTTTAATCTGAACTTATAAAGTTCTTAATGTTTAAATATCCTTTATTAAAAGCATACATCTTAATTAGTCAAAAATAAAATTATATTAATGATACCAAGCATAACTTGACAGTTGTAGTATAATAGTGTATCCTATAATAGAGAACATGTGTTCTTTATTAAAGGATTTGGTAGGTGGTAATATGGCTCAGGTTTTAAAAGATGAACTAAGAAAAAAGATATTAGTTGCTGCTAAAAATGAGTTCTTGAAAAAAGGTATTGCTAATTCGTCTATGAGAGAAATTGCCCAAAAAGCACAAACACCGGTTGGAAATGTTTATAAATACTTTGAAAACAAGCAAGATTTAGTAAATACAGTTTTGTCGCCTTTGTTAACAAAATTAGACAGCTATAATTTCAAATTACTAAGCGATAAGTCTTTTTTAAACAAAAAGGCGATTAACGAATTTTTATTTAACTGGGTTGATGGCATTGTAGAGTTGCAAAGCACTTTTCAAACTGAAATGAATATAATTGTCAACGACGAGCAAATTAATTGTGACTATCAAAAAAAGCTTGTTGAATTAATTACTGCAGTTGTGTTTAATACAAGGCAAGTAAATGCAGAAAACAGAGAAAGCCTTCAAATTATTTCTTGTATAATAGCAAAATCGATTTTTGCCGGGATTAGAGAAGGCGTAACTTTGAAGTGTAACAGCAATATAGATAAAGAAGAGTTTAGGAAAATTATGCATGCTTATATGAGAAATGTGTTTTTTATGGTAGATAATATTGATTAGGAGGAAAGTAAATTTATGAAAATAGTATTATTTGGAGCAAGCGGCAAAACAGGCCGCATAGTTTTAGATTTAGCCTTAAACGCAGGACATGAAGTTACTGCTGTAGTAAGAGATGCGAGCAAAATAACAGTAGAACACAAAAATTTAACTGTAAAAACCGCCAACTTATTTGATGAAAACTCGGTTATTGAGGTGTCAAATGGTGCACAGCTTGCAATATCGTGCCTTGGCGGCGATGCAAATAACAAATCAACACTTTTATCAGATATGATTAAAACTATTGTGCCGGCAATAAAACAGGCGGGCGTTAAAGAGATATTCCATATAAGCTCTGCCGGAATTCATGATGAAATGCCGGGCATTATCGCAAAATTGTTTGTGAATCTGTTCTTTAAAAATGCCATTGCAGACCATAAAATTGCCGCAAATATTATTATTAACAGCGGGCTTGATTATTTAATTTTAAGGCCTTTATCGTTAATTGATGGAGAAATGACTAAGAATTTTAGAACTTCTGATGTATCCGTTCCAAGTGGCGGTAAAAATATTAGCAGGCAAGATGTGGCATATTTTCTAGCTCAAGCAATAGGTAAAGCAGAGTTTAAAAACAAGTCAATATGTCTTTGTTATTAGGCAGTGTATGCTAAAGTTTAAATTAAAATAAACACATTCACGGAGGATTAGATGAGCTATATAAAATTTTCAGATGTTAAAAAGACATATAGTGTAGGCGAAGTTAATATAAAAGCGCTTGACGGTGTGGATTTTGAAATAAATAAGGGCGAATTTGTTATTATTGCAGGTGCCTCGGGTGCCGGAAAAAGCACAATACTCAATATTTTAGGTGGAATGGACTATGTAACCTCGGGCGATATAATTGTAGACGATAAAAAAATTAGTTCTATAGACGAGAAAGAATTAACCGAATACAGGCGCTTTGACATAGGTTTTGTGTTTCAGTTTTACAATTTAGTTCAAAACTTAACCGCTATTGAAAATGTTGAGCTTGCCACACAGATATCAAAAAATCCATTTGATGCCAATAAAATAATAAACATGGTGGGTTTGAAAGAGCGCTCAGGCAATTTCCCTGCGCAACTTTCGGGCGGTGAGCAACAAAGAGTTGCCATTGCAAGAGCGCTTGCGAAAAACCCTAAATTACTGCTTTGTGACGAGCCAACAGGCGCACTTGATTACGAAACCTCCAAGCAAATATTAAAGCTGCTTCAAGATACTTGCAAAAAGTACGATATGACAGTAA
>CAYJPD010000116.1:0-5035 GCA_964371975.1 uncultured Bacteroides sp.
TGTTTGTTTATCAACTAATACTTCTATTATATCCAGTGCACCTTGTTTATAAACTATTTCAAATCGTTTTTCGTGTTTCATTATATTTTAATCCTATCTTATTTTATGGCGTGTGGCAATAATGCCTCACATGCCAATTTATATTATATTCGTTGCCTCACATTATATAAATAATGGGTAGTTAGTTTTTATTATTTCGAGCGAAGAGATAATTTTGTTTTCTTACTTTAAGGCTTAAAGCATGCTTACTTGTTAGCTTTTACTTTTCAGCGTGAAAAGCAACAAAAGCGCCGGGGGTTTTGACGCTCCGCAGAGCTAATGCCGGCGAGCAACCGCCGTAAGGCGGCTCTTGGCGAGCGGCCGATTCCCCCAAACCCCAACGATTACTACTAACAGCCGCACCATAAGCATCTGTACAGCCAAAAAAGAACAATTCTTAATGACAGCTTTTTCGTCTTACACCTGCTAATGGTGCTAAAGCAAGCTAAATAAAAAGTTACCTTATCCTATTAAAGTGTATTTATAAGTTTGCTTTAGTTTTTAACTAAGTGAATTTAGTGTATAGTACACATTATATAAATTATACACATTGCTTTTTATAATTGCAATAGCTAAGCAATCAAATGATATTGCGTTAAAACACTGTTTTATAAATAACCCCCCTTTCGCTGAGAGATTATTTAAATTATTGTTTATCGCTGATTAATAAAAAACCGCAAAAGTTATCTTAACTTTAAGTATATAGGAAAAATAAAAAGGACACTGAACCCAAACAAATTGGGTCCAGCGTCACGCTGGTGCCGGTGGTCGGGGTCGAACCGACACGGTATCGCTACCACGGGATTTTGAGTCCCGCACGTCTGCCAATTCCATCACACCGGCGTTTATGCTCTTATTGCATAAAGCCTTATTATTATAAAATAAATTAATGATGTTGTCAAGCGCTAATTTCAAGTTAACTATAATTTAATAACTATATTATTAATAATAGCGCACAGTAGCCTTTTTGCTGTGTAAAATTTTATAATGTTTTGTAATAGCGCTCTGAGCTTTCTTGTATAGTAAAAACTCAGAGCGCTAATAAATTGATTAATTCATCGGGTGGTATTGCTCGCATTCGCATTTTTTGTATTTTTTACCGCTTCCGCAAGGGCAAGGCTCGTTTCTGCCTATTTTTGGTGCGCTTTTTTGCGGCGCTTGCTTTTTCATAGCTTTATTCGGGCTGCCACCAAGGCTTTCGGAAGTTATTTTAGCAACTTGTTTGCGCTCTACACTTTCCTGCGTTTTTATTTGTAAGCCAAGAAGCATTTTGGTAGTGTCCTCGCGTATGCTTGCAATCATTTCGTCAAACATATTAAAGCCTTCAATGCGGTATTCAATAACAGGGTCACGGTTACCGTAGCTGCGAAGATAAATACCTTTGCGCAACTCGTCCATTGCGTCTATGTGCTCCATCCATTTAGAGTCAACATTGCGTAAAAGCACCATACGCTCAGCGTCGCGCATTAATTTTTCGCCGTATTCTTGCTCTTTTTTAGCGCAAATATCATCAATTTTATCTTTAAGAATTTGTATTATATCTTCACGCTGTAAATTATCAAGCTCCTCGTTACTGTATACAAAATCTTTTTCGCTTGTAAGCCAGCCTAAATAATGTGCGCGCAAGCTTTGCAAGTCCCAATCAGAGGGCAAATCTCCGCTTAGGAATAAAGAAGAATTATCGCTAACACTATCATACATTAAATTGCGTATATTTGTAGAAACGTCTTCGCCCTGTAAAACAGTGTTGCGCTGTTTGTAAATTATTTCACGCTGGCTGTTCATAACATCGTCGAATTGAAGAACGCTTTTCCTTATGGAGAAATTTCGTGCTTCCAGCTTTTTTTGTGCACTTTCAATTTGCCCTGTAATAATTTTGTTTTCAATAGGCATATCTTCTTCAACGCCTAAAGTTTGCATAACGCTTTGAACTCTCTCGCCGCCGAACAGGCGCATTAAATCGTCCTCAAGGCTTATGAAAAAGCGGCTTGCGCCGGGGTCGCCTTGGCGGCCGGCACGCCCACGCAATTGGTTATCAATGCGGCGGCTTTCATGGCGCTCTGTTCCTATAATGAATAAGCCGCCCGCTTGTTTTACAGCCTCGGCCTCGCTTTCAATTTCAGCTTTAAACTGTGCCTCAAGCTCATTATAGCGTGCTCTAACTTTTAAAATTTCCTCGTCTTGAGTATCAGCGTGCCCGGTGCTTTCAATTATAAGCTCTTCGCTGAAATTCTCTTTTAACAGGGTAGCCTTAGATAAATGCTCGGCATTACCGCCAAGAACAATATCGGTGCCGCGCCCTGCCATATTAGTAGCAATGGTAACAGCATTTAGCTTACCTGCTTGTGCAACAATTTGCGCTTCTTGCTCGTGGTATTTTGCGTTCAAAACATTGTGTTTAATGCCGCGTTTTTTAAGCAAACTGCTTAATAGTTCACTTTTTTCAATACTTATAGTACCCACAAGCACAGGTTGACCTTTTTCATGGCACTCGAGTATTTGAGAGATAATTGCGCTGTGCTTTCCGTTTGTTGTGCTAAAAATGCTGTCGTTATAATCATTTCTTTGTATGGGTTTGTTAGTGGGTATTTCAACAACATGCAAGCCGTAAATTTCTTCAAATTCAGCTGCCTCTGTTTGCGCTGTACCTGTCATGCCGGCAAGTTTATCATACATGCGAAAGTAGTTTTGGAATGTTATTGAGGCGAGTGTGCGGCTTTCGTGGGCAACTGTAACATTCTCTTTAGCCTCTATGGCTTGGTGTAAACCATCGCTGTACCTGCGTCCAATCATCATACGCCCTGTGAATTCATCAACTATTATGACTTCACCGTCACGCACAACATAATCGACATCTCGCTTCATAACACCCCTTGCTTTAATAGCGATGTTAATATGGTGCGATATAGTCATATTTTCAGAGTCTGCCAAATTATCAACGCTGAAAGCTTTTTCGGCTTTTTCTATGCCGGCCTGTGTTAAAGTGGCTGTCTTTTTCTTTTCATCAACAATATAATCGCCGTCAACTTGAAGCTCGTTGTGCTCTTTATCATCAAGCTCGGATATAATGCTAACTTTGAGTGTGCGTGCAAAATTATCGGCAAGGCGGTAAAGCTCGGTGCTTTGTGCTCCTTGGCCGCTTATAATAAGCGGTGTTCTGGCTTCGTCCACTAAAATGCTGTCAACTTCGTCAACAATAGCAAAGTAGTGCCCGCGCTGCACCATGTTCTCTTTGTAAACCACCATATTATCGCGCAAATAATCAAAGCCAAATTCATTGTTTGTGCCATAAGTTATATCGCAAGCATAAGCATTGCGGCGCTCTTCGTTTGTAATGCCGTGTACAATAAGCCCAACGCTAAGGCCCATAAAACGGTAAACTTTACCCATCCATTCGCTATCGCGCTTTGCAAGGTAATCATTAACCGTTACAACATGAACGCCTTTACCTGTAAGCGCATTCAAATAAACAGGGAGCGTTGCAACCAAGGTTTTACCCTCACCTGTGCGCATTTCCGATATTTGCTTATTGTGTAAGACAATACCACCGATAATTTGCACAGGGAAGTGCTTCATTTGTAAAACACGAAAAGCAGCCTCACGGCACGCAGCAAAGGCTTCGGGCAAAATATCGTCGAGAGTTTCGCCGTTTTCAAGCCTCTGTTTAAGGGCGGGAGTAGTGCTTTGTAGCTCGCTGTCTGACATATTTGAATATGTGCTTTCAAGTTGCAGTACTTTATCTGCCAAAGGGTTAATTTTTTTAAGCTCTTTATCTGAATATGTTCCAAATAACTTTTCTAAAAAAGCCATGTATTTCTCCGTTCTTTAACAATATTGTATGCTAAAAATATTTTATACATATTATATAATACTATGTATATGAATATAAATCAATTAAATTTATGTGAATTTAGAGTTGCTGTTAATAATTTTATGAGGGCAATTACTAAAAAACAGAAAAGCAGCTAAGTAAAAAATTAAAATAAATTTTTTACTTAGCTGCTTAAATAGTTTAATAAAGTTACACTAAATATTAGGTTTTATTGTCGTCTTCGTTATTTTGCTCCTTTTCATTCTCAGCGGTGTTATAAGTAGGAGCATTTATATTGGCTTGCGCTTGCGGAGCGTAATTTTGCGCTTGCCCGTAATGGTAATTATTTGGCCTTGGTTTCTTTTTAGCGTTCTTAATACTTTTGCGCACTATTAGAACAACTATTAAAGCAATTACGGCTAAAACCAAAAGCCCGGGTAGTGCATAAACTACTGCAACTGCAAAATCTTGCATGAAATAGCTAAAATCTTCCCAGCTGTTTGAAAAAGCTGCTGAAATACGGCTTGTAAATGTTTCGGGTGTTGGCGGTGTATATTCATAAACTTCTTCAATATCAATTGTAACGGTGCTGTAGCTGATTAAATCGTCTAAAGTGCGAATTTGTGATGTGTAGCTTTCAATTTGATATTGCACTTCCATAAGGCTTGTTTGAATTATAACAAGCGTATCAACGTCTGTTGCTTCTTCAAGCATCGCCATAAGGCTTTCTTCTTGTGCGCGAAGGCTTGTAATTCTCGCTTCAATATCCACATAATTTAATGTAACGTCCTCAGAGTTTTCCTCTAAAGATAAAACATAGCCAACATCGCCAACTTCGCCTATAAAATCAGCATAGTTTTCCTGTGGTATTCTGCACTCAAATGTGCCATATGGCACACTGTCTTCATAGGGTTGGTCGTATACAAATTTACTGGATATATAACCGCCTGCTTTTTCAACAGCAGCTTGAACTGCGCCTGCGGTTTCGTTGAAGTCTTTAGCTTGCAGTTGCATCCAAGTTGTGTAAATTATCTTTCTGTTTGCATCTTGCGGCGTTAAAGCATCGCCGCTTGTTTGAGCACCGCCTGCCATATCACCATCGGCAGTTTGTAATTCTACAGGAGCGCTATCGTTTGAAAAGCCTGTGTCGTAAGAGGCTGTGGCTTCTTCGGAATATTCCATCTC
>CAYJPD010000117.1:0-4918 GCA_964371975.1 uncultured Bacteroides sp.
AAATAAATTTGCAATGGCCTATCCTAAAGATATCCCCATTCTTCTTGCAACTGTAAGCATAGAACAGCTCTCAGGAACAAGTTTTTTCTTTCCTGCTATCTCGCTTAAAGGGTTTTCGGTTACTATTTCGTTTTTCATAGCAACGGCAACACCAAATTGCTCTGCTTCAATTAATTTTGCTGCATATGTTCCAAATTGTGTAGCTAAAACCCTATCGTAAGCTGACGGGCTTCCTCCCCTTTGCATGTGCCCGGGAACGCAAACCCTTGTTTCAAAGCCTGTCATTTTTTCTATTTGGCGCGCAATACGATTAGTGGCTGTTTTTTCACCGTTTTTAGCCCTTATTTTTTCGCGCTCTTTTTTCTTCATTGTCGCTTCTGTTATATCATAAGCACCCTCAGCAACGGCTAAAATTGAAAATGTTTTATTATTTTGGTTGCGCTTTTGAATAGCTTTGCATACATTTTCTATATTATACGGTATTTCAGGAATGAGAATAATATCTGCGCCGCCTGCTATGCCTGCGTATAAAGTTAGCCAACCCGCTGAATTCCCCATCATTTCTATAACCATACAGCGCCTATGGCTTGACGCTGTTGTGTGTATTCTGTCAACAACCTCAGTTGCTATATCTACAGCTGTGTGGAAACCAAAAGTAACATCTGTTCCCCAAATATCGTTATCTATTGTTTTGGGTAGGCCTATAATATTAAGGCCTTGTTCGCTTAATAAATTTGCTGTTTTATGTGTACCATTGCCTCCTAAACATAAAAGGCAATCTAATTTTGCGTCCTTATATGTTTTAATCATCGCTTCAACTTTATTTACATTGTCGTCTTCAATAACTTGCATAAGCTTAAAAGGTGTGCGCTTTGTGCCTAAAATTGTACCACCTCTTGTTAGAATTCCCGAAAAGTCGTAAGAATTCATAAGCTCGAAATCGCCTTTAATCAAACCGTCGTAGCCGTTGCGTATACCTATAATTTCAACATCGTCTGCAAATCGCTCATAAAGCGCTTTTGCTGCGCCTCTTATGGTTGCATTCAACCCGGGGCAATCCCCACCGGATGTTAATATACCAACACGTTTTTTCATATATATCTCCTATATGATACTATCGTTAAATTAATAAAACTTATAAATAAACACTGATGCTTTTTTATTAACATTGTAATACATTAATAAAATTTTTGCTTATTATTCTCAACAGTATGTTCTGCTGCGTCAATATGAAGTTTTAAAGGAATTTCAGGCATAAGTTCATCTGAAATAACATTTAGCATTTCTTCAAACTTATCACAGTCCTCTTGCGTGAACCTGTTTTTTATTCTATCAATAACATTTGCAATATAATTATGGCTTATATTATAATAATCATAATATTTTTGTGTGGGCATTATATGAAATTCTCGCCTGTCCATTTTAGATTGTTCTTTAATAAGGTACCCTTTTTGTATCAAATTATTTACTTTATATGCCGCATTCGGTGCAGAAAAATTAGCAAATTTAGCAAATTCTAAAATTGTAGGCGCACCTAAAGCTTGTATTATTTCCATACAAAATGTTTCTGTTGATGTTAAGCTTGCTTCTCTGTCCCCTAATTTGTCGAATATTTTAATATAAAAATGTAGTTTAAACTTTCCGTAAACTTGTGCAAATGCATTATCAAGCATAATAATTCCTCTCTATTCCTCTATGGCAAAAATAAGCTCTGCGCTGGCAGCTATTTTTCCGTCTACTGTAGCAATGCCTTTCCCATAACCCACGGCACCTTTTCTTTTAATTATTTCACATTCAAGCTCTAATACATCTCCCGGCACAACTTGTTTTTTAAATCTTGCTTGCTTAATGCCGCCAAAAAGTACCAATTTCCCTTTGTTTTCTTCTTCCATTAATAAACTTATTGCCCCTGTTTGCGCAAGTGCTTCAATAATTAAAACCCCCGGCATCACCGCCTTTTGAGGGAAATGTCCATTAAAAAATTCCTCGTTTGCACTAACACATTTAATTCCTTTTGCGCTTTTACCCATAACTATTTCTGTTATTTTATCTACCAACAAAAAAGGATATCTATGTGGCAATATTGTTTTAATTTCTTCATGTGATAATTGCATGTTACTCTCCTTGATAAATATAATTTAAATGAAATGCTTTAATAGTATTCAACTGAGTTTTTATCTACTCTTGCATAAACTAACTTGTTTTGTTTCGGCCTATCATCACTAATTTCAATTGCACTTATAAATTTTTCAGCGGCTTGCCCAAATTTTAATTCGTCATTTGCAAATAGTGTTGCAATTACCTCATTTTCAGTTGCAAAATCCCCTACTTTTTTATAAATTTTTATTCCGGCACTCATATCAATTTCATCTTCTTTTTTTATGCGTCCTGCACCTAATAAAACCCCTGCCATACCAATTTCTTGCGTATTTGTTTTGGAAATATAGCCGCTTTTTGGTGCTAAAATATCTTTTGAATAGCGCGCAGGCATAAAATTGTTTTCTTCAAATGTTTTCAAATCTCCGTTTTGCGCTTTTATCATTTCGCAAAAAAGCTCATACGCTTTATTGTTATTAAGAAGCTCAATTACTTTTTTTTCACATTCTTCATAGCTTGCATTTTGTGCAAGATACAACATATTAGAAGCGAGCGCCACGCAAACCTCAATTAAATCTTTTTGCCCTTTGCCCTTTAATGTTTGTACCACTTCTTGTATTTCTAAACTGTTTCCTATATTGCAACCTAACGGTGTATCCATATTTGTTATAAGTGCCGCTGTTCTTCTACCATTTTGTTCGCCAATTTCTACCATGGCTTTTGCAAGTTCAACAGACTCTTCAAGTGTTTTCATAAAAGCTCCGCTTCCGGTTTTTACGTCAAGCAATATACAGTCTGCACCGCTTGCGAGCTTTTTACTCATGATGCTTGAGGCTATAAGCGGTAAATTTGAAACAGTTGCCGTAACATCTCTTAAAGCATATAGTTTTTTATCAGCAGGCGCAATATCGCCTGTTTGCCCTATTACAGCAAGCCCTAAATTATTAACTTGCTTTGTAAAGGCATCTTGCGATAAATCAATTTTAGCCCCGGGTATAGATTCTATTTTATCTAATGTGCCACCTGTGTGCCCAAGGCCCCTTCCGCTTAATTTTGCAACTTTTACACCACAAGCTGCAACAATAGGCGCTATAATAAGCGTGGTTTTATCACCTACGCCACCGGTTGAATGTTTATCAACTTTTATGCCTTCAATTGAAGATAAATCTATCATATCTCCACTTTGAGCCATAGCAGCAGTTAGCATTGCTGTTTCATTTGAATTCATTCCATTAATATAAATTGCCATACATAAAGCGGCCGCTTGATAATCCGGAATATGCCCTTTTGTAAAACCATGTATAAAAAATTCTATTTCCTGTTTGTTAAGTTCTCCGTTATCACGTTTTTTTGCAATAATATCGTACATTAACATTATAAATTCTCCTGTTTACTGTATTTCATAAATCGTATATAATTTATGAAAAAACAAAATATAATGGCAAAACACATTAAATGCTATATTAATTATATATTCGTTAATATTTATTCATTTACGATAATATTATATTATAAATTCAGCGCAAATTCAAGCATGCCATCTATAATATAAAGTAAACATATTTAAAACTGCTCTATTTTTACGACTAAACAACGTATAAATAAAGCAGTTTTATAATATGAATTTTTTTATAAAAACTCTTTTGTTTTAAAGCCAAGGAAAATACTAAGGTGAAAACGGGTGCACTACAGCTTCACTATTTTCGCCGGTAGCTTCACCTTGTTGGGTAGACGTTGGAAGCGGTGCAGCTGTTGCACTACCTTGCTCTTGTGTAATTGTGCTTGTTGTGCCAACAGCAAGCGCTGAATTATCTTCAATGATAAATGTGTTGTAAATATAATATATTCCCATGAAAAGCGCTATAGCTACAAGGCACAATACTAAAATAGGAAGCAATAAATTCTTTTTATCCGACGCTGTATTATACCCACCTTTTTTGTTAGCTTTAACATCAAAGTTTTGTGCTTTTGCACGTGTTAAATCACCTTTTTGCTCAAGTGGATCATCCCAATCGAGTTCATCTCCTGCGTGAAATGCCTTTGCATAAGGTATTGTATAACCATAACTCAAACGGCGCAACATATCCATCAATGTTAGTATAGCTGCCTTATTTGAATTCTGAGATGCTTCTATACGCCTAACATACACTAATTTACCGTAAGTAACCGCAATTCCAACTTCTTGTTCATCTTGCGAGCTTGCTATAGCAACGCCAAATGTTGTTTTCATGCATTTTTTTGCTGCATAACTGCGGTCGGACGCTAATTGAGCAGCATCAGGGCTTTCCTCGTCGTCTAAAAGAGCAGCATCTAAAATTTTATCGGCCATTTTTGAGTTATAATAGCTTTTTTCGCCAAAATCGAATACATCATGCGCTGCTTCTATAGTGTTTAAATCTTGCTCTAACAATCTACCTGTGTCTTCATCCGGTGCCGCAAATCTAAAACCTTTAGAACTTAGTAGTTCTATTGTACAAATAGATAAACTTTTTCTATCTCTCGCATAGGCAAATGTTCCCATTGCATTTTCAATTTGTTTTGCTGTATCCATAGCGTGGTTAACGGCTTCTTGCCCTGTTAAGCCCGGTGTTTGAATAGCTAAAAGCACTTCACCGCATTGCCCGTAAAGAGATGTTTTTGTATTAGGTTTTTCATTTAAATCCCTAATAATTTGTTTTAAATCATGCATTTCAGGCTCAAACAAACGCACAACACCTTGTCTGGGGCTCTCTTGATTTGCTTGTCCTTGCATTGGCCTTTGCCCTTGCTGTTGAGGCACAGCGCCTTGCGGACGAGGCTGCCCTTGCTGTGGTGGCACAGC
>CAYJPD010000118.1:0-1364 GCA_964371975.1 uncultured Bacteroides sp.
GAACAAGGCCCGTGGACAGACGTTTATGCGCTTGCGGCAACATTTTACAAAATGCTAACGGGAAACACACCGCCCGATAGCATGGAGCGCGCTATAAACGATGAAATACAAGAGCCGTCTAAATATGGCGTTATGATGCCGCCAAGCGCTGAAAATGCACTTATGAATGCACTACATGTTAATAAAAGTGATAGAACAAATTCTATTTACGAGTTTAAAATGGCTATTTTAAACGACGGCACACAGCGTGTTGTTGTTAAGAAGAGAAAAGAGAGCAGTAAAGTGCCACTCGGTGCAAAAATAACTATAGCCGTTTGTGCTGTTTTACTAATTAGCCTTGGCATTTTTGCCTCGTTGGGCGGCTTTGAAAGCAGTGAAGAGCCGGAAACTATTGTTGTTGGCGGCACACAGCTCCAAGATATTGAGCAAACGGAGGAAGAGGGCATAGCTTATGTGCCCGATTTCACGGGGCTTACAATGCAGCAAGCACAAGAAGCCGCGCAAGAGCAGGGTTTGAGCTTAGTAATAGACAGAAAATTTATAACAGGCGATATATTGCAAGAGGCAGTTATATTCGACCAAGAAATTGCGGCGGGTGAGGAAATAGACGAGGGCAGTACAGTAAATGTTTTGTTACATGTGGGCGACCCTGTAAATGCAATTGCACGCGGCGATATTGAGGACGTTTACGGTTTAGACCCTATAGAGGCGGCACAGCTGCTTGAAGACTATAAAAATGTTATGACAGCTGAAGATTACGAGCGAGCCGACGGCCCTATGTTTAAAACTTACGAAAACCGTGAAGACATATTCGGAGGCGACCCGTTTACCCTTTATAAATTCAACCCGAATTATATTGAAATTCCCTCTACAGACGAAGAAAAAGGCAAAGTTTTAAGCGTGAATTTCAACGAGCCAACAGATGTGAGCGAGGGCTATTATTACTTTATGGTGGGAACGGGCGCGCAAAGCCACAATTACGGTGAAATAGTTGATGTTTCTTTTGGCGAGCATGTTTACATACCCGATCAAACACATTTACTTGTTACAATTGAGGGCGGCGAACTAATAAATGTGCAGTTCACTTTTGTTATAAGCGCTTCAACAGATGGCGGTAGTACATTCGAGGAAATTTACAAAACAGAGGCTTATTTCCCCGAAAGCACAAACTCAATTATGTATATTTCACATAGCACGCCTAATTTCTATAATGAAGATTTACTGGGTAAAGAAATGATACTTAAAATAGAGCGCTATGCCGCAAACACAGGATATGTTTTGGATAGCTACACGATGGAAGAGAGCTTTACAATAAACGCCTACACTGATGAAATAATTGTTGATGAGATAACTCAGCTTTCATA
>CAYJPD010000118.1:1464-4885 GCA_964371975.1 uncultured Bacteroides sp.
TTTAGCAATACAAACGGCTTTGATGTTTGCCCATATTGTGGGTTTTTAAAAGGCACACCAAATTCACCGGAATTTGTTTTGCAACCCGGCACAAGGTTATGGGGCAGGTATGTAATAGGCACTGTTTTGGGCATAGGCGGCTTTGGTATAACTTACAAAGCGTTCGATACACGCCTTTCAAGTATTGTTGCAATAAAAGAGTTCTTTGCACAAAATTTGGCAAGCCGTATTCCGGGCGAGGGGTTAGTGCGCCTTTTTTCGGGCGAGCAAGCTAAAAATTACCAAATTAATATGCAGCGCTTTATTGAAGAGGGTAAAAACCTTGCAACATTCACAGGCGATGCCCATATTGTGAACGTTTACGATACATTTGAAGATAACAATACAGCTTATATTGTTATGGAGTACTTAGACGGTATGACATTAAAGCAGTACTTACAGCAAAACGGAGGTACATTGCAGCAAGATTTTGCGCTAAGTGTTTTGCAAGGGATATTGCAGGGGATAAAATCCGTTCATATGAAGGGTATAATCCATAGGGACATAAGCCCAGATAATATTTATGTTTTGAAAGATGCGCGCATAAAAATTTTAGATTTCGGAGCGGCACGCTTTACAGCTAAAGAGGAATGGACACAGAGCGTAGTTGTTAAAAAAGGTTATGCGCCGCCCGAGCAATATCGCAATAATATGCGCCAAACAGAGAGCATCGATTTATATGCAGCAGGCGCTACATATTACAAAATGCTAACGGGTAAAACGCCCGAAGAAAGTATAGAGCGCTGGGTTAAAGATACACTTGTGCGCCCGTCGAAACTTGTTAAGGGCATAGATGAACATACCGATAAATTTATTATGAAGAGCATGGCTTTAAAGCCTGAACTGCGCTTTAAAAATGCCGATGCTATGCTTAGTGCACTAATGCAAGAAACTGCATTCGATTACCCGGAAAACGAGCTTAAAAAAATTAAGCGCAGGCAGTTTATAGGCGTGTTTTGCGCCGCTGTAATGGTGCTTGCCGTTTTAGGTGTATCCGCCCTGGGCTTTAGCAATGCAGGCGCGCCGCCACCTGAAATTATAGAGCTTAGCGAAACATTGGCAGATATGCAAATACAGCCGGACACAATTGTTTTCGAGGTTAGCGAAACTGATAATATAAATAATGTTTACGGAATTTTAGCCGATGAATTTATGGCTATAAACCCCGATTATGAAATAGAAATTCAAACTGTGCAGGGCGAAGTGCAAAATTCAAGCGCAGATATTGCTTTGGGAGAAAATGCATTTTCACAAAACGCAGGCCTGCTTCTTTTAACAAGCGGCCTTGATGCGAATTTATACCACAGCATGGGCAAGGGAATTACGCTTGGTGAAAACGCAAGCGATGCACAGGCAATACCAATAGGCTTTGAAATGTTTGTGTGCGCTGTGCCTTTTGATATGGCAAACGATGAAAATTACACTGTGCCAAACGAAATAAATTCAATGCAAGATTACTGGCAAATTGCTTATCAAACCGTTAACCAAACAGTGGAAATTTACGAATTTATTGAAATTGCAGAGTTTTATTTGCCGCCTCTTTTAGATGAGAGCGACGCATTTACCCCGGAGGGCTGGCAGGAAGATGTTATGGAGTTTGCTATGTTTAATATGCGCACAGGCGAAATAATAAACAGCGACGACGGGCGCATAGGGGCAGTAGACCTAACAGAGGGTTTTTATAGCGGCAAATTATTGAGTGCTTACACTAAAGGCGATGCATTTTACCAATTTAACACAATAGATGCTAAATTATTGCCGTATTTAAGCGATGGAAAAGTTAGGGCAAACAGTGAGAATTACCTAATAAGCGTAAATGCAAACAGCAGTGAAAACAAACAGCTTATAGCAATGCAGTTCATACATTATATGTTAAGTGATAAAGGGCAAAATACTTTGCATGTGCAAAATTCAAATGGCGCACTGCCGCTTAATAAAGCCGCAATGCAAGATATGTATGCACTTTACCCTCATATACAGACACTGCAAGAGTATTTTGACTACGAGCGCTTAGATAATACGAGTTTCAGCTATGAAAATTTAGATGAAGAATTTTTAAGTACGCTTGAAAATGTAAGCTATATAAACAACAATAACCAAGAGAGCAAGTTTTCAATAAAAATGTTTGTTGTAGAGCCGGGTATGCATGGCCCTACGAGCAAAATAAATGAAAATTTTGTAAAAGAAGTTTTAGATTACTTTATGAATTATTAGGGCGCAGGCAAACGAAAAACTGCCTTTGTCGCAATTTAAAAGGCTTTTGCGCGATATTAGAATGAAAAAACTTTAAAATTCTGAATATTTTACAACATTATCTTAATATAGTCCATTTTAAATTAAAAAAGTATACATTATACTATTAACATAACAAGCTGAAAACCAATAGCAAGGAGAATTGTATGACAAACTTTTGCCATAATTGTTTTGCGCCAAGTTCTAATGAAAAGTGTGATGCCTGCGGCTATATAGCACTTGGCGATGCCAATATGGGCACAGTGCTGGAGCCGGGCACCGTTTTAAATGGCAAATATTTGCTTGGGCGCCTTTTAGGCGCAGGTGGTTTTGGCGTTACATACATTGCAAAAGATAATAATAGTGGGCAAAAAGTTGCCGTTAAAGAGTATTTACCTGCAGGCTTTGCAATGCGCATGGGCGATAAAAAAACAGTTGCCGCCTCAGGTGAAGATAATAAAGAAATGTTTTTGCATGGCCTTAAAGTTTTCACAAGGGAAGCAAGCACCTTAAAACTGTTTGCAGGCACAAATAATATAGTTCAAGTGCTCGATGCTTTCGATGCAAACGGTACCTCGTATTTTGCTATGGAGTATTTAGACGGCATAACATTGGGCGGCCTGAAAAAAGCGAGTGGCGGGCAGTTAAGCGTACAAAACGCTGTTGAAATTTTACGCTTAACAGCAAACGCTTTAATGAGCGTTCATGCTCAAGGTATGCTACATAGAGATGTTAGCCCCGAGAACATAATAATAACAAAACAAGGCCAGTTAAAGCTTATAGATTTTGGCGCAACAAGGTATTTTGTCAGCGAAAAAAGCCGCAGTTTATCTGTTGTATTAAAAGCCGGTTTTGCCCCACCCGAACAGTATTCAAGCAAAGGCAACCAAGGCCCGTGGACAGATTTATATGCACTGTGCGCTACATTTTATAATGTTGTTGTTGGTCGCCGTTTACCCGAGGCGCCTGAAAGGCTTGCAGATGCCTCTATAGATAATTTAAGGGCATACGGTGTGCCCACCGATATAGCAATGGCGATTGAAAGAGGCTTGTCGCTTGATTATAGGCTTCGCCCTCAAAGCATGAGCGAGTTTTTAAATTTAATTGCTGATAGTAATGCGCCCCAAAGCGCACCACCGCAAATGCAAAG
>CAYJPD010000119.1:0-4882 GCA_964371975.1 uncultured Bacteroides sp.
AGAAGGGCGAACCACAAAACTTAGCCGCTAAAGCTAACTAAATAACAAGGCGCAAACCTTACGATAAGAAAATAAGCAAAACTCTATCCCTTACTCTTCATCACCAATTTCGTCATCTACTTCATCTTCTTCATTTTCGCTCCGGCTCTCTTCTGCCTCTAACGCCTCAATTTCCTCTTGGCTTAACTCTTCTGCTTCTTCCATTTCAGGCATAACAGTTTCTTCGTCATCACTGTGCTCTGTTCTTGCAACAGTTACAACTTTATCGTCCTCGCCAAGGCGCATAACCCTAACACCGCTACCATAGCGGCTTTGTGTGTTAATATCGCTAACATGCATTCTAATAATAACGCCATTTGTGCTAATTAAAATAATATCGTCTTCAACATCAACAATTTTTAGCGCCGCAACAATGCCTTTGTTACCGTAGTTTCTAATGCCCTTGCCGCCACGCTTTTGAATTCTGTATTCTTCAATTAAAGTTCTGCGGCCTTTGCCCTCTTCGGTAATTGTTAGAACGCTTGCGCCCTCACGCAGAATACCTGCGCCAATAACGCTATCGCCCTCTTTTAGCCTAATTGCCCTAACGCCAATAGACGTTCTGCCAACACTTCTTGCGCCTCTTTCATCAAACCTAATTGCATTACCAAGCCTTGTTGCAATTATTATTTCGTTTTCGCCGCTGGTTATTCCTGTGTAAGCAAGGCTGTCGCCCTCGTTTAAATTTATCGCTATTATGCCATTTTTGCGTATGTTATCATATTTTGCCAGCGGTGTGCGCTTAATTATACCGGCTTTTGTAATCATGGTTAAAAAGCGTGTTTCGCTTTCATCTTTGCGCACACGAAGCATAGTTCTAACTTTTTCACCCTCTGTTAAAGCGAGCAAGTTTATAATATTTGTGCCCTTAGCCGTGCGGCTACCCTCGTGAATTTGGTACCCTTTTAAGCGGAATATTCTACCCACATCAGTTACAAAAAGCACATAGTCGTGTGTAGAGCCTACAAAAAGCTCCTCTACAAAATCTTCCTCTTTGCGAGTAAGCGCACTAACGCCACGCCCACCACGCTTTTGCGCTGTATATGTGTCAGAGCACTGGCGCTTAATATAGCCCGCATGTGTTAATGTAAACACACATTCTTCTTCCGGGATAAGGTCTTCAATATCAACTTCGCCCGAAACATGCTCAATATCCGTGCGGCGCTCATCTGCATATTTATCGCGTAATACCGTTATTTCTTGCTCAACTATTTCATAAACTTTCTCGTCGCTGGATAAAATATCAAGCCAATTTTCTATTTTAGATTTAAGCTCAGCAAGTTCATTTTCTATTTTCAAAATTTCAAGGCCTGCCAATTGGCCAAGTTGGAACGCACAAATTGCTGTGGCTTGCACATCGTCAAAGCCGAATTTTTCCATAATGGCAGCTTTAGCTTCACTTCTGCCGCCTTTACATGCGCGAATAGTGGAAATTATTTCGTCAACTATATCAACTGCACGGCGAAGCCCATCTAAAATATGCGCGCGCTCTTTTGCCTTGTTAAGGTCAAATTCAGTGCGGCGGCGAATAACTTCATTTTGGAAAATTATATACTTTTCAAGCATTTCCTTAAGGCTTAAAACTTTAGGAACGCCGTTATCCAGCGCAAGCATAATAACGCCTACCGTATCTTGCAATTGCGTAAAACGGTAAAGCTGGTTTAAAATAACTTGTGGGTTCGCCTCTTTTTTAAGCTCTATAACAATGCGCATACCAAGGCGGTTACTGCTCTCATCGTTAAAATCGCTTATGCCCTCAATGCGTTTATCTTTAACAAGGTCTGCAATATTTTCTAATAGACGTGTTTTGTTCACCATATAGGGAATTTCGGTAATAATTATGTGGTAGCGCCCGTTAGCTTGCTCTTCAATTTGCGCGCGCCCACGAAGTGTAATTTTACCGCGCCCTGTTGCGTAAGCCGCCCTTATGCCGCTTCTTCCCATAATTGTGCCGCCTGTTGGGAAATCGGGCCCTGTAACAAACTCCATTAAATCTGAAAGCTCACTGTCGGGGTTATGAATTAAATGAATAGCGGCATCTATTATTTCGCAAATATTATGCGGCGGAATATTCGTTGCCATACCAACAGCTATACCTGTACTGCCGTTCAAAAGCAAATTAGGCAGGCGGCTTGGAAGAACAATTGGCTCTTTTAAGCGCTCGTCGAAATTCGGCTTATAATCAACCGTGTTTTTCTCAATATCTGTCAATAAATCGGCTGCAACTTTGCTCATTCGTGCTTCCGTATAACGATAAGCCGCAGGTGGGTCACCGTCTATAGAGCCAAAGTTACCTTGGCCGTCTACAAGGGGATAGCGCAGTGAAAAATCTTGCGCCATACGCACCATTGCATCGTAAACAGAGGCGTCACCATGAGGGTGGTAACTACCAAGCACCGAGCCAACGGTATCTGCAGATTTACGATAAGCATGTGAAGGGTCGTTACCTTTTTCGTGCATTGTATATAAAATGCGCCTGTGAACGGGCTTTAAGCCATCACGAACATCGGGAAGTGCGCGCTGAGTTATAACAGACATAGAATAATCTATAAAAGATTGCTCCATCTCTTCTTTTAATTCACGAACTATTAAACGTGTGCCTTGAAGTTGCTCTTTTTCTTTAATTTCCGACATATTCAACTACCTTTTTTTATATTTTCTCTACACATATAATTTAACGGAAAGAGCAGAGCCTTTCCCCTACAATATTTAACAAATATTAAACGTCTAATCTTGCATAAAGCGCATTTTGCTCTATAAATTCCTTGCGTGGCTCTACTTTATCGCCCATTAGAATGGTGAATGTTTCATCAGCTTTTAGCGCGTCATCAACATTAATTTGCACAATTACCCTGTTTTCGGGGTTCATTGTGGTTTCCCACAATTGCTCCGGGTTCATTTCGCCAAGGCCTTTATAGCGGCTAATTTTTGTGCCTTGCCCCATCTCTTCGCTTAAACTTGCCATTTCAGCGTCATTATAAGCGTATTTAACCTTGCCGCTTTTGCTAAGTTTAAACAGAGGTGGCTGGGCAATATAAACATAACCGCCATCAATTAACGGGCGCATGTATCTAAAGAAGAATGTTAAAAGCAATGTACAAATATGGCTACCGTCAACGTCGGCATCGGCCATAATGAAAACTTTGTGATAGCGCAATTTGCTAACGTCGAATTCTTCGCCTATGCCGCAACCAAGCGCCATAACTACAGGCATAAGCTTTTCGTTACCGTAAATTTTATCTATACGTGCTTTTTCAACATTGAGCATTTTACCCCATAGCGGTAAAATTGCCTGAATATTACTGTCCCTGCCGCCTTTGGCGCTGCCGCCCGCACTGTCGCCCTCAACAATATAAAGTTCTGTTTTAGAGGGGTCACGCTCACGGCAATCGGCAAGTTTACCGGGCATTCTGTTATTTTCAAGCGCAGATTTACGCCTTACTAAGTCTCTCGCTTTGCGTGCGGCTTCCCTTGCACGTGCTGCTTGTGTTGCTTTTTCAAAAACAATTTTTGCAATAGCGGGGTTTTCTTCTAAAAATTCCTTTAATTTATCGTAAACAAGGCCGCTAACAAGTGTGCGCACTTCGGTGTTTCCAAGTTTCGCTTTTGTTTGGCCCTCGAATTGCGCCTCGGTTAACTTAACGCTTATTACTACGGTTAGGCCCTCGCGCACGTCAATACCGCTTAAATTTTCGTCTTTTTCTTTTAGGTAATTCTTACTGCGGCCGAAATCGTTAAATACACGTGTTAGCGCTGTTTTAAAGCCCTCTTCATGTGTGCCGCCGTCGGGCGTGTTAACATTATTTGCAAAAGAAAGTATGCGCTCGTTGAAGCTTGAATTATATTGCAAAGCTATTTCAGCAATAGCGTCGCCCTGCTGGCCTTTTAAATAGATTACGCCCGGGTGCAGTACTTCAAGTTTATTTTTCTCGTGGATATATTCAACGAAGCTTCTTATACCGCCCTCGTAGCACATGCTTTCACAGTGAGCGTTGCCTTCTTCATCAAGGGCATTTTCACGCTCGTCGCTTAAAGTTATGCGAACGCCGCCGTTCAAAAATGCCTCTTCACGCAGACGTTTTTGAAGAATTTCATATTCGAATTCTTGCGTTTCGGTGAACATTAAAGGGTCGGGCTTAAACGTAACGGTAGTGCCGTTTGGTTTATCTGTTGCGCCTAAATTTTGAAGTGGGCCGTCCTCTTCGCCGCGCTTAAAGCTTTGCTTATATTCAACGCCTTCTTTAACAACGCTTACAATAAGCCATTCGCTTAGAGCGTTAACAACGCTTGCGCCAACACCGTGAAGGCCGCCTGCAACTTTATAGCCGCTGTCTTCGCCGCCGAATTTGCCGCCGGCGTGGAGAATTGTGAAAACTACAGTTACGGCAGGTATGCCCATTTTTGGCTGTATATCAACAGGAATTCCGCGCCCATTATCGCAAACTTCTATTATATTATCTTTTTTAATTGTAACACTTATATGGTCGCAGTGGCCGGCAAGTGCTTCGTCAATTGCGTTATCTACAATTTCATAAACAAGGTGGTGTAAGCCTTTTGGGCCTGTGCTACCAATATACATGCCCGGGCGTTTGCGCACCGCCTCAAGACCTTCTAAAACCTGAATTTGACTGGCGCCGTACTCGTTGTTATTTATTTCTGACATAGTTCACTCCATTATATTATAAATATTATCGTTTCTTTTTTTAAGCGTAGCAGCTGAAATTTGGCTTATATAAATTTTATTTTCCCTTTTAATTTTATTGTGGGATATAATAAAACTTTTAGGTAAATTTTGCGTTGTATCGAATACATTATTATTATCTTGTGCACATTTCAGAAAATT
>CAYJPD010000120.1:0-4826 GCA_964371975.1 uncultured Bacteroides sp.
AAATCGCCTGCAACCATTTGCGCAATGCTTGTGTCAAAACTGCCGTTTTGTGGGAAATACATAGGCGCACCGGCAAGCGCATACGGTGTTTGCCCTTGCATAGAGCTTAGGAAAATAGGCGAATTATCGCTATCTTTAATGCTGCGCAGTTTTGCCCTTGTGTTCATAGCGGCAACAACGCCCGTTACAGGGTAGCCGCCCTCTTCAACTTTGGCAAGTAGGCCGCTTTCGCCCATTAAATTATCATAGCTAATTGTGCCGCCCGAGCACGCAATATTATTGCCGGCTTGGCGCGCAAGCGTTACAAGGTCGCTTTGCCATTCCGACGGGCGGTTTACGCCAAAAATTGCGGCGCTGTCTATGCGCTGGCCAATAGCCTCTGCAACTCTTGGGGTAACTTCGCCAACTATATCAAAGCTGGCATCGTCTAAAACGGCTTCAGGTAGCGGCACAATTACCGCAAGCTCTGCGGCGTTTAAGTAAACATTCTCCCACTCTTGGCGGCTTGTTTGTTTTATGCCGTTATCGCCGTTAACCCAATATGCCATGGGTAGTAAATCTAAAACAGGTAAACGTGTTTGCTTGCTTGTCATATTAGGTAGGCGACGAGCCATTTTTAAAAACGCGCTCTCTTTTGGCGCATCTTGAAACACGGTGTTTTGCACTTGCTCTTGAATAAGGGCCTCGGCCATTTCACGGCTTATAATATCGTTCATAAAATTCTCCTTTAATATTTCACTAATTTAAGTTTTTTGTTATTTGTTTTTAGCGCATTTTTCAAAAAGGCCCTGCATTACGGGCAAAATTTCTGCCCGTAATGCGCCCTTTTTTGCGCTGTAAAGCATTTTTCATTGTAATATCACTATTTTAATTTGAATATATCAAATTCTATTTGCTAAAAAATGCTCTTATTGCGCTGTTTGCTTCATCTGTGCTTTTAGCACTTGTTTTTTGCGCGCCGGGCGTGGCGGCAAATTCGGCAAATTCAGGCGCATCGCAAAACAAAAACGAATGTGTGCTCTTAATATCGCTAAGCTTGCTTGCAAGTTCGTCCGCCAAGAGCCCCTCGCAAGTGTGTTCAAACTCTTGCAAATTCAAGTGCGCTTTAACAGCTACCTCATCACGGACGTTTGCGTTTATTAACGCTTTATCCAATGCGGCATTTAAGCGTATGCTGTCCATTTGCGCCTTCGCCTCGCTTTGCGCGTTATGTACCTGATTTTTCCAATCGGGTTCATAATCTTTCAATTGTTCGCTCGCTTTTTCAATCTGCGCCAACAGTTGTGCGGCAAGCTCCTCTTGCTGTTTTGCCTCTTGCTTGTGCCGCTGTACATCACGGCCATGCATTGCCATAATTTCGCTAATACTCTCTTCTTTCACGCCCAGCGCTTGTAATTCTTCTCTTTTCATACATTCTCCTCTATGCTTTTTTACGGGGTTGCGCCCCGAAGGCAAGCTGTTTATAACGCCGCAGCTTTTCGGCGAAGTTTATTATAAATCGGGTTTTCCGAGTTATAAGTTTTCTATTACTTTTTTTGCACTTTTTGTAATGCAAGAAATTTTCTATCTTAAAACAGCACCGAATCGCTCGCTATATTTTCCCAAGGGGGATAACACCGCTTTGTGGGCAAATCAGGTGTTTTGAGGCGAGTTTAAATTGCATCGGCTTGGCTAACCATATTCTTAGCCGTGCCCTCGTCTTCCGCATAGTATTTCATGCGGTATTCATACGCTTTGGCTATGCCGTCTTTGCAGTCTTGGCGCATTTGCTCGCGCTCGTATTTTTCATCAGCTACAATGCTGTCGTCCCAATCGAACGCCATTTCATAGGCGCCCGGTGCACAAAGCTTATATAAATCCGCCAATGTGTTCACTGCCGCCGCAAGCTGAATTAGCGCATTTTGCAATGAATTTTGCATGTCTTTAACCGCCGCAAAACTGCGCTGTTTGCCCGCCCTAATTTCCTCTGCGGTTTTGTGCACCGCCACAGGGTCGCTTAAAGTTCCATAGGCTAAGGCACAGTTAAATTCAATTCGCTTTAGCATAATTTCAAGGCCGTTTTTAAGGCTTTCGTCCCGAAGCTCGGGCGAGAACACTTTATAAAAATCGGCATCGTCTGCGTTCATACTGCGGTAAAGCCTCTCTTTTCCGCTTGGCATCTTAAAGCCATTTTCACCCCTGCTTGTTAAAACGTCTGCGGCGGCGTCAATTGCAAGCTCGCCGCCCTCAAATTCCCACAAAAGCCTCGCATACTGGGCGTCGGCATCACGAATTAACTTTTGCGCGCGGCTGTAAACGCTAACACCTAAAGCACTATGCCTATCTATATTATTTGCACCCGGCATTTTCAAATAGGCAAATAAAGGCGATGTTACGTTTTTAATTTGAACAATCGGCTTTATATTTTCCCATTCAGAAATATCTTTCATATTTACTTCACTGCCTAAATTGCCCCCTGTTAGCGCACCGTGCGAAGTAAAAAACGCGCGGTTTTCAATTGTATATAGCCCGTTTTTAAAGCTGTGCTTTTCAAGGCGAGTGTAAACGCCCTCTTTCTTTAGCAATTGGTCGCAAAAAACAGCAGCCGTTAAATTGCTTTGCGCGTCAAATTCAAGCGGTATAAAATTATCGGCTTGTATAAACTCAATATGCACGTGCCCATTTTTTATAAACGGCTTAAAAACGCCGCCGCCCAGCGCACAGGCATATTCTGCATAATTTCGCAAATTGCTTAAAAGCGGTGTAAACGCTTTTTGTAAAAACGCCCCCCTTTCCCCGCTGAATTTAACATTCGCCTCAATGGTTATAAGGCGCGCAAATTCATTGGCAATTGCCGCTGCAAGCCCAAGGCACGGTGCGCCCGGGCGCACCCAAGGGCCGCCGCCCTCATACATATTTGCCCAAAGGCCTATAGCGTTTTCCATATCGCTTGATATAGCCACAACTTCGCTCTGTGTGCCCTGCGCAAATATTTTAATAACATATTTGCGCAAAAAGGCAAGCATTTTTTCTATCATAATTCTCCTCCGTTTTCTTATTTTCAGCTGTTTTCATTTTCATTTATTCGCCAGTTCTCCCAGCGCAATTCCCTTGCTAAAATGCTGTAGCAAAAATACCTAATATCGTCCATTGCGTGGTCGTCTTGCTTAATAACGCTGTCTTTATCAAGGCCGTTTTCGTCCCACCTGTAAAGCGAGAATTCACGAAATGTATCTGCGCAATTTTGCGAAAATTTAAGCCTGTTTGCCGCAAGCATTGCCGCAACTGTTCTTATACCGCTTAGCACATTATTATCTGCGCCTTTAACCGCAAATTTACCCCTTCGTTTTATAGCCGCAATAAAAGAGGCGGCGCTTGGGTCTACAACAACTTTTTGTATTACATTATCTGCCGCCAATTTTTCAAGCTCGTCGCAATACTCTTCGTCTGTCATAAAAAAGTTCTTCACTCTCGAGTCGTGGTAGAACTCTTTCAGCCTAATTGCAACGCCGCCGGATATGCAAAAAAGGCCCATACTACATGCGTTTCTTGTGCCATAATCCACGCTTATATAATATTTTGCATTTTGTGAAACCTCGCCAAAAAACGTGTAATTTTGCCTGTTTTGCGAAACAAGAGGGTAAACCAGCCCCTCGGCAACGGCCCAAAGGCCCCTTATAAACCTATCGAAAAAAACGCCGCTGTAAAGCGCATAGTAGCGCTGTTTAACCTCACTTGAAAGGCTTAAATTATCTTGCATGGTGCAGTGTAAATACAATAAATTTTTCTCGCCTGCCTTTTGTATAAACTGCTTATAAAACCAGTGGTAAGGCCCTTCGGGGTTGCAGTTAAACCACCACTTCGAGTTTTTCACACTGCAACGTGCCGTAGCCTGATTAACAAAGCTTTCGGGCATAAGCGCAACTTCGTCGAAAAAAACACCTGCGAGCGTAATGCCCTGAATTAAATCTGCACTGCTCTCGTCTTTTGCGCCAAAAAGGTAAAAGCGATTTTCAACATTACCCTTATATATGATAATTAAGTTTTCGGTGCGCTTTTGGACAGCGGTGTAGCCCAAAGTGTAAAGCATATTAAAAAGGCTTGTTAAAACATTTCTCTTTAAGCTTCCCACGGTTTTACCGCAAAGCGCAAAATTGCAATTATTAAAGCTTGCCATTGCCCACATGCAAAACGAAAGCGATAAACATAAAGTTTTGCCGCTTCTTATACTGCCGTCTACTATAAGGCCGCCCGCTCTGTTTTTCGGCGAATTTTCCATCCACCACGTTAGCATTTGCGCTTGCTTTTTGCTAAATGGCGCAAAGTTAAAGCGCACAGCCTCGCTTTGAAAATTTCTTTGCTTTTTACTTTGCTCAATTTGCACTTTTTGCTGAAGCGTAATATCATTTTGCAAAAATTTGTTTTTGCTTTTTGCTTTTTCTATTGCCGCTTGCCTTGCAAGGTTTATAGCGCTATCCACGCTTTTATAATTTTCGTGCTCATTTGTGTTTTCTTCATATATGGCTGCACTGTGCCCACATTCCACATTTTACCCTCCTGCAATTTGCCTAATCGTCCTGCCAAATATCGTCTGTTTGAGCGTTTGCGCTGTTTATAAAATCGCTCGAGCTCGCACTTTCAAATTCGTAGCTTTCACTGTTTTCATCAATTTGTTCTTCTACATATGCGTTTTGCTCTTCATCGCTTTGCTCGCTATGCTCTTCGCTGCCTTTATGTTCTTCGTGTACACCTGCGCTAATTTTAATTGCCTCCAGCTGCAATTTGCGCTTTTCAATTTCACGCCTGTGCACATCTTTAGGGTTAAGCTCGAAATAATCGCTAAGCCA
>CAYJPD010000121.1:0-415 GCA_964371975.1 uncultured Bacteroides sp.
ACGAATGAGTTTTGAAGGCGTATTCGATTATGACGAAAATCTTAAAGATAAGCTCAACCATACCAACTTCATTTGTGACAACATGCGTGATGCATTAAACAACAATGAATATCAAGTGTATCTCCAGCCAAAAAACTGCCTAAGTGATAACAAAATTTGCGGTGCTGAAGCTTTGGTCAGATGGCATAGACCTAATGGCGAGATAATCTTCCCAAACAACTTTATATCTATATTTGAACAAGAAGGTTTTGTTGTTGAACTTGACGACTACATGTTAAACAATGTTTGCAAAATCATAAAACGTTTTTGTGACAACGGACATTCAAACATCCCTATATCGGTTAACTTTTCAAGGTTACACATGCTTAACCCGAATTTCGTTAAGGAACTAACCGAAATCGTCGATTACTATAAA
>CAYJPD010000121.1:425-4801 GCA_964371975.1 uncultured Bacteroides sp.
ATAAAATATCGCGACATCTTCTTGAGATTGAAATGACCGAATCCTCTATGATCGAAAACTCTGAAGTGTTTAAAAAAGTTTTTGCCGATCTCCACAAAAAAGGGTTCACCGTTTCAATGGACGACTTTGGCTCAGGTTATTCTTCGCTTGATCTTCTTGCCGAATTAAACTTCGATGTATTAAAACTTGATAGAAGTTTGCTTGAAAAATCCGAAGATTCGGACAAAAAGAAATGTGTCTTAACCTCAATTTTAACAATGGCAAAAAGCTTAAACCTTAAAACAGTTTGTGAGGGAGTTGAAACTTCCGAACATGTAGATTTCTTGAAAAATTCCGGCTGTGATATAGCACAGGGTTATTTCTTCTCGAAACCAATACACAACGAACAGTTTGATATTTTGTTGGAAAACCAAAACAAATAACTAATATAAAAGCCTCGGTGAGTATAATTTCACCGAGGCTTTTTATATATTAGCGTCATTTACTTAACAAATCCCAAATTTTTAAAAAACAATGCAAAAGCGCAAAAATTTTGTAGTAAAATAGAATAATTTTTTTTGAAATTTTTGTCGTTTTATGTTATAATGTTTCGTGGAATTATTTGTTGCTTAAAACATTATAGGAAGACTTTTATAAGAGAAAACAAAAATATATTTATAAATAGGTTTATACAACTGTTGTCTGATAACTGAAATTATAAACAACGTCTTTTTTTATCGTTTGTTGTAATATTTAATTTCTCATCCACCGAAGATGAGTTAAGCAATTTGGGTTGTAGAATTGTTATACACGCGAATCATCTTTTAAGAAGTGCCTACCCCGCCATGAAAAATGCCGCCAAGAGCATTTTAAAACATGGTAGGAGCAAAGAATTGGACGAACAAATTATATCAATAAATGAAATTATTTCACTTATACCGGGGACTATTAAATGATTAAACCTGATTTATTTTACAATGAACTCAAAAAAAACGACGTACAGTTTTTTACAGGAGTTCCGGATTCTCTTTTGGCAAATTTTTGTGCGTATGTTACTGATAATACTGAAAAAAGCAACCACATAATTGCAGCGAATGAGGGTAATGCACTAGGTATAGCCTGTGGCCATTATATGAGCACAGGTTCAATTCCGGTTGTATATATGCAAAATTCCGGTATTGGCAATGCTGTAAATCCATTATTATCGCTTTCGGATGAAAAAGTGTACTCTATACCGGCATTGTTAATCATTGGTTGGCGCGGCAAACCCGGAACCCATGATGAGCCTCAACACATAAAACAGGGTGAGCTAACCATTGAATTGTTACAAGCTTTGCAGATAGAGTTTTCTGTTTTAAATGACAATTATGCCGAACAACTACAATTTGCATTTAACTATATGAAAAAATATAAAAAGCCCTATGCATTAGTTGTAACTCAAAATACATTTGAAAAATACAACAGCTCAACAATAATCAATAACAACTATCTAATGTCGAGAGAGACCGCATTGGCTTGTATCCTCGGTAATATTGATGACGCGGTTGTTGTGTCAACAACCGGTAAAGCTTCAAGAGAAATATACGAAATCCGAGAGAACAACAATCAAACCCATAACAGGGATTTTTTAACTGTGGGTTCGATGGGACACACCTCTTCAATAGCGCTTGGAATATCGTTGGAAACCGATCAAGAAGTATATTGCATTGATGGCGATGGATCATTGTTAATGCACATGGGCGCACTTGCAATTTTAGCTCAAAATGCAAAACCAAATTTAAAATATATTGTAATCAATAATGGTGCTCATGAATCGGTTGGTGGACAGCCAACCGTAGCATTTGATATTTCAATTGCCGGAATTTTAAAAGCTGTTGGGTTTAATTCGGTATATGAGGCTTTTACTGAGCAAGATATTAAAGATTTTGTTTGTGAAATGAAACAGTCCCATTCATTAGGTGCACTTGTAGTTAATGTTAATCTAAAAACTCGTACAGACCTTGGGCGTCCATCAATTCCACCTATAATTACAAAAGAGAAGTTAATGGAAATATTAGCTCGAGGAGATTTATGACTGCCATTATTTTAAACTCAGGGCTAGGTAATCGAATGGGAGCTTTAACATCAAATTGCCATAAATCCTTAATAAAACTATCTAATGGTGAAAGTATTTTTTCAAGGCAAATACGAATTTTAAGTGAATGTGGAATAACTGATTTTATTATAACTACAGGACCTTTCGAGGAGCAACTAATAGATGTTTCAAAGAAATTCAAACAGTTAAAGTTTACTTTTGTTAACAATCCAAACTATAAAAACACAAACTATATATATTCCTTACATCTAATCCGCGATTATGTCGATGATGATTGCTTGCTTTTACATGGTGATTTAGTTTTCAACCGCACCTATGTTGAAAAAGTTTTATCATCCAATATCAAATCATTAGGCAGCATAAATAAAACTCTCCCTTTGCCTCAAAAAGATTTTAAAGCATTTGTTGAAAACAACCTTATTAAAAAAATCAGCATCTCAATATTTGATGAGGGTTGTTTTGCGTTTCAACCCTTCTATAAACTTTCAAAGCATGACATAAATTTATGGATAAGCGAAATCTCTGAATTTTGCAACCTGGGTATAACCGGTGTATATGCTGAAGAAGCTTTAAACAAAATAAGCAGTTCGCTTTGTTTGTCCCCTTTTTCATATGAACATGATTTTGTTGATGAAGTTGACACTATCGAAGATTTAAAGCGAGTCAGTGAGCAGATAAATTTATATGATTATCGAGATCAAATTATCAAAACCTGTGATAACAATTATGATGAACTAAAAAGTTATTGCAAGGTTAACAATATAACAAACCCTCTGTTCATCAGCGGTAAAACCACGTCTCAATTGCCAATCGTTTCCGAAATTAAATCATTATTTAATAATTACTCTGTTTTTTCAAATTTTTCTCCAAACCCAAGCTATGAACAGGCATTGGAAGGCCTATTTGCATTTAAATCCAATTCTTGTGATGGTCTAATAGCAATCGGAGGGGGAAGCGCTATTGATATTGCAAAAGCAGTAAAAGCTTTTTATTCAAGTATTGAATCTGACAACTATATTCAATGTAGCCCTACTTATTCCGATTTGAAACTTATTTGCCTACCAACTACTGCCGGAACAGGGAGCGAATCGACAAAATTTTCTGTAATTTATTACAAAGGCGAAAAAAAGTCACTTGACAACATTAATTTGTTACCGAACTTTGTTATGTTATATTCATCTATTTTGAAACATCTGCCTTTATATCAAAAAAAATGTACGCTATTTGATGCCCTGTCTCAGTGTATCGAATCAATATGGGCAATCAATGCAACTGAATATTCTCAAAGCTTAGCGGTTGAAGGATTATCGTTATTACTATCTAATTTCAAGGATTATTTTGATGAAAATCCGGAGTCTTATTCAAAGATTATGTACGCGGCTAATTTAAGCGGAAAAGCAATAAATATTTCTAAAACAACTGCCGCTCACGCAATGAGTTATAAACTAAGCCAAGAATTATGCATACCACATGGTCATGCAGTTATATTGTGTTTGCCAAAAATCCTTAAGCTTTCACACGCTAAACTTAACACTCTCACAGGAGAATCGCTTAACAGATTTATCAAAGCAAACTCACTTATTTGCAAAGCCTTTAATAAAGATACATTGTTAGAAGTTGCAGATGAACTTGAGAATTTAATCAACGAATTAGATTTAAATGACAATATATCAATAGATAAAATCGATGTCATTTCATTAGCTGAGTCGGTTAATGTAGAACGATTAAACAACAACCCTATTAAACTAAGTATGCAAGATATAATATCAATTTATGAAGATTTGTTTTTTTAATATCTAAATAAACGAAAACTTAAAACACATTATATCATAGAAACAGCCTCGGTGAGTTTAATTTCACCGAGGCTGTTTCTCGCCTGTTTTATATAATATATATTAGATGTCGCTTGAAATACAAGAAATACTACCGTTTTTGCACCATCGGTGCAAAATGCCGAGTTAAACGAGGCAAGGAGTATTTCCAATAGCTTCACCGAAGGTGAAGCTTATATAATATTTGTTCCAAATATTATATAAATTCGCCATGCCCATCGGGCGGCGACTTAAATCGTATAATAAATTATATAAGTAATCGAAACGAAGTGAGGATTATTTATAATATATATAACCCTAAATTTCCTACTTCTCTATCAAAACCGCTCTTACCGGTGCGCCATCGCAACCGTCATATTTTACGGGAAATGCGCTCAAAATATATTCGCCGTCCTCAACGTCGTCTAAAATAACGTTTTCGATAACAGCTATGTCGTTCCCTAAAATTATCTCGTGTATCTCGGGTTCGT
>CAYJPD010000122.1:0-4739 GCA_964371975.1 uncultured Bacteroides sp.
ATTCGATAATTGAAGTTAAAGAAGAAAGCGACATTGATAGCTTTTTAAATGGTGGCGATTTTAGCTTTAAGTCAAATGTCATAAAAGGGCTTGATGATTTTGAACTTATTTGTTTTTTGGTTATAAGTTAAGGAGGCATTATGCTTAATTTACCCACACAAACTGAAATAAACAAATCACTTCCTAAAAATGCAATATTCCAAAAACTTATGTTAAATGCCGCGCAAAAAGAAAGCTTTGACAACGATGTTTCACGTATTTACATATCTAACGAAATTTCTGAGCGTACAATAAATATTGCAAAGGGCGACGCCATTGACTCTATATTTGTTTTGCTTGTTCACCTAAAGAAAAAAGCATATACAGACAAAAACATTACTATGCTATCAAAAATGATAGAGCGAAACATAGTGTATGTTTTGAAGTTTGAAGAAGAATATCAACTTGGGGTTTACCATACAAAGCTGATTAAATCAGGCTGGACAGCCTCCCCAGCTTTGGCTATTGCAGGGCTTAACCTTGATGCAGTGTGGGAGAACATTGTTAAAGCTATTGGCAGCATTGATATTGAGCAAGGAAATAACCTTGAGCAGCAGATAACCGCAGATGAGCATAGAACTAAGCTATTAAAACAAATAGAGCAATTAGAGAAAAAAGCACGAGCAGAGAAACAGCCGAAGAAAAAGTTTGAGCTTGTGCAAGAGATAAAAAGGTTGCAGGAGGAATACCATTGAAAATATGCAAATATATAATAGCAATTGTTGTATTAGCACTTACAACTTTACTAGTTGTCCATGTTGTGTTTTTAATTCCTGCGCCTTTCAAATGGCTTCAAGCCAATTGGACCGCTGATGGTATTTTAGCATTTTTAGGTGCTATTGTTGCTGCAATTTCTACAATTTTTGTTTTTGCAAAAACCTTGGAATATAACAGAAAAAAAGATAATGATGATAAAAAATTTCAAATTAAACCTTGCCTATTTACTACTGTGGATTTATTTGATATGTTAAGCGAAAATAAAGAAATAGATGAAAATGCTATTGTTATTAACATTGATGAAACGATTTATTGCACCAAAACGACATTAAGAGGTTATCAAAAAAAATATTTTAGTTTAGACAGTAGAGAAAGAACTAAAATTATAAATCGTCAAGATAATTATTACGACATAAAGTATTGTATTACTAATGTTGGAGTAGGTAATGCTGTAAATTTAACTTTGAAAATTGACGATCGGCAAGCAGCAAATTCATTGGCATTGCAAGTTGGCAAGTGCAATTATTATATAATATCATTAAACAGAGGATTATTAAATAAAGATAAAGACTATATTAAACTTGATCTAATATATTATGATGCAACGTTTAATTGCAAATATATTCAAAAAGAAACATTACGATTTTTTGTGAATCATAAATACGGCGTTACAAGTAGAAATGATGACAAATTAACCCCTCCAAAAGAAATGTTTTTTAATAATAGTGAATTTGTTGAAAGGTGATGTGTTTATGGAGTTAATTATTGACATTTTAAAAGGCACTGGGAGCATAATTTTGGCACTAACACCGCTTTTGATACCGCAAGTCAGAGAATTTATTATAATAAAATATCAACATTCATTAGATAAAAATCTTGAAGATAAAAAAGCCAGAAACGAAAGAAAAAACTATATTAGCAAAGTTAGATTTGATAAGGAGTTTGAGATTTATGCTGAACTATCAGATGTCTTTTTTGAATTAGTAGTTAATGTCTCTACTCTAATACCAGCTGGATTTCATCAAGTAATTGCTGATGAAGAAAAACGAGAAAAGGTTGAAAATCAAAACTATGATAAAACTAAAAAATCTGCCAACATAGCGCTTGCTACACTACATAAAAATGCAGTGTTTATAAAAAAAGAATTTTATACGAATTATAATGATATTTTAAAGCTATCTCGGCAACAAATTAATATATTCTCTAAAAGATGGAATGTTGGCTATTTGGGAACATTTGAAGATAAAAAAATATTAGATAGTAAAGATTATGCGCGAACTGTAGAGATTAATAACAAATTTGATGAACTCAATGATCAACTAAGAGATTACTTAGCAAGTCTCGAAGTCATAGCTTAATGGAGGAAACAAACAATGACTAACAAACTAAAAATGCACACACCAAACCGTGCTGATGATAACTTCGCAAAACTCTCTGCCCTATTCCCTAACGCTGTGACTGAAACTATTGACGAAAACGGGCAGGTTGTGCGTGCTATCGATAAAGACGTGCTTATGCAGGAAATCTCCCACACTGTGGTGGAGGGCAAGGAAGAACGCTATCAGTTCACATGGCCTGACAAGAAAAAGTCGGTGCTAACTGCAAATGCGCCTATAAATAAGACTTTGCGCCCTTGTAGAGAGGAAAGTGTTGGCAAAGATGGCACAAAAGGCGGGTTTGACTCCGAAAACCTTTATATTGAGGGCGACAACCTTGAAGTGCTAAAGCTATTGCAAGAAACTTATCTTGGCAAGGTGAAAATGATATACATAGACCCACCATATAATACAGGCAATGACTTTGTGTATGAGGACGATTTTGCACAAGGTGTAAATGAATATATGGAAAACAGTGGTCAATACGATGAGGACGGCAACCGCCTTTTCAAGAACATGGACTCAAACGGTCGTTTTCACACCGATTGGCTTAATATGATTTACCCAAGGCTAAAATTGGCAAGAGATTTGCTGACCGATGACGGGGTTATTTTTATAAGTATTGATGATAATGAAGTCACTCAGTTACATAAAGCATGTGATGAAGTGTTTGGTGAAAGTAATTTTGTGGCGAAAATTCCATGGATAAAAAGGGTTTCACCAGCAAATGATTCTAAGTGGTATAGCGGAGACCATGAATATATTCTCATATTTGCAAAATCCAAAGATTTATGGCATCCAAATAAAACCCAACGTACAGAAAATCACAATTCATATTACAAAAACCCAGATAATGATATTAGAGGTGCATGGAATTCAGCAGCGTACACTTGCAATAAAAGTCGTTCTGAAAGACCAAATCTTTACTATTCCATAATAAATCCTAATACTGGAGAAGAAATTTATCCTAATGAGACGGCTGTTTGGGCGTATTCGTACGAAACCCACTTAGAAAATGTTGCAAATAATCTGTTGTATTGGGGTGCAGACGGTAAATCAAAATCACCACGAAAGAAAAAATTTCTTTCGGAAGCAGAAAATGTAGTACCACGCTCTCATTGGCATTATTCAGAGGTTGGAAGCACTCAAACTTCTACAACTGATTTAAGGGACTTATTTAATGGTGCTTCTTTCCCTTATCCCAAGCCAGTGAAGCTATTAAAGAAAGCCCTTTATCAGGCAACGATCGGTGAAAATGACATAATCCTTGACTTCTTCTCAGGCTCTGCCACCACCGCCCATGCAGTAATGCAATTAAATGCTGAAGATGGTGGGAATCGTAAATTCATTATGGTACAACTACCGGAAATAACAGATGAAAAATCCGAAGCCTACAAAGCGGGATATAAAAATATATGTGAAATAGGCAAAGAGCGTATCCGCAGAGCAGGACAAAAAATAAAAACAGAATTAGATGAAAACAGTTCTCAACTAATATTAGGTGAAGAGCCAAAGAAAGCACTTGATATTGGCTTTAGGGTACTTAAATGCGACAGCTCCAACATGAAAGATGTTTACTACTACCCGGAAGAAACCGAAGTGAATATGTTTGACGATTTGATTAGCAACATCAAAGAGGACAGAACAGCCGAAGATTTGCTCATGCAAGTTATGCTTGACTTGGGCGTACTTTTGTCGAGCAAAATTGAGAGTTATGAGATAAATGGTAAAAAGATTTTCAGTGTAGCCGATGATTATTTGATAGCTTGCTTTGATGATGATGTCACTGACGAAATTGTAGAACAAATCGCAAAGAAAAAACCATACTATTTTGTTATGCGTGATAGCTCCCTTGCTGATAGCAGTGTTGCAGTGAATTTTGAGCAACTGTTTAATGCGTATAGTGCTGATACTATAAGGATGGTGTTATGATGAATAAATTAACGCAGATAGAAAAAGGATTGCTTGTTAAATTATTCAACCGTGGAGGATATGTTCTTAATTTTTCAACAAATGATTTTGATGTTTTTACAATGAGTAGTGTTGGTGTTGCTCTGTGCGACAAATATAAATTATCTAAAGGCAAATCTCTCATGGCGTTCATTTCTGAAGAAAACAACGATGAAGGAACGATGAAATTATTAAAAGATTTATTTGATTACTACACAGTTCATTACGAGCATGAATATTCTGATGATGATTTTTCTAATAATTCAGACTACAAAAAAACTTATTTTATGTGCAAAGAAATACTGGATAGGGTGATGAATAATAGTTTCCCTTTGCACCCAACTGCAATTAAGCTAAAAAACAGTTTTTCAAGCGAATATCTGTCGGCTCAAATAGATTTAATGTTAAAAATGCAATCTGAAAACCCTACAGAAGCAATTGGCAAGGCAAAAGAGTTAGTTGAAAGTTGTTGCAAAACAATTCTTGATGATTTGAAAATCACTTGGGATAAAAACTTGGATGTCGGGCAATTAGCAAGAGAAACTTTGAAGAATTTAAAGCTGATGACCAAAAACATATCAGAAACAGCTCCTTCTGCCACCGAAATGAAATCCATCTTAGGGAAATTAAGTGCTATTGCCACCAACTTAGCAGCAT
>CAYJPD010000123.1:0-4735 GCA_964371975.1 uncultured Bacteroides sp.
GAGAGTTATTATATAGAAGATGCCGCAATGGAATTTTACACGGCTAACAATCTTGGCTACGGCGAGGGCAAAGAAGGCATGTTTTTAATGTTAAGCATGAAAGAAAGAGATTTTACCTGTATAATTTACGGTGATAAAACACACGACATTTTCACAGAGAGCGCCAGAATTTATATTGAGGAGAATTTTTTAGAGTATTTTGCAGTAAATGATTTTTATGGTGGCTTTTTAAGCTTTTTTGAAGATACATATGAAGAACCGAATGTGTTTTTTGTTTTTAAATTGTTAAGGTCAATTGACCTGAATATACTTTTCATAGCTTTTGTACTGTCTATTGGTATAGCTTTTATGGATATAAAATTTCATAAAAAAGCGCTTAATACATTTAAGAAAAAGCAAGACGCTTTAGACTATGTTTCAAACGGCGGCGTTAATATTCGCATAAAACAAGATGTTTACACGCACACAACAACCACACGCACAAAAATTAACACAAGCAGCGGTGGCGGCGGCGGTGGAAGTAGCCGAAGCTTTAGCAGTGGTGGCTTCTCGGGCCGCAGCGGTAAGTTTTAATAGCTTTATGTGCTTTGAAAAAAGAGGACATATCAAGCTTATTGGCACTTTATTGCCGGCATAAGTGCGCTATTAATTATACGCCTTTACAATAAAACAAATGCCTTGCGGTAAAAGCCGCAAGGCATTTGTTTTATATTTTACATTTATAAATAATTTACTGCTAAAATTTGCCGGCTAAAGCTTTACATGCTTCAAGCGCCTCATCGTCGGGCTCGCCGTTACAAATTACAGTGTCAATTACCTCTACGGAATTAGCCGCGCAATCTTCTTTCCATGTTTGCATCCATTCGCCGCCTCCCCAACCGAAGGAGCCGAACAGTGCAACTTTTTTATCGGAAATTTGCGTTTTAACATCATCCCACATTGGTAAAAATACGCTATCGTCAAGCTCTTCTGTGCCACATGCGGGGCAACCGAATATTAAAGCGTCGAAATTGCCAATTAAATCTGCTGTGAAGTTTGAGGCTTCTATTAGCTCGGGTGTGTTACCACCGGCTAAAACATGTTTTGCTATTTCATCTGCCATTCTTTCGGTGTTACCGGTTGAGCTCCAATATATAATTGCTATATTAGCCATGCGTATATCCTTTCTCTAAAACATGTAGTTTACTCTGTAATTATTTCAACATCGCTTTAACAAACCAGATGTTTTTGTTGTTATCGCTTAAATGGTCTTCAAGCATGTTTACAACATCATATGCGCCATCTTCGTCTGCTAATGCTTTTAGCTTTTCAGCCGATTCTTTAAGGCAAAGCATATCTGCCAAAAGAACGTCTACTGTATCTTTAACCGATATTTCAACAGAGTCAAGCTCTTTAATTGAAGTAGCTGCCAAAAAGTCTTTCATCGACGCTAAAGGAGCCTCGCCGTTAATTTTCAAAAGCTCTGCAGCTTCATCTAAAACAAGTGCAAGTGCATCATAACGTGTTTCAAGGTACTCGTGCACAGCTTTAAATTGAAGCCCTGTTACATTCCAGTGTAAGTTGTGCCATTTGAAGTATAGAACGCTTGCGTCTGCCAAATAATTGTTTAAACCTTTACTAATTTCTTTTTTCATGATAAATTCCTTTCGTTTTTTGGTTTGTATTCTTCTTGTTTGCTAAAATTAAGTGCAAATTGATTTATTTTATAAGTGCCTTGGTTTTCCTAATTATTAACAAGTGCTTTATTTAATTTAAAGCTAAAGTTTAATAATAGGAATTGTTACTATTATACCATAAAAACAACGATTGTCAATGCTTTTTGTGTATTTTATTAGTTTATGCTTTGCATTCTTCACATATACCTAAAAAATTAATTTCATGCCCTAAAATAACATCATCGGTAAGTGCATTTGCTTGGCTTTCAACATTACTTATAGGCTGTATTTGCAAATCTTTAATGCAGCCGCAATCGCCGCATATAAAATGGTAGTGGGGAGCAATTTTTGCATCAAACCTGTCAAAACCGTTTTTTGTAACTATTCTAACGGCCCTGCCAATTTCAACTAACAAGTTTAAGTTTCTGTAAACTGTTCCAAGGCTAATGTTGGGGAACTCTTTTTTTACATTTTCATAAACAGTGTCGGCCGATGGGTGATCGAGCCGAGAATTTAAAAACTCATAAATAGCTTCTCGCTGTTTGCTGTATTTAAGCGCTTTCACATTTACCTCCTTAATATTATTATAGATATAATATATCTTTAATTCTTTATTTTATTCACTTTGAGAAAACGATATTAGTAACTATTACTATTATAGCTTGCAATAATCAATATGTCAAGCTTTTTTTAATTTTTTTATTTGGAACTTGTATTTATGTGTTAAGTTAATAAAAAAACCTGTGTGCTGTTTGTTAAGCACAGGCTTTCTTTATAAATATCTTTTACACATCAGTTTTAGCTTTTTCATTTGATACATTTAATAAAATCTGATACTATTATATAAGGAAGAGAAATATTATAAAAGTAAACAAATAAAAAGTGAGTTTAATTATGATTAATTCAAACGATAATATAGTATTAAAAAGGCTACAAGCAAATAATAAAAAAGAGCAAGCTTTTTTTAAAAAGCCCACAGGCAAAAACAGCGCTAAAATTAACACGTTGCTTGCCGATAAAGTGCCGCAAAATTTGCAAGGTACAATAAAACTGGCTTTTGCAAAATCTTTCAACACTATTTTTGAAAAGGGAACGCTTGTTATTGAAAAGAGCTTTAACAGAGATGAAATAGAGCTAAAGCACAAAGTTAATAGTTATGCGTTTAATTTAAAGCCGGATAATAAGCGAATTAAAGCGTTTGAAAAGCAGGCGTTTAAAGCACAAAGTGTAAATGTGCTGCTTTCGGGCGCAAAAGGCGTGGGCATGGGGCTTTTGGGCATAGGCCTGCCAGATATTCCTGTTTTTATTGGCATGGTGCTCAAGGGCATTTATGAAATAGCCTTGCAATATGGCTATGACTACAAAAGCGAGGAAGACAGGTTTTTTATTTTAAATATAATTACAATTTCTTTGATGGAAAAAGAGCAAGCAATGCAAAAAAACGAAGAATTGAACGCATTTATAACAAGTAAAACCCTGCCGCAAAATTACGATAGGCAAGTGCTGATAAACGAAGTTTCAGACGTTTTATCAACAGAACTTTTATGCATGAAATTTTTGCAAGGGGTACCTGTTGTGGGCGCTGTGGGCGGAGTATTTGATGCGTTTTTTACAAAGAAGATTTTAGATTTTGCTAAAATACAGTATAACAAAAGATTTTTACTTGAAAAATTAAATAAGCAAAATAGCGACTGAATTTATTATGTGTGGTAATAAAAGCTAAAAAAGCGATGTGGATTTCACATCGCTTTTTTAAAATACTTTTATTAACATAGCTTTTACAAAGTAATAATATGTGCTGTAGTTGTTTTTCAAGAGAGGATAATACATAATTTTATGTGATTTTGTGCAAAAAAGGCAAGGTTAAACTTTTGCCTAACGCTAAATTACTATGCGCTATAAATAGTAATCTACAAGCAAATCAACTACTCTGCCGTAGCTTTTCAGGCCGTGTTCTTGGTCGTTGCTTTGTAAGTACGATTCATAAACAACGTCTGCTATATCTGATGCAGGGCTGTCGAACTGCGCCCAGTATTCGTTATTCGCCTGCAAATCTATTTTAACATAATCGTGCAATTTTGCATAAGCGCTTTCCCATTTAGCCTTATCGGCAGAGTAAAGCGCATTAGATAAATTAACATAAGCTAAAACATAGCCTGAATAAACATAGTTTACATCGCCGCTTGTTTCGCAAGCAAGCACCGCTAAAAAGTTAGCGTCCTGCTCGGGCGAGGCGCCGCGCAAATGCGCAAGCTCGTGTGCAATGGTAGAGGGCAAAAAGCACATTGGCTGTAGGCTGTTAACATTAGCCTCTCCTGTGAAACCAAAGTAAAAACCTGTGTATTTCAGCTCGCTCATAAAGCGTGAAAAAAGCATGGGCTTCGCTTTTATATTCGGCCATTCAAGCACAGGGTACTCGCTTTCTAAATTATCATAAACACTTGCGCTTGCCGCAAAAACTTCTTCTTTTGATGCATTAAAAACGCCGTTTTCATCTCGCTGTACTTTTAACGCCGCTTCGTTCACTTTTTCAATGAATAAAAGCGTTGCCTCTTCTAATTGCTCAACGCTTATTTCAGCGGAATTAACGCCCATTTTAGAAACCGGGCTTTGAGTATAATAATTAATATTCCAGCTCGAAACAAAAACTATATATATAACAAGGCCTGCGGTAATAGCGTTTAGTATTTTGCCAATTACAATTACTGTTTTTTCGCCTTTTTGCGCTTTAATTATTTTTCTTATAGCTGTAAAAATAAACACAATAGCCGATAAAATTAAAACAATATAAACCCACTCGGCAAGCGAAAAGCTGAAAAGGCCTGTTATACTGCCTACAACTTTTTTAACAGGGTTAGTAATATAGTGCACAGCAAAGCTTGCAAATTGCACATTATCGTGCAAAATTGCAAGCAGAACCGAGAGTATCAGAAAAATGAAAAATGCAATAAAGTTTTTTTTGTTTTTAGAAAAATACTCGCTTTTAAAAAACATCATAATTTATCTATAATAGCAAATACTTCTTCAATTTTTTTATCGTCTTTGCTTTTTATAGCGTCGGCTACACAGGTTTTTAAATG
>CAYJPD010000124.1:0-4703 GCA_964371975.1 uncultured Bacteroides sp.
TTGCGGTTAATGCGGGTTATAAAGGTATAGGCCCAAGGGAAATTATTTCAAATAATGCTGCAACATTACAAAGCGGCGAAACTGTTAACTCGTGGGACTATATTGCACAGCAAACCCCGAGCAATATATACATTGCGCTTGGTTTAAATGCGCTTATATCGCTGCCGGATGACGAGGGCTTTTTAAAATATTACAGCGACTTTTTAGATATGCTTAAATTACAGTTCCCAACAACACCGATTTACTTAAATTCTATAACACCGGTTACGGCGGCAGAGGCTTTAGAACGCCCGGCAATGGGTAACGACAGAATTAAAAGGCTCAACGACGCCCTTGCACTTATGGCAACACAAAAAGGCATTTACTTTTTGAATGTTAACGAAATTCTTTTGAATGACACAGGCTCGCTTAGAGAAGAGATTGCCTATAGCGACGGTTTTCACATGAAGCCCGAGGCTTATGCCGAGTGGGCGGAGTATATAAAAACACACACTGTTTATAACACATACAATTTACAATTTTTGCAAGTGCCTTACGATAACGAAACTGCATAGCATAAAAATTTATTTAAATAGGCAGGCTTTGCTTTCTAACGGGTATGGGTTTAAATATTACCACCCAAAGTTTAACTGCTTTTAAATTAAAAACGGCATGGCAAGGAGATATTTTGCAAAACGAGAACTTAAAGCGTAATTTTTTGTGGAACACAGCCGGCTCACTTTTATATTTTGCGGCGCAATGGCTTTTTACAATTTTAGTGTGGCGCTTTGGCACACAGCAAATTGCACAACAAAATGCAGGGCTTTTAAATGTTTCCACAGCGCTAACTAACACGTTTTTAGCGCTTGCGGCATTTGGAATGTACAGTTTTCAAGTGTCGGATTTAAAAGGTAAATACTCAAACACAGCCTATGTAAACAGCCGCAATATAACATGTTTTGCGGCTGTTTTACTGTGTGCTTTTTTTGTTATTGGTGTAAATTTTTTTAGCAGTGCCTATTCATTTGTGCAAATAATGTGCATTGCTTTTATGCTGGCATTTAAAATGATAGAGGCGAAAACAGATGCATTTAATGCCATTCAGCAAAAAAGCGGCAGGCTCGATTTAGTGGGAAAAACTTACGCGCTCAGGGGCATTTTATCCCTTGTTGCTTTTGTAATAGGGCTTTTAATTACAAATTCTATGGTTATAGCGCTTTTAAGCTTGGTTATAGTAAATGTCCTTATTTACTTTTTGTTTACTAAAAGTATAATTAAGCCTTTTTACAACAAAGAGGATTATAACTTTGAAGAGGTTAAACACTTGCTGATTGCGTGTGCGCCCCTTGCGCTATACAGCTTTTTTAACACAGCAAGCGCCTCGGTTCCCAAAATTATGTTAGAGCAAATTCACGGTGCGCAAATGCTTGGGATATATGGCTCTGTAACTGCGCCTGTGCTACTTTTACAAGTGGGAGCGGCTTATTTGTTTACGCCGTTCATAACACATTTTGCAAGCGATTATAATGTGAAGAACAAACAGGCTTTTTATAAAACTTTATTAAAAATATCAGGTGTAATTTTAGTGCTTTTGCCTTTGGGCGTAATTGCTTGCGAGGTTTTGGGCGAATGGGGAATACGCACATTTATAAATGCAGAGCTAACACAGTACAGCTATTTGCTAACCCCAATGGTTATTTGTGCTGTTTTAACGGCTATGGTGCTTTTCTTTAGTATGGTTTTAACAGTTATGCGCGCGGTTAAACAGCTTATAATATCAAGCGTTTTGGCTATTTTAACTGCGGCTTTAATAAGTGTTCCGCTTATAAATGCATATAATTTGCAGGGAACAACATTTGCGGCTATTACAGCCCTTTGCGTGCAGCTTTCACTTTTGTGCACTTTTGCGCTTGTGCGTGCAAAGAAACATTTTAACAGCACAATTTAACATATAGGTTAAAACACGATTTTAAAATTTAATGCGAAGTAAGCTATTAAATAAAAAACTAATTTTTGTTTAAGTTTTGAAAACAAAAAACAAAAAGCAGCAACATTTAACGTTGTTTATTTTAGCAGGGTTTTCATAAAACCTATGCAAAACAGCTTTAGAGCCGTTAATGAACAACAAATGCCGTCTACTTTTTGTTTTTGTTGCCGGTTGAATTTGAAAATATATAATGTTATTTACAAATTCAGCCGTGTGAATTTAGGCAAGTATTAAAAACTGCCCTCGTGAAACCAAAAGCATGTTATAAGTTTTTAGAGGATTTGCTATTGCTCTTGCGTAAATGTTTCACATTTTGTTTCTTCGCCCAACAGCGCCACACGCTGTTTTACGGTTACGGTTTGCGCTGTGCAACCCATGTTACCGTTGTTGTAGATGCATTTATCTACATTGCAAGTTACCGCTTTGTTAACGCTGTCGATATCAGAGTATCTTATTTCATTTTGCATGGCAAACACCTCCTTTGGTGTACATTTATTATTCACGGCAAAACGCCTTAATATTCATGGAGGGCTTATGGCAATTTTTACTATAGGAGATTTGCATTTATCTCTTGGCACAAATAAACCGATGGACGAGTTCAAAGGCTGGAATAATTACGTGGCACGCATTGAGGAAAACTGGAAAAGCTGTGTGCAAGAAGGCGATGTTGTAGTTTTAGCAGGTGATTTATCTTGGGGCATGAGCCTTGCTGAGAGCAAAAACGATTTTGCATTTGTGGATAAGCTGCCCGGCAAGAAAATTCTTATAAAAGGTAACCACGATTATTGGTGGAGCACCGCAAATAAAATGCAGAACTTTTTTACCCAAAACGGGTTTAATACGCTTAATATAATGAATAATAATTGCTATATTGAAAATGGTATTGCGCTGTGCGGTACAAGAAGCTGGCTTTTTGAAAACGGCGAAGAAAAAGATATGAAAATAATAAACAGGGAAAAAGGGCGGCTTTTGGCATCATTGCAACAAGCGCGAGTGAAAAACGCCAGTGAAATTATAGCGTTTTTACATTATCCACCTATTAGCAAAAGCGAAAAAGCCGAGGAAATGATAAGCGTTTTGCAAGAGTTTGGAGTAAAAGAATGTTACTATGGGCACTTGCACGGTGCTTCAATAAAAAACGCTGTGCAAGGCCAAATAAACGGTGTTAATTATAAGCTCATTAGTGCGGACAGCCTTAATTTTAAGCCGTATAAAATAAGGTAGTTTAATTTTTTTAAGCAAAGGTTAAAGTAACATGTAATTTTTTAGTAATTTAATTTTGTTGAAAAGCCTATTTTAAAAGTAAACCTTGACAAAATTAAACTATGCGATATAATAAACTAAGAAAAAGGCTATGAAGAGAAAAAGTAGCTGTAAATTCACGGCAAAGAGAGCGTTTGGCAGGTGTAAAAACGCGTGTGAAATACAGTGAATACATCTCAGAGCTGCAAGCTGAAGGGGGTATCCTCTGTGTAGGCTTTGTCGTTTAGCGCGCGTTACAGCGCTTTGTGCCTTTGTGCACGCTAAGGCTTATGCTGTGAGGTGTAAGCGAACAGAGGTGGTACCGCGAATTTATCGCCCTCTGCCAATTATTTTGGCAGAGGGCGTTTTGCTTTTTGCTAAGCAGTAAGGAGAAAAAAATGAGTAATGTATTCGATTTATTCAAGGAGAGAGGCCTTTTCGCGCAGGCGACAGACGAGCAAGCTATAAGCGATTTGCTCGGCAAAGAGAAAATAACATTTTACACAGGTTTCGACCCAACAGCAGATAGCTTACATGTAGGGCATTTTATGCAGCTTATAAATATGCGCCACATGCAAAAAGCGGGGCATCGCCCAATAATTTTGCTGGGCGGCGGCACAACAATGGTTGGCGACCCGTCGGGTAAAACAGACATGCGCAAAATGTTAACGCAAGAAGATATTCAAAATAACGCAAATCGCTTTAAAAAGCAAATGAGCAAATTTTTGGATTTTTCCGAGGGCAAAGCAATTATAGTGAACAATGCCGATTGGCTTTTAAAGCAAAATTATGTTGAGTTTTTGCGTGAAGTTGGCGTGCATTTTTCGGTTAATAAAATGCTTAGCGCAGAGTGCTTTAAAACAAGGCTTGAAAAAGGGCTTTCTTTTATAGAGTTCAACTATATGCTTATGCAAAGTTACGATTTTCTGCACCTTGCGCGTGAGTTTGACTGCAAAATGCAGTTTGGCGGTAACGACCAATGGAGCAACATTATAGGCGGCGTAGAGCTTAACCGCCGCTGTGATAAGCGCGAAGTTTACGGCATGACATTTACCCTTTTAACAACAAAAGAGGGCAATAAAATGGGTAAAACCGAAAAGGGTGCCGTATGGCTGGATGAAGAAAAAACACCGCCTTATGAGTTTTTCCAATATTGGCGAAACATAGATGACGCAGAAGTGCAAAATTGTTTAAAGCTGTTAACAGATTTGCCTGTTGATGAAATTAACGCAATTGATATGCAAAGCGGAAAAGAAATTAACCTTGCAAAACAAACGCTTGCTTTCGAGCTTACAAAACTTGTGCACAGCGAAGAAGAGGCGCAAAAAGCACTTCAAACGGCAACAGCGCTTTTCAGCGGTGAGGCCAGCGAGGAAAACATGCCCTCAACACAGCTTAGCCAAGAAAATTTAAACGGCGGTGAAATTGGCGTTTTAGACGCACTTGTTTTGGCAAAACTTGCACAGAGTAAAGGCGAGGCACGCCGTTTAATTCA
>CAYJPD010000125.1:0-4662 GCA_964371975.1 uncultured Bacteroides sp.
AGCTTTTACAATTATAACAGTGTACTTCGCAATAAATTTAGCTGCTTTAACGCTGAACTTGGCAATTGCTATGCCGGCAATTTTTATGCCCTTAGCAACAGTTAAAATTATTAATTTAATAAATAAACCAAATCGTTTAAACAACTCTAAAATTAATTGAGATGTGGAAAACGAAGAAATTCCGGTATTATTTAATTTGTTATCGCCGTTATTTTCTATATTGTTATTGTTTGCCAAATTATTTTTTACCACCTTAAAAATAAATGAATAAAGAGCAGATGCATTAAAACACATCTACTCTTTATTATATAAGAAATTCTTATTATTGTCTATACAAATTAACAATAATTTATAATTCGTCCATAAAAGCATTATGAATAGCTTTAACTGCTTTTTCTGCATCATCTTTAGAAATTAAAACTGAAATTTTAATTTCACTTGTGCTTATCATTCTAATGTTAATATTAGCCTCAGATAAGCTTTCAAACATAGTTGAAGCTACACCGGGGTGGCTTTGCATTCCTGCGCCTACAACCGAAACTTTAGCAACATCTTTATCTACTAAAATTTCAGTTCCGCCAAACCTTGAAAGGTTTTCCACCAGTGTTTTTTGCGCAATTTCAACATCATCAAGAGGAACTGTAAATATTAAGTCTTTATTGCCGTCCCTACCGGTAGATTGAAGTATAATATCAACATTTATTTTATGCTGTGCCATTAAGCTGAAAACTTTAAAAGACATTCCGGGAACATCCGGTACTTCTAAAATAGAAATAACCGCAACATTTGTATCTTTTGCAACCCCTTTAATTAACATTCCTTCCACAGATGTAACCTCCTTAACTTTAGTGCCGGGTGTATTTGTAAGCGATGAAAGCACTTCTAAATTCACTGCATATTTTTTTGCAAGCTCTACGCTTCTGTTATTTAAAACTTGAGCGCCAAGGCTTGCAAGTTCAAGCATTTCATCAAATGTAATTTCGTCTAATTTTTTTGCATTTTTAATATAGCGTGGGTCTGCTGTGTAAACACCGTCAACGTCGGTGTATATTTGGCACAAATCTGCTTTTATTTGCGCCGCGATAGCAACAGCGCTTGTATCTGAACCACCGCGCCCAAGCGTTGTAATATCATCGTGCCTGTTAATGCCTTGAAAACCTGCAACAATAACTACACGCTTTTTGCTAAGCTCTGTTTCAATTCTGTGCGCTTCAAGCTTTTTAATTCGCGCCTTTGTGTAAGATGAATTTGTTTTGAAGCCTGCTTGCCAACCTGTTAAGCTTATGGCAGGACAATCAATTTGTGCAAGTGCCATAGCTAATAGTGAAATTGTTATTTGCTCGCCTGTAGATAAAAGAACGTCCATCTCACGCTGTGATGGGTTATTGGTAATTTCTTTTGCTTTCTCAATTAGAATATCTGTAGTATCACCTTGAGCAGAAACCACTACCACCACATCATTGCCGGCATCTCTCGTCTTTTTAATTGTTTTTGCAACATTAAAAAGGCGCTCGGCATTTGCAACTGATGTTCCACCGAATTTTTGAACAATTAATGCCATTTATTTTCATACCCCCTTAAAATTACAGATATTCAACTGTAGCGCCGATATTATCTGCATTTAATCTGTGCAATTTATAAGCGCTTAAGCTTGTGTCTTTATTAAGCGCATCGCTAATTTCTTCAAAAAACTTGTCGCCGCCGCTTGGCAAGGCACATAAAATAGCAGGGCCTGCGCCACTTATGAAAACAGATTGAGCACCAAGTTTTTTCGCCAAATTAAAAATTTTGTCGCCGCCTTCAATTAAAGGTAGCCTATATTGTTGATGGATAGAATCTTTTGTAGCAACTTGCAAAAAGTCGTAGCGTTCTTCGCAAAATGCAGTTGCCAAAAGTGCAGCTCTGGATAAATTGTAAATTGCATCTTTGTGGCTAACGCTTTTTGGCAATATAGCCCTTGCTTTTTTAGTGTATAGCTTAAATTCAGGTATTAAAGCTATAAATTGTAAACTTGGAAGCACCGCTTTTTTTAATGAATAAACATTACCTTCATCAAAAGCTGAAACTACAAAGCCACCAAGTAGGGCAGGGGCGATATTATCGGGGTGCCCTTCAATTTGGGTTCCAAGCGTTAGAATTTCTTGCTTTGTCATAGGGTTGCCAAGCATTGCATTTGCCGCAAGTAAACCTGCCACAATGCATGCACTGCTCGAGCCTAAACCCCTTGCCATTGGTATACCGTTTGTTTGTACTATTTTTAGGCCTGTTAGAGGTTTGCCGTAAATATCAAACACTCTTTTTACCGTGCTGTAAACTAAGTGGTTTTCGTTACATGGAACTTTGCTTTTATCGGTAGTTGTGATATCAATAATATCACTTTCTTCAATTAAAACTGTGTTATATAAACTAAGCGCCATACCTAAAGCATCAAAGCCCGAGCCTAAATTCGCGCTTGTTGCAGGAACAATTATTTTAAACATAAAATCCCTCGTAAATTATATTGTTAGAAAGCAGGTTTTGTAATTTTCAACCGCATATAACTTGTTATTCAATAATTTTCATAACGTTATTAATTGTAATACCGCTTTTAATTGCTTTTTCATTGAATTTTGCAATGTTTTCTTGAGTGAATTTAGCTGTTTTAAATAAAATTTCGCCTTTTACCTTTTCCAATATTATTATATTGCCGTAAATATCATTTAGTGCGTGCTCATTATCACAAAATACCCTTAAGTAGAAATTATATTCATCTTCGCAAACAAATTCGCCCTGAATAGGTACACTTTCTTGCCAAAATAAACTTGTGTGCATTTCGCTTTTATTTTTGAATGCATCAATAATATCAGCAACAACTGCACTTGCTGTTGGTAATTTACCTGCACCTTTTCCATAGAAAAGCACATCACCAAGCATATCTGCTTGTACCAAAACGGCATTATACACATCATCTACATTGGATAAGCGATGCCTATAATTTAGCATACACGGCTCTACCGCACAGCAAATTTGCCCGTTTGCAGCTCGTTTTGCCCACGCTATTAATTTAATTGCATAGCCTGCGTTTTTAGCAGCAGCCATATCGGCAACACTTATATCCCTGATGCCTTTAGTGGGGATATTCTGTGTGAAAACTTGTGTGCCTGTTATTATGCTTGCCAAAATAGCAATTTTTCGCTGGGCATCTAAGCCGTCAACATCAGCGGAAGGGTCTATAGTTTCCGCATAGCCGAGCTCCTGCGCAATGCTTAATGCTTGCTCGAATGTTAAATTTTCCATGGCCATTTTTGTTAGCATAAAGTTTGTGGTGCCGTTCAAAATTCCCATAACTTCATTAATAACATTTGCAGCCAAGCATTGATGTAAAGGCGTTATAAGCGGCATACCACCGCCAACGCTTGCCTCAAATAAAAAGCAAACATTATTCTGTTTTGCTATTTTTAAAAGTTCTGCACCGTGCTTTGCTACAAGCTCTTTGTTAGATGTTACCACATGCCTTGCGCTTTGCAAACTTTGCTTAACAAATAAATAAGCCGGGTTTATCCCACCAATAGTTTCAACTATAAGCTTTATTTCGTCATCGTTTAAAATAATGTCAATATTATTAACTATTAAATTCTCGTTTGGATGCCCTTTAAAGTCTCTAATATCGCATATGTATTTAACTTGTAGCTCTTGACCAAGCCTACGCAAAACGCTATTTTGATTTTCGTTTAACACTTGTAAAACACCGCTACCAACAGTGCCAAAGCCTAAAATTGCAATTTTAGCCATCATAAATCTCCTAAAAATAATTATTAGCCAGCAAGGCGAACATCAACCACATAACTTTGAGTTAAAAGTAAACTTGTGAATTCTTTTAAACTCATTTGCATACCGCTTGTTCTCATGCTTATTGAAACAGATGCAGTCCCATTAGACGGTGTTGATTGATTAATAGTTACAATAGACGCGCCCGCATTTGTAAAAGCAGAAATTAGCGCTTGAAGTGCACCTGTTTCATCTTTTATAAGCGCATTCACAGTGTGAACTTGAGCAATGTTTTCAACATCAAAAATACTGTCTTGGTATTTATAAAATGCACTGCGCGATATATCAACTTCTTTTGTTGCCTGTGAAACATTCTTCGCAGTGCCGTCCGCAAGCATTTTCTTGGCTTCCAAAACCTTTAAAAACACTTGAGGCAAAACACTTACTTCAACTAACAAAAAACGCTTTTCCATTATATTCTCCGTTTCTGTTTTGCAAACAATAAATAAACTATAGAATTTTTTCATAATAAAAATATTAAACAGGGGATAGCTATAAATATTTAATATGAAAACAATTTAATATAGAGTTTAACATGTCTTTGACAAAAAAACAAGTGTAAACGAACGAAAAACATTTTTTCTGCAATTTGCACAACACTTATTCAAAATATTGGAAAAAATATATTTAAAATTTAGTTGTAAATTGTAAATATAGCACGTTAAATCATCATAATAATATAACAAAAAATAAATCGCTTGATAATAGCAAATGTTTTGCTTTCAAGCGATTAAATAAAAATAATTTGAGGCTAAAAATAAAAAACACTGAACCCATATTTGGGTCCAGCGCATCGCTGATGGTGCCTCCGGTCGGAATCGAACCAACGACACGAGGATTTTCAGTCCTCTGCTC
>CAYJPD010000126.1:0-4549 GCA_964371975.1 uncultured Bacteroides sp.
TAATCTGCGGCAAGGCTTTTTGCAAGGCCTTGCAGGGCGCTTTTTGCCATTATATATGCCGCTGTGTTTTTTGGCGGCGCGCCCATTAAATAGGAAGTTAACATAAAAAGCACGCGCCCTTTTTTTGCCTTTGCCATAAGCGGCAAAAACGCCTTGCAAATTTGCACAGCGCTTGTAATTTGCACATTCATATCAAGCGCAAAACGCTGCTCATCAAACTTTTTAAACTTGGCATTTATTACCCTAAGTGCCGGCAAATGAACTAAATGTGTTGGCTCGTTTGCATTTTGCAAAATATCATTTATAAACTTTTCAATTTCATTTTCATTTGTTAAATCAACATCATAAGTTATTAAAGCATCGCCAAGCTTTTGCTTTAAATGCGCAAGTTTATGCAAATCGTTACTGCCTTGCGCAATAAAAATATCGCCATCTTTATATAAGTATTCAATAAGCGCTACGCCAACATCACTGCTTGCGCCCGTAATTAAATAAATGTTTTTTGCATCATTCATTTTTAACATTCCTTTTTAAATTAGTATTACTTTATAAAGCAAAGCTGTTTAAAACCGCTTTGTAATACAGCACAACTAAACAAATTTTACTTTAAAGCAAAAATTTATAAGGCAACGCCCGCTTTTATTATGCCGCGTGTAACTTTCACATTTTGCTCGTTTGTAATTTGCGCTTTAATTGTTATGGTTTTAAAAGTATCGTTTATTTCGGTTACTTCGCCTTTTACTGTTAGCACATCACCTATGAAAACCGGCTTTATAAACTTGCTTTCAACGCTATGCAAAAGGCAGTGCTCGCCCGGAATATAAACGCCCGCAAGCGTTGAAAAAAGGCTTGCGCCAAGCATTCCATAAACAACCCTGCCGTTAAAACCCCTTTGCTTTGCATAGTCTTCACTCATGTGTATGGGGCTGCAATCTCCTGTTATATCGTGGAAAAGGCGCATTTTTTCCTCGGTAATTTCGCTTTTAAACTCGGCTTTTAAGCCAACATAAATATCGCTGAATTTATAACTGTTCAATTTTACCATTCCTTAAACTTTTTTGGCTAATGCACAAAACAATATCGCTTTGCTATTGCAAAAGCGCAAACTTAACCTTTTAAGCGCTCTATTAAATTTAATAAATCGCCAACATTTTCAAGGCTGCGCACATCTTCAAGTTTAAACTTAAGCTCGAATTTTTTCTCCATAGCTGTAAGTAAATTAATTTGCTCTAAACTGTCCCAATCTTCTATATCCTCGGCATTGGTCTGCCTTGTTATAACTAATTCCTCATCGTCAAAATTATCCCTGAAAATATCTTGTACATCGTTTAAAACTTGTTGCATATCCATTTTTAATTGCTCCTTTAATTTACATTTATTACTTCATTTAAATTTTTATAATCCGCTAATTTTTCAAAAACATATTCTTTGTCGCCGTTTTCTTTTTCGTCTGTTTTATCAAAGCCTATACTATCATAAAACTCTTTAACGGGCAAGTTTTTTGCACTTTTGTAAAAACTGCCCTTTATTTTTTTAACATTCGCTTTCTTGCATTTGTTAATAAATTCATCAAAAACAGCATATTCCAAATGCCTTTTAAAAGTGCGGCAACTCATTACCCATAAAAGTATCTGCGCTGTATCACCCTCTATTTTCGCTATAAATGCGCTAACAATGCCATTATCGCCAAATTTATCTGCAAGGCGCGCGTAAATGCATATATGCTCGCTGTCGTTTATAAGCGTGCTAATTTCTTCGGGCGTGTAGCGGCGCGTTGTTAAATTAAACTGGTTTGTTTTATTTATAAGTTGGGTTATTCGCTCGGCGTGCTCGCTGCTGAACGCTTTAATATCGGCATTCATATCAAGGCTTAGCAAATACTGCTTGTAATCGGCAAAGTTTTCCTCGCTTTGCGCCGCTGCCCTTTGTAAGTTTTGCTTATACATTTGCGTGCGCTTTTTATCGTCTTGCGATAAGCTTGTAACTTCAAAATATCCGGACCTATCCACTATTTTTATATAGTGCTCGGGCGCGCTCATCTCCGGCACAGCTATGCCGTTTATATGCGTTTTAACAATTTCACGCTCCGCTGGATTATCGTCTACAAAAACAAAACTATCAGCGCTTACATTAATTTCTTTTGCTATATCCTGTATGTTTAAGTGCTTGGGCTGCCAGTTTGCTTTAAAGCATAGGAAATCATCCTTTTTAAGAACACTCTCCGCTCTTTCAAAGCCTGCATGCGCTATTTCTTCTTCGTTTTTACTGCACACATGAAGCATAACGCCAAGCTCTGAAACTCGCTTAATATATTCTTGAAACTCGCTATAGGCAAGGCCCTCGGGGCTTTCTTTACCAAGTGCTATACCCTGTGCGCCGTCGTCGCCTATAACTCCGCCCCAAAGCGTGTTATCTAAATCCAGCACCAAACCCTTTTTGTTTTTGCCGTATATGCTTTTTATTATATTTGCTATATTATGGCACAAATCTGCTATATAGGGCGTGTTCACCGTGTATTTATAAGCGTAGTAAACGCTTTCGTTATACCAGTTATCAAGGCCTATGCACGCCGAAAGGTATTGAATATCGTTTATATAAAAGCCGGGTGTGTCTTTCGCATAATCGGCAAATTTTGCGTTGAGCATATTCACAAAACGAAGCGCGCCCTGCGGCAGAACAGCGTCGCTGTTGCCCAAAACGCGGTATGATAATTGCTCGAAGTTGTTTTGAATTATAGGGCAGTTGAATTGCAATGCCGCCTGCCACATGCGCTCAAAACGTGCAAACGTGCTGTTTAAAAGCTCGTTTACCTCTTGCTCGCTCTCGTTTATATTCGGAAATGCATCTATATTATGCACGCTTGTGTGTATGTAAATAATATCGGGCGCAAATTCCTTTAAGCTGCCGTCATCAAAAACCAAGTTTTCATAGTACAGCCCATAACTGCCCTCGTAAAACTCGGGTTTTATGCCGCTGTTAAGCAAAAACAGCTCCAAAATATTTTTAATATCGCCAATGGTAGAGCCACTCATTATAGCTACTTTTTTACTTATAAAGTTCTCGTTTTGTAATAATGCGCGTTTCAAACTGCGCTTTTTTTGCAAAATATAAGCGCCGTCAAAAGGGTATGTAAGCTCTTGCAATTTAAAACTCCTCTCGCTTGCAAAAAATAAAATTGTTATTTAACCGTTTGAATAAATAACAGGTACATTCTTCTTATCATTTAATGCTTTACTAAAATAAATTTCAAGAAACAATATATTTCATTGTAATATTTTAACATAAATTTATGAAAATTTGTAGTGTTTTGTAATAATTTTTATCTTGTTTATAAATGTGAAAACAAGTATACTATTACATGGAACACTTATTTTGCTTTAATTAAGTTATAATATTACATAATAACTACAAAAAAACAAAAATAATTTTAAGGAGCTATTACAATGGAATTTACTTTTAAACACAATAATATAAATGTTGCAAATATACAAAAAAGTTTAGATTTTTATGAGAAAGCTTTGAATTTAAAGCCCATTAAGCGCATAGACAAAGAAGCTTTTACCATTGTTTATTTAAGCGACGGTTCTTCAGCGCACAAGCTTGAGCTTACATGCATGAAAAACCACCCCGAGGCATATAATTTGGGCGAAAACGAAATTCACCTTGCACTTAGCGCAAGCGATTACGACGCAGCCCACGCTATGCATAAAGAGATGGGCTGCATATGCTATGAAAACGACGCTATGGGTATTTATTTTATTGTAGACCCCGACGGCTACTGGGTTGAAATTTTACCCGATGGCAGAGGCTAATTGCAAGCGCTTTAATCAAAGCCCAAAATCTTCCAGCACTTTTTGCGCAGAGGCATAATCTTTTACCTTTATGCCCTCTTCAAGGGCTTTAACATCTGTTTTAGGCAATAAAACCGTGTAAATTTCATAATGAAGCAGCGGCTCGTCGCTTCCTTGCTCGTAAAGCACCACTTGCCCGTCTTTTGCGCTTATTATATAAACGGGCTCGTACTGTGGGCGTGGGAAGAAAAATGTGTATACAAGCATTGTTAGCACAATTGTACCAACGGCGGCACAGGGTATTATAATCCAATGTTTTTGCATAAATTTCACCTCTTATTGCAGTATGAGCATAATTTAAACTAATATTCAGTATAATATACAATATAATGTAAATTATAAAACAAATGCTGCCTTGAATTATTCCCAATAGCTACCACTGCACCCATTTTGCAGTAATTTTTATTTTGGTATATTCAAATTGCAAAATATATGTTATAATATTACTTTGCACGCTTTAATATTATTAGTTTTTTGCTTTTGTTACAAAACTCAACAAAATATTAGATATTTTAAATATATATTCACACGGAGGCGATTAAAATAGAAAACAAGAATATTCAAAACAGCTCGAACTCAAATATGCCGGCCAAAAAGCCGAGCACATCAAGAGCTAAAAAAACCACAGACAAAAAGCCAAAGAAAAAAAAGAGGAATATATTCCTCACTTTGTTTTTGCTTTTAATTAAATTCCTTGT
>CAYJPD010000127.1:0-4498 GCA_964371975.1 uncultured Bacteroides sp.
CAAAACAAAAAAGTTGCGATATATCGCAACTTTTTAATTGTGTTCAATTTTTTTCAAACCACTATATATAGTTGTAATTTCCTACAGCATAAAAATGCACAAAAAAACCATCATTTTCATTATTGAATTTTTAGTGGTGTGCAATATTTTGTTATTATAATACATTATTATAATAAAGGGAACATTTAAACGGGTAAATTTGAAATGAGCAAAACATTTTTAGAAAGTAAGCTATATAACTGTAAAATTTAATCGGAATTCTTTAAGCCGCTTTGCTCTTTTATAATGTATATAGGGCGCTTTTTAACTTCCATATACATTTTAGATAAATACTGCCCTAATATGCCCGTTGTAAAAAGCTGTAAGCCGCCAACAAATAAAATTATGCAAATTGTACTTGGCCAGCCGCTTACAGGGTCGCCCCAAATAGCGGCGCGAACAATAATAAAAACCGTTACAACAAACGCTATAAAGCAGCATAAAATACCCATTACTGCGGCAACAGATAAAGGAACTGTGCTAAAAGCTGTAATACCGTCAATAGAATAAATGAACAATTTCCAAAACGACCACTTTGTATAGCCTGCCGCCCTTTCAATATTTGTATACTCAAGCCACTTTGTGCGGTAGCCTACCCAGCCGAAAATGCCCTTTGAAAACCTGTTATATTCCTTAATAGCGCAAATGCTTTGTGCAACTTGCTTTGTCATAAGCCTAAAATCCCTTGCGCCGTCCACAATTTCGGTTTTGCTAATTTTATTTATAATTTTGTAAAAAGCGCGTGCAAATATGCTGCGAATAGGCGGCTCGCCTTTTCTGCTCACCCTGCGCGAGGCAACTGTATCATACTCGCCGCTTTTCAGCAATTCATACATTTCGTCAAGCAAGGAGGGAGGGTCTTGCATATCAACGTCCATAACGCCAACAAAATCGCCTTTTGCGGCCTCAAAGCCTGCATACATTGCCGCCTCTTTACCGAAATTGCGTGAAAAAGATATATACTGCACCCTTTCATCGTTTTCAGCTAAGCTTTTAATTATATTTAATGTGTCATCACAAGAGCCGTCATCTACAAAAATCAATTCAAAACTTACGTCTTTCATCTCTTTTGATATTCTGCAAATTTCGCCGTAAAACAAGTTTATAACCTCTTGTTCGTTAAAACAAGGCACAACTATTGAGATTAAGTCCAATTTCATCAACTCTCTTTTATTAATAAATTTAAAACAAATGTATTTTCTCTTTTAAAATTGAAAATAATTTGATATAATAACATATATATACTTTTTCACACATGTATATAATATCACGTTTTGTAAGGAAAATCTATATGAAAAACTACATTGCCTTTATTTTTATATTGATACTGCTTTTTTGCCTGCCCACATTTAGTGTGGCGCAAAGCTTTACCATACCCGAAGATATTGAAATAACAGGCGAAAGTATTTTTGTTATGAACTATGATACAGGCCAGCCTGTAATTGAAATAAACGCAGATGCACAGCGCGATATAGCAAGCCTTACAAAAATTATGACAGCGCTTATTTTTATTGAGAATGTTGAAGATTTAGACAACACCTTAATAACAGCGCCAACTGAATTATATGTGCCGCCTATAACTAATTCAAGCTCGTCTACAGCAGATATTCGCCCTAACGAAACCGTTACTGCAAGAAGCTTGCTTTACGCTATAATGCTACCAAGCGGCAACGAGGCAGCCGCAATTGCAGCGCATTATGTTGGCGGCGGCAGCGTAGAAAATTTTTATGCAATGATGAACGCACGCGCCAAGGAAATTGGTTGCACAAACACGAATTTCACAAACCCTCACGGGCTTGACGGCATGGACACAGGCAATTACTCAAGCGCAAGAGATTTAGCACTTATTTGCAACGAGGCATGGCAATATGATATATTCAGGCAAGTTGTAGGAACTGAAAGCTATGACATGCCCTTGACAAATATACACACAACGCCCGCTTATGCCGATGACCCTAACACGGCTTATACCATTTACAACACCAATTTTATGCTTAGGGATACCTCAGAGGTTTACCGCTCTTATATACAGGGCATTAAAACCGGCTCTACCTATGCGGCAGGGCGCACATTGGCAAGTGCCGCGGTAAACGATAACGGCGAAACATATTTTGCCATTGTTTTGGGCGCACCGTGGGATGCCGGCCACTACGGCTTAGCTTTTTCGTTTTGGGACACCGCCGCCATTTTCGATTGGCTTTTCGATAATTTTTCAATGCAATCTACGCTGAATACCACAGCGCCAATAACTGAAGTTAGCGTTGAACTTTCAAGCGATGTTGATGTTGTTGCGCTTATGCCAAAAGAAGATTTGCAAACTATTTTGCCAACACCCGGCAGTGATTATGCGCAAAGCGTTGAAACTGCGGTAGCGCAAATTATTGCACAGGCAGAGCAAAGCGAGGTAACAAGCGAAGCGCAAAGCGAGGCAAATAGCGAAGAAACCGGCGAAAGTGAACAGGCGGCTTTGCAGTTACCCGACACTATTATTTACGAGTTCGACGTTCCTAAATCTTTAACAGCGCCCATTACTCAAGGCGAGGTTGTTGGAAGCGTTTCCCTAACACTTAACGGCACAGTTTTGGGAACTGTGGATTTAATAACAGCAAACGATGTTACACGAAGCGACTATTTATATTTTCTTTCATTAGTAGGTGATTTTTTGAACAGCACATATTTCTCGGTAGTAATAATATTAACTGTAGCTTACATTCTTTTAATGCTTGCTTTATTTATATTTTTACGCTATTTGAAGAAGAAAAGGAAAAAGAAACGCAAAGCGGGCAATTACACGGCAGAAGAGTGGAGAAGTTTACAGGCAAAGCGCCCTGATGAAAACTGGACGGCTTATAAGGAAATTGACCGCTTGCCCCCCGAAATGCGAAGAACGCCAAGCAGCCGCAGGCATTACAAAGGTAAAGACCAACCGCCAAGGCAAACACAGCAGCGCCGTTCTCCAAACGAAAACAGAAACAACAATGCAAAGTAATTTTCATAAGCCACCTTGCGCTTACCACTGCATAAAAACCGCGCAGGGTGGCTTTAATTTAGATAGCGTTTTGAAGCGTTTATCTATAAGCTTCTCTGCAAAAATTTGCCAAAATAGGCGTGTTCGGATTACACCCTAACGGCTAAACGCAAAAACGAAAGGGAAAGTATACATGCTACAAATAAGCGCAAAACGAAATTTAACTTTGATAATGGATTTTTACGAGCTAACAATGGCGGCAGGCTATTTTGAGGAAAACTACACTGAGAAAATTAGCGTTTTCGATATGTTTTTCCGCAGAGTTCCCGACGGTGGCGGCTTTGCAATTGCCGCAGGTTTAGAACAGCTTTGCGAGCTTATAGATAATTTAGAGTTCACAAAAGAGGATATAGATTATTTACGCGCGAAGAAAATTTTCAGCGAGAAGTTTTTAAACTACCTTGAAAATTTTAAGTTCACTTGCAATGTTTGGGCAATACCCGAGGGCACGCCAATTTTTCCGCACGAGCCCATTTTAATTGTTGAGGGCCCTGCAATTGAAGCGCAGCTTATAGAAACGCTTTTGCTTGTGACTATAAACTTCCAAAGCCTTATTGCAACTAAAACAAGCCGTGTTGTAAGGGCGGCGCAAGGCAGAAAAATTTTAGAGTTTGGCTCGAGGCGCGCGCAGGGCTATGATGCCGCATACCTTGGTGCAAGGGCCGCTTATATAGCGGGCGCTATTGGCACATCTTGCGTTATGGCAGAGCGCTATTTTGGTATACCGGCGCTTGGCACTATGGCTCACAGCTGGGTGCAGATGTTCAACAGCGAGTATGAAGCGTTCGCCTCTTATGCGCGCACTTATCCCGATAACTGCACTTTACTTGTAGATACATACAGCGTTGTTAACAGTGGCGTACCGAACGCCATAAGAGTGTTCAACGATGTTTTAAAGCCGCTTGGCAAGCGCCCTGCAGGCATTAGAATAGATTCAGGCGACATTGCCTACCTATCTAAAAAGGCGCGCAAGCTTCTTGACGAGGCAGGCTATGAAGATTGCTCCATTTGCGCATCTAATTCACTTGACGAGTATATTATTCGCGATTTAATTTTACAAGGCGCACAAATTGATGTTTTCGGCATAGGCGAAAATTTAATTACAAGCAAAAGCGACCCTGTTTTCGGTGGCGTTTATAAGCTTGCCGCTATAAAGGAAAAAGGCGGCAAGTATATTCCTAAAATAAAAGTTAGCGAAACCGCAGAAAAAACAACAATACCACACCTTAAAAATGTTTACCGCATTTACGATAACACAAGCGGCCAAGCTATGGCAGACTACATCACTATAAAAAGCGAAAAAATAGACGAAAACCTTGAGGGTGGCATTGAATTGTTCGACCCGATAAACACATGGAAGAAACGAAATTTCACTAATGTTCACGCAAAGCGCCTAAATAAGCTTATATATAAAAACGGAAAAAAAGTTTA
>CAYJPD010000128.1:0-4483 GCA_964371975.1 uncultured Bacteroides sp.
CATACACTTATTGATGAAAATTTGATTTACGAGCACTATAGTGAAGTTATTGAAAAGCTTGGAGAAAGCTTTAAACTTAGAGCAAAAAAGAGTTTTGCAGGGCAATATGTTATACCTGTAATTATTGCAAGTGACGATGAGAATATTATTGCAAATGTAAGAAAGTTAATTGGTAGCACAGACCCCTCAAAAGCTGATAAAGGCACAATAAGAGGCGATTTTGCAAACGATAATTTCGAGGCATCGGTTAAAGAAGAACGATGCTGTAATAATATTATTCATGCTAGTGATAGCACAGAATCGTACACAAAAGAAGTTGCGCTGTGGTTTGGCGAAGATATTGCGCAAAAATACAGTTATAAAAATTAGCTAAACGCTAAAAAATACAGCAAACTAAGCCACATCTGGTTTTTTGAAATATTATGCGGTGATATATTGTTGTGGGGAGATTAGAAAGGAAGAGAAATGAAGCAAAAATTGCAAAATATTCACCAAAAGCATAAGTGGTTAAAGTATGTATATGTAATATGTGCGTTTACGGTAGTAGCTTTTTATTATGGTGCAAGAAATTTAACAGATGTAAACTTTATTGTTACAAACGGAGATTTTCAAACGTATAATGTTCTTAACAGGTTTTTGCACGGGCAAATACCTTATGTTGATTTTGCAAACTATTTAGGGGGAGCACCGTTAATTACACTTACACCGTTTTTGCTGTTCAATAACAATTTTCTTACATCTTTGTTTGCAACAAATTTTGTTAGCGCCATGTTTTTTATGCTTTTTGTGTGGCTTTTAACTTATATTTTTGTTAAAAATTACTGGGTTGCAAGTATAGTGGCTTTGGCTATGCCTGTTCTAAATTCATCAAAATTGCTTTTAACTTTTGTTCCTTATTACGGTTACTATGTAACAATGTATTTAGATTTGCTTATGTATCCGGGCAACTCAATTCGAATACTTCGATTAGGTTTAGTGCTTATATTAGCAATGGTGCTTTTAATTTATATTAAGAAAAAGCCAAATGCAAAGTTGCAAGAAAGCGTTAACTCAAAACGCTTTTTAGCTGTGTGCGCATATATAGTAGGCGCTTGTATTGTATGGAGCAACGACTTTGGAATTTCGGTTATTGTTAGTTCAACATTTCTTGTGTTTTGCTTTTTGTTAAATAATTGCATATTTGCAAAAATGTTTGGGGGTTTCAAACTTTTTGAGAAATTTGCTATGTGGGTGCTTTTTGTAGTTTTGGGTGTATTTTCCGGCGTTTTACTTATAACAAGAGGCCACCCGCTTGCTTGGATAAAAGACACAGTTCAAATAGGCAGTTGGCAATATTGGTTTTTTACCTCGGAAGAGCAAGAAAAAATAACAAATTTTATACAGTTTTTTACTGCTAACGGTGATTCAAAGCACGAAAGAGTTATATTTCATTTAGTGATTTTTGCGCTGTTTTTTATTTGGTTTTTTTACTCACTAATAAAAAACAAATTAAGTAATTATACAATAGTGTACATGTTTATAGCGCTAAGCATAGTTGTTGCGTTTTTAGCTTATATGTACGGCAGCGGTGGCTTTGAGTTTGAAGAGGGTATTTTTGGGCTGCTAATATTAACTTTGGCGGCGCTGCTTATAAAATTCATAATGCATATGTTTTTAAAATATGTGCCAAAGATAAAAAACAAGAATAGTGTACGGCTAATTAATGCAATGTGCGCTATATGTATATTGATTTTCTTAATTCCTATAAGCACAAGCGCACACAATGAGTTTTCAAAAAGAACTTCAATTGATGTTCAAAATAGTGATTATATAGCCGAGCTCAACGGGGCTACCTATTATGCGTTTGCACTTAGGCAAATGGAAGACATTGTGGGCGATAATAAAATTTTTTCAACTTATTCCTCTGCTTTAGATTTAATGCTTGGGCAATTTCAGCCAACCGGCTCAGATTATATAATTCATGCGCTTGGTGAAGAGGTTAGCACACAATATTTAAACGAGTTTAAAAACGGGGAATATCCTTATGTGCAAACTACTAATTTTAAGACTTGGGTATGGGAACATCCAACTTCTTCCGTGCAAAAAAACAGCTGGCAGTTTTACAGTGAATTGTATGAAAACTATTCGGTACAGGGCTATTATGCAGATTGGGTTTTGTGGGAAAGAAATGAAAGCGGCATAAAAAATATAGCCGAGGCCAACAATGAAATTGAAGTTGTGAAAATGGACGAGAAAAATGTTGTTATAAGAATTGAAAGTGATACTGAATTTGAAAATGCTATTGCGAGCGTAAATATAAGCTATGAAACAAGCAGAAATTTATCGTGGTTCACATTCCAAACATTTAAAACAACAACATATGTGAGAAATTCAAGCTTTGAAGAACATTTCAAAGGCTATTTCATGCCAAATGAAGCAGAAAACAGGCAAATTATGGTGCCGCTCGAAAACGGTAAAGCTGAAATTACAATATCTTCACTGCCCAGAGAGGGAACTGTTTTAAATGTAAAAGATGCAAGTGTTTCACAAAGCGTGCATTATATCAATCATACTGAAGATGGTGTTGTTTCGTTTGATTAAGCAAAAAAACAAATAAAGCGTAAGGAGAAATACAATGAAAAAAATATTTGGCTCTTTAGTTACGCGCGGTGTTTTCATAATAACAAGCTTGGTATTGCAAATTGTATTTTGGCTTTGGGTATTTGTTTTTCTGGGAGAATATTCTGTAATACCGTTTACAGGTTTTATGATTTTAAGCCTTTTGTGCATATGGTATTTAGTTGTGCAAAACACTTATTCAGAAACAAAAATTGCGTGGATTATTGTAATGTACTCATTTTCTTTTGTGGGTGTAATATTATTTTTGTTTTTTAGCGGCGTTAGAATAAGTAAAAAAAAGCGTAAATTGTATAATGAAATTACAAATAATCAACAAAATGCCTTTAAAAACATGAGCGATAATTATAAAGTGCTTATTGACGATGATATGCAAGTTGCAAGGCAATCTGAATATTTAAGTAAAATAGCATTGGCTCCTGCACAAAATAAAACCCAAGCTCAATATTTTAAGCTTGGCGAAGAAATGCACGAGGCTATGCTTTGTGAACTGCGCAAAGCAGAAAAATTTATTTTCATGGAGTATTTCATTATTGAGCATGGCAAAATGTGGGGCGAAATAGAAGAAATACTAATAGAAAAAGCAAAGCAAGGCGTAGATGTGAGAGTTATATACGACGATTTTGGCTGCTTGCTAACATTGCCAATGAATTATTCAAAGCAGCTTAACGCATTAGGTATTAAATGTAAAGTGTTCAACCCGTTCACACATGTATTTAACGCAAATTTTAATAATAGAGACCATCGTAAAATATGCGTTATAGACGGCAGTACAGGTTTTACAGGCGGCATAAATTTAGCCGATGAATATATAAACCATATTGTAAAACACGGGCACTGGAAAGATACAGCGCTTATGCTAAAAGGCGAAGCTGTTTACAATTTAACGGTTATGTTTTTATCTATGTATGCCACTTTAACAGACGAAGTTGAAGATTTCACAAAATTCAAGCCCACAAAAAGCTATGAAACAGACGGTGTAATTCAGCCTTTTTCCGATACACCGCTTGATAAAAATGCAGTTGGCGAATCGGTATACATGAGCATGCTTTCACGCGCACAAAACTATGTTTATATAACAACACCTTATTTGATAATAAGCCGTGAGATGATGGTGTCGCTAACGCGTGCTGCGCAATCGGGCGTTGACGTGCGCCTTATTTTGCCGCATGTCCCCGATAAAAAAATAGTGCAGTTTTTATCGCGCTCATACTATGAGGAACTATTGAAAGCCGGTATAAAAATTTACGAGTACACGCCGGGTTTTATACATTCAAAAATGTTTATAAGTGATGATAATACTGCTGTTGTAGGCACAATAAATTTAGATTACAGAAGCTTAAATTTGCATTATGAATGCGGAGTATGGATGTATAATTGCAGCGCTGTGGATATTATAAAGCAAGATTTTTTACAAACTCAGGATATCAGCACACAAATTACACTTGAAAGGCATACTAATATTAGTAAAGTTGGCTTAATAAAATTTGCGGTTTTAGGAATTTTACGTGTTTTAGCGCCACTGTTATAAACAGTAATTCTTAAAATTGCACTGCAAATAGTAAAGTGAAATATAAAGCGCGGAGTATTTGAAATACAATTAAAACAGTAGTATTAAGTTAAATTTGATTTTATATTGACATTATGAATGCAGGTAAGTTATAATAATCATTGTGAAACAAAAGGATAGCAATTTTTTTTGCTTGTTTTTAGCAAGTGCATAATAACAAATAATTCGCATAAACATTTCATTTTATGCGAATTTACATGTCTCCGTAGCTCAGCTGGATAGAGCACACGCCTCCTAAGCGTGGGGTCGGACGTTCAAATCGTCTCGGGGACGCCAGCAGCGTGACGCTGCACCCAA
>CAYJPD010000129.1:0-4450 GCA_964371975.1 uncultured Bacteroides sp.
AATTTCCCTTGCCATTTTATATGTAAAATGTTAAAATATAAAGGGTAAAAAATAATTTTTAATGCGGGGTAATTATGTGCCGAATAAACGCAAGCGCTTGTGTTGTTTCCTATGGCAATTTTGATGAAGTTTGCAATACAATAACAAGTGTAAACGAGAGTACAAAAGGGGTTAATTTAAGTTTATTTATAGTTGATAACGCCTCTCCCGACGGCACGGGCCAAAAGCTGTTAAAGCAAAATTTTGGGCAAAACACAATTATATTGCCGCAAGATGAAAACAAAGGTTTCGGCAGCGGGCACAATGTGGTTTTACCGCTTATAAACAGCAAGTACCATGCAGTTATAAACCCCGATATTATTTTAAACGAAGACGCCATTAGCACGCTTTGCAATTATTTAGAGCAAAACGAGCATGTTGTTATGGTAACGCCGCGCCTAATTTTTGAAAACGGGCAAGAGCAATATACATCTAAGCGCGCGCCAACTTTTATGGCGCTTTTAAGCCGCCAATTGCCGCTACCGTTTTTAAAAAAGTTCGAGCTTTACTACCAAATGCGCGATAGAGATTTAACCAAGGCTCAAGAGATAGATTTTTGCACAGGCTGCTTTTTTGTTATGCGCACAGATGTTTTCAAAAAAATAGGCGGCTTTGACGAGGGCTATTTTATGTATGTGGAAGACGCTGATATAACAAGGAAAGCAAAAGAGTACGGCAAAGTTATGTATGTGCCTTTAACAAAAGTAACGCATTTATGGCACAGAACGCCAAACAAGAAAATATCGCATTTTTATTTGCAAATAAAATCTATGTTCAGATACTGGCGAAAATGGGGTTTTCACTTGTATAAGCATTAATAAGCCTTATGCATTTCAAGTGCAATTCTACCGCTGTTTGAATGTTTTTTCAAAAAACGGCGAGTTATTAGTAAAATACATATAATACAAAGGCTTAGAATTTTTTAAAAAAACAACAAATATAAATACACATAAAAAAGGAGCTACTATGAAAGGTATAATTTTAGCAGGCGGCGCAGGCACAAGGCTTTATCCGCTAACAATGGTTACAAGTAAACAATTGTTGCCGGTTTACGATAAACCGATGATTTATTACCCACTTTCAACATTAATGCTGGCGGGAATAAAAGACATTTTAATAATATCAACCCCTGAGGACACCCCTCGTTTCGAGGCGCTTTTGGGCAGTGGAAACCAGTTTGGTGTTAATTTAACTTATGCTATTCAGCCAAGCCCCGACGGCCTTGCACAGGCGTTCATCATAGGCGAAGAGTTTATTGGCGACGATGCATGCGCTATGGTTTTGGGCGATAATATTTTTTACGGCAGTGGTTTTTCTGCGCTGCTTAAAAATGCTGTGCAAAACGCAGAAAACGGCAGGGCTACAGTTTTCGGCTACTATGTTACAGACCCCGAGCGTTTCGGTGTAGTTGAATTCGACGAAAACGGCAAAGCTATTTCCATTGAGGAAAAGCCGCAAAACCCAAAAAGCAATTATGCGGTAACAGGGCTGTATTTTTACGGCAAAGGCGTTTCAAGCACAGCTAAAAATGTAAAGCCCAGCGCAAGGGGCGAGCTTGAAATTACAACGCTAAACGAAATGTATTTGCACGAAGATAAACTTGATGTTCAGCTTATGGGCAGGGGCTATGCGTGGCTTGATACCGGCACGATGGACAGCCTTGTTGAAGCGGCAGATTTTGTGCAGATGGTTGAAAAAAGGCAGGGCATAAAAATTAGTGCACCTGAAGAAATTGGCTATAAAAACGGGTGGATTTCAAAAGAAAAGCTTCTTGAAAGCGCAGCTCGCTATGGAAAAAGCCCTTATGGCTACCATTTACAGCAAGTTGCAAGCGGCAAAATTTTAGCCTCTAAGTAAAAGTTTCAAGAACGGAGATAAACGCATGAATATTTTAATTACAGGCGCAAAAGGCCAGCTGGGAAATGCGCTTGCAAGCTGCTTAGAAAAGGGCAAAAGCGAAATTGGCGCATTGCCAAGCTCTATACAAAACGCACAAGTAAAGCTAACGGATATAGACGATTTTGATATTACAAATTTAAGCAGTGCCATAACTTATATTGGTATAAACAGCCCCGATGTAATAATAAACTGCGCCGCTTACACAAATGTTGACGGCTGTGAGAAAAACGAGAGCGACGCTATGAAGTTAAACGCTTTGGGCGCGCGCAATTTAGCAATAGCCGCAAAGAAAATAAACGCAAAATTCATACATGTTTCAACCGATTATGTGTTCAGCGGAAAAACGTCGCTTTCGCCTTTAAGCGAATACGATTTAACGGCGCCTGTTTCAATTTACGGCAAAACAAAGCTTTTAGGCGAAGAGTATGCACGTGAGTTTTGCAAGAAAACTTTCATTGTGCGCACAGCGTGGCTTTACGGTTACAACGGCAAAAACTTTGTTAAAACCATTGCCAATTTAGCTAAAACAAAAGATGAGCTCAGTGTTGTAAACGACCAAGTTGGCAACCCCACAAATGCGCAAGATTTAGCTCACCACTTGCTAAAGCTTGCCGCAAGCGAGGAATACGGCGTTTACCACTGCACAGGCGAGGGTATATGCTCTTGGTATGATTTTGCAAGCGAAATTGTGCGCCTTTCGCACGGCAAGGCAAAAGTATTGCCTGTTACAAGTGCACAGTATAAAGAAAACAACCCAAATTCTGCGGATAGGCCCGCGTATTCAGCGCTTGAAAACAGAATGCTCTCTTTAACAGTTGGCAATGAAATGCGCAACTGGCAAGAGGCGCTCGAGTGTTTTTTTGAAAACTGGGACGGCGAATAATAATTTAACAAAATATTTTTTGCCGTAAATCGGCAGGACGGAGATTAAAATGAAAACATATTTAGTAACAGGTGGCGCAGGTTTTATAGGCTCTAATTTTATACTTTACATGCTTAAAAAATACAAAGATATTAAAATTATCAATGTGGATATTTTAACTTATGCGGGAAACCTTGAGAATTTAAAAGACGTACAAAACGATGAGCGCCATATTTTTGTAAACGCAGATATTTGCGACAGAGATGCAATTAGCGATATTTTCGGCAAATATGACATAGATTATGTTGTGAACTTTGCCGCTGAAAGCCATGTTGACCGCAGCATCACAAACCCCGAAATATTTGTTAAAACAAATGTTGAGGGCACAGTTAATATGCTTCAGTGCTCTAAAAACGCTTGGTATAAAGACGGCAAATGGCAAGATGGAAAAAGGTATTTGCAAGTTGGAACAGATGAAGTTTACGGCAGTTTAGGCGAAACAGGCTTTTTCACCGAACAAACACCACTTTGCCCACACAGCCCGTATTCTGCCAGCAAAACAAGCGCAGATTTATTCGTGCAGGCTTTCGGCGATACATATAACATGCCTGTTATCATCACACGTTGTTCTAACAACTACGGCCCTTACCAATTCCCCGAAAAGCTTATTCCCCTTATGATAAACAACGCAAAGCACAAAAAAGCGCTGCCTGTTTACGGCGACGGCATGAATATTCGCGACTGGCTTTATGTTGAAGACCATTGCAAAGCTATTGACATGGTTCTTGAAAACGGCAGATTAGGCGAAGTTTATAATGTTGGCGGCCACAACGAGCGTCCGAATATATTTATAGTTAAAAAGATAATTTCTATTTTACACGATGTATTAGACGATAGCATTGATGAAAACCTAATTAAATATGTAGAAGACCGTTTAGGTCACGATAAACGCTATGGAATTGACCCAACGAAAATTAAAGACGAGCTTGGCTGGTACCCTGAAACAACATTTGAAGTTGGCATAGAAATGACAATAAAATGGTATTTGGAAAATGAGCAATGGCTGAATAATGTTACAAGCGGCGAGTATAAAAAATATTACGACACTATGTATGCCGGCAAATAAGCTTTAAAAGTTTTGCTATAGCGCAGTTTAATTTACTTTAAGCGCTTTTTGTGAATTATAATTCTGATAGTAGCCGCACAATTCGCTCTTTGCTTTTTCGCACCAATCACCGCTAAATTTCACACAAATCTTTAAGAGGTATATATGATTTACGATACAATTGATAATATAGAGCAGTATACAGGGCTTTTTGAAAACTTAGACATCGCCATAGATTTTATTGTGAATAATGATTTATCCGAGCTGCCCATAGGGCGCACCGATATTGACGGCGACAATGTTTTTGTTATGGTTATGCAAGCGCAAACAAGGCTTACACAAGATGCAAAATTTGAAACACATTCAAAGTATATGGATTTACAAACAGACATTGAAGGTGTTGAACTTTGTGAAGTTGCCCACGGTGAACTTACAGAAGTTGAAGCCTACAGCGAAGAAAAAGATGTATCTTTATTTGATGCAGAGCTTAGCGGCGCTCTTGTTTTAACGCCCGATCGTTTTGCGGTTTTCATGGTGGAAGAGCC
>CAYJPD010000130.1:0-4366 GCA_964371975.1 uncultured Bacteroides sp.
ATAACAATGGCCTAGCAACAGCAAGACCTGCGCTTATTTACAGAAACGACCTTGCAGCTAACACCGATTTTGCACGCTTTATTTGGGTGCTGGATTATGTTGGCGGTGATATGTCGGCTGAAAACGCTGATAGGCACAAGTACTCCATAACACAAACCGAAGATGCAGCAGGAACTATAATAGATTTTGAAGGCTTAACTGAAATTACAGTTTCTATTTTAGATAATAATGATGTAGATGCATTGCCAATTACTTCAAACTCTAAAAACCCGCTGTTTGCCGATAATTCCAATAGCGCAACACCAGACCCGCTAGAAGCAAATATTGCCACAGCAAGGCATTTAAGCAATATACGCCACCAAGCAGCTTTTGCAGATGATACATATGTTTACACACAAATTGAAGATATTAACTTTGCAAGCGAAGACGGCGTTGTGGAAATTAACAGCACTTTTGCTGAAGATGCCGGCACTGATGATGCATGGAATTTAAAAATGCAGCCTCTGCCTGAACTTAAAGGCACATATACAGGTTTATATTCTGAATTAATTTCAGCAACCGATAGCGAAGACGGCGTGCACACTATTCAAAACTTGAATATATACAATGTCAACCTAGATACTACCGAAAGCATAATAAATAACCACTCTGTAGGCCTTTTTGAAGCAGTTTCGGGTGAAATTTCTCACCTTATGTTTATAGACCCATACCTCGAAATTGAAAACACAACTCGGAATAACGTAGCAGATGAAGGAAAATATGCCGGCGTTGTTACAGGTTATTTAAGCGGCACAGCCCACCATATAACTGTAATGTCAAGCAGTGAAACTTCGCCCATTGTTGATGATGACAGCGGCGTTGACATTAACCTTGATGCTCATATAGTAAACGACTATGTCGGCGGTGTTGTCGGTATGGTTAGCGGTAGCATTGCTGAAAACGCCATACATCATATTTTATACCTTGCTGTTGCTCCGTCTGAAACAATAGGCGAAGATGATAATGAAACATATTACGAAAGCCCTATTATCGGCACTAATATGCGCGTAGGGCTTACAAATGCTTATTCTAATGTCGCCGACCAAACTAACTTAGACGAAGCCGGCGAAAGCGGCCCTGTACAAACGGCTATTGATGATGATAGTTGTTATTACCTTTTAGGCACACAGCTGCGCCCTTATGATGATGATATAGATGACGACGGTACTCCCGATAGCCCTGCACCCGAGCACAGCAATTTAAATGTAAACACTGTTACAAACGGCTTCGGGCAAGGTATTAGCACTAACGACATGTATGAAGATATGCAAGACTCTACAAGCGATTTTTATCAAAACTTCATGCTTGAAAATGACGGCACAGGCACAATTGAATATAGGTTTGTTGAAAATATTACAGAACCGCTTAAGGTTGATGACGAAGAAGATGCGCCCGATACAAACACAAACTATATTAGCTCGCTAGGCTACCCCTACCCATACTACGGCCATTTCTTGCCAAACGCAGATGCTATTGACGAAACAAGCACTGAGAAAGACCTTAACTTTATATGGCCTGTTGCCGAGCTAGAGCCATTTAAAGCTGAGTTTGTTTACTATGAAGTTTACGGCAATAAAAATGATACAGATGCGCCTGAAGTTGGCATTTACCAAGTAATTGTAAATGAAGACGCAAGTACAACTATTATAGACAGGTTAATAGACATAGATGCAAATCCCCACTACATGATTTTAAACGACGGCTACGCCATTAAAGTAAACCGCCCTTATTCTATGTTAGAAACAGGTGATTTCACTTTCTCTGTGAATGGCACAGCTTTAAGTGAAACCGAAATTGAAGCATGGCTTAACGTATACTCCGATAACGACCGCTATGATGAATTCACAAGCCATTTTAGAAGCGATGTAACATCTACACATATAGAATCTGTTTTCACAATTGATAATAGTACATTTGAAAGCGCGGTTAATAACACAGTTTATAACGATAATACAGATGTTATTGAGCTTAGCCTTACAAACGATAGGCAAGCGGCAAGTGTTGCGTATATTAACCCGCTGTTTGCCAAGGCAATTTACCTAGCCGATGCTACAAACGCCGCTAATATGACTTATTCCGTGCGCACAGCAAGGCATTTGAATAATATAGGCTTTTATGCAAATTCAGAATCTGTTAATTCAAGCTTCACGCAAGAATTAAACCTAGATTTATCTAATTTTGAAGGATTTCTCGTAGGCACTTCATTCGATTGGTATAATACAGATGACTGGTTTTACTCAGTAACTAACCCTATACTTTACTACTCGAATTTGAAATACGGAACACAAGGTTATATATACGGCTCAGAGCTTAACTTTAGCGGAAGTGTTGCTGCAATAACAAGCGCATTTAACGGAAATTATAACGGCGATGGCCACACTATAAGTAATTACACTAAAAGGGATAGCTCAGACACTGCTTTGTTTGAGGCAACAACGTCCTCTGCTACAATAGAAAACTTAAATATAGATAACTTTGATATAAGCTCAACAGGCAGTGCCATAGCAGGGGCAGTTGTTGACACAAATGCCGGCATATTGCAAAATATCAATGTAAATAATTCAAAAATCCATGCTACTTTTAACACTTACGCAAGCGGCACAGAGTATAACCGCCCATCAAATGTAGGCGGCGCAGTTGCCGAAAACAGCGGCACTTTAGATAATGTAGTTGTTTCAAATTCTGCTATAACTCGTGATGAAGTTGTCTCGCCCGTAACATATGGTCTTCTCAGTTATGGCGCAGGCGGCATTATTGGTAGCAATAGCGGCACGCTTAAAAATTCAGGCGCTGTAAACACAAGCGTTACTGTTCTTGATAACTTTGTTGGCGGCCTAGTTGGCATAGCAACAGGCACAGAAAGCGTAATTGAAGACAGCTACTTTGTGCACAACGTGCAAGATGCTACCGGCCTACCTGTATCACCTTTTAGCTATGATTATACAGCTACGCTAAGCGGCACGAACCCACGCCAATCAATAGGCGGCATAGTGGGCGGTATAGTGTATGATGAAACCATTGCAACAGATGTTACTCCTATGGACGAAGCAACAATAAACGATGTGCTTTACCTTGCGCTTGCACCAAGTATGGATACCGACGCAACGCCTGATGGCACAGCCGATGAAAGCTACCCGTTAATGGGCACAAAAGCCGATGGCTTTACTACTTTGCAGAATAATATTTACCTTGCAGGAAGCTATTATTCAAGCAATAACGCTGATTTTGAAGCTTTCGCCTATAATAGTGCATTACCTGTAAAATTACCTACAAGTGCTACAGCTAACGCGCTTGTAGCATTACCAAGTGAGAATATAGAGCTTAGCTGGCTTTCAGCCTTTGGAAACGGCCAATTAAGTGGCTGGACATTAGAAAGCGGTAGCGCATACCCAACGCCTAATAAAACTGTTATAGCAGCGGCACCTTATGCGGCAAACCGCCCAAAACAGCACACAACATTTACCGGAACGGGCACTGTAGCACAGGCAGATGGCACTTTCAGCGCAAGGCTTTTATATGGCGATAGCGCAACAGCTTCTACTGAGGGCTTTGTAATGCCAAACGCTACTACACCGGTAACGCTTGAAATTACAAACACAACTGCAAGCGCTATTAATTTAAGCGATTTAACTACGCTTGAAATTGACTTTGGCAGTTATGCCGATTATATTGATACTACCGCATTTGATTCTGCTACAACCCCTGTAAATGTGCAAGATAACTTAGGCGCAAATAGAGGCACTGTTACATATAGCTTTGATAATACAAGCAATGTAATGGCAATTGATATGGCTTCTATTTCAGATACCACATACACCGAGTTATTGCAAAATGAAAAAATTAGCTTTACATTTAATTTAACAGCTAAAAACGAATTTACAAGCGGCACATTCACCAATATTAGCACCGCTTATTACCACATTGCCATGCAGGCAAGTTTAGGCATTACAGTTAGCGGCGCAGAAAAAACAGCAACGCTCACAAGTGATAAGCTATATATTCAGCCCAAAACTTCAATTGCAACTACTTTTAACGGCGATAGTGCGCCTGCAACAATAACAAACCCAACACTAGGCGCTAATGTTGATCTTAATGTTGCAACAACTATTAGCACAACAAACGTAACCGGCCACAGCCAAAAGGGAACTATAACGCATACTATACCCGCCGGCTTTACCTTAAATGACATCTCTTTGAGCTTATTTGTTGGCGCTACCGCTGTTACTCTTACAAATGATAACTATACAAAAACAAATAATAGCAACGGCACAATAACGCTTGAAATAAAAGGTATTGCGCCTAGCGAAACAGAGCCTGCAACACTTAT
>CAYJPD010000131.1:0-4353 GCA_964371975.1 uncultured Bacteroides sp.
TTTGATAGTGACAGTTTGTTTCTTTATTAACAGCAGTATACTCCTGTGTTTTTTTGGCTTATAAACTTAATTTGTTTTTTCCTCTTGTGCAAGTGCGCTAACACTTGCCACAAGGCCACCTAAGTTTTGTATTTCGCTGGGTATAATAAGTTTTGTAGATTTTCCATCGGCAACTTTTTCAAGCGCCTCTAAACTTTTAATAGTTAAAACTTGCTTTGTCGGTTTTGCTTCGTTTAACATGCGAATAGAATCTGCCAAAGCCTGTTGCACTGTTAGTATAGCTTGCGCCTCACCCTGTGCCTCACGTATGCGCTGCTCGCGAACAGCATCTGCACGCAAAATCGCGCTTTCTTTTTCGCCTTCGGCAACAAGAATAGCACTGCGCTTTTCACCCTCTGCACGCAAGATACTCTCACGGCGTTCACGCTCTGCTTTCATTTGTTTTTCCATGGCATCTTGTATTTCAGCAGGTGGAATAATGTTTTTAACCTCTACCCTGTTTACTTTTATGCCCCATTTATCTGTTGCTTCATCTAAAGTTGCTGTTATTTTTGTGTTAATTGTGTCACGGCTTGTAAGTGTATCTTCTAAGTCCATGCCGCCGATAATATTACGCAAATTTGTTGCGGTTAAGTTTTCAATAGCAACAAGTGGGCGCTCTATATTATATGTGAATAAATTTGCATCTACTATTTGGAAAAACACAACATTATCTATTTGCATAGTAACGTTATCACTTGTAATAACAGGCTGCGGCCTAAAATCTACCACTTGTTCTTTAAGCGATACTCTTTTCCTTATGCGCTGTACAAAAGGCACTTTAAAATGCACACCTGCACTCCACGTGGTGTGATATACACCCCACTGCTCAATTACATACTCATCTGATTGCGAAACAATGCGAATGCTTGAAACCAAAAGTATGCAAACTATCGCAAACAAAAACACGCCTAATACCAAACCGAAATCTACCATAATGCTCACTCCTACATAATTATTTTATCTTTAGCCCGACAATATCTAATTTGTTTTTACTGTTTGCTCGCTATTAACAGGCTCTACTAAAAATGTTGTACTTTGAATGCTTTTCACAACACACATTTGCCCTGCGCTTAGCGGTGTATCGCATGTAGCCATCCAATCAACACCGTCTACTTTAACCCTGCCCGGCACTTGCGGTGTAATATCAGCAACCACTTTACCCATGCGGCCAATATTTCTTTGCGCATTTGTTGGTGCGGATTTTTTGCTCCTATACTTCTTTGCAAGCGGCAAAGTTGCAAGCATTAAAATTATGCTAACAACAAAGAACACAACAACTTGCGCTACCACACTGCTTGTGAACAGCGATGTTACAAGTGAAAAAAGAGCACCTATTGCAAACCAAACAGACACAAGGCCCGCAGTAATTGCCTCTAAAAACAAAAATGCAACTACAAGTATAAGCCATATAAATGATGATGTCATATTACCCTCCCATCTCCAATAAAACATATACAAATTTGCCTATTTATACATTTTAAAAACCGCAAAGCGATTATGCAATTAATAACGCTTATCGAAATTAAGGCAAATTTAATAATTACTGCTTTAATTATACCACGTTCTTTCGTAAAATTCAATGAAAAAGCCTTTTATATTTAAGCAAAAAAGGCATTTACACCCTAAAATACATAAAGTTTACAAACTGTTAAAATGCAGTTAAAAAACGAGGGCACTCGCCCTCGTTTTTAATAAACTTATATTCAAAATTTTTCCTATAAAATATTACTCTTCGGCAACTGTTTCCTCTTGGCTACCCTCGCCCGATATAGAGCTTAGCATAAAATTACCATTTACATAATATGCCCAGTAATCGCTATAAGTTATAGCAATGCGATATTCACCGCCTTGCTTTAAGTTTGTAAATGTATATGTTTGATTAGTGCCATCGCCTTGAAAATGTACGGTTTCTTTATAAACTGCCTTACTTTCGCCTTTTTCCCAAAGCGTAATTTTAACATCCATGTAATCTTCGTCGGCTTCAACACTTTGCCCGTTGCTATCTGTTAAATAAAAATTAGCGTTTAATGTTAAAGTGTTTCCGTTTATAAAAAGATATGAATCTGAACGGTATTGTGATAAGTTAATTGTGCCAACATATACATCTGAATCGGGCAAAATCATGCCTGTTATTCTATTGGCAAGTTCCGGGTACACAAAGTCTTCCGGCAATGTTATATTAACACCCCCTGCGCTTGAATACACCTTATTATCTATAACTTCTTCCGTTTCTGTTGCGTCCTCAATTTCAAGCAACGTTTCAATATCTGCACATGCCGTAAAGCTTAAAAGCATTACAGCGCACAAAATAAATAGTATTGCTCTTTTAAAAATTAAATTCATTTTTACCTCCGTTTTTTGCTGTTATGAAATTCCTAATGTTACTTTTATATTTTGTTTTTCATTTTCCTGAAGTTCTATTGTGTTATCAAATAAATTTGCATAGCGGAAAATGCTATATCCTTCCACACCGTTTTCAGTGCTTAAATAACTAATCATATCGGCTATGCTGTGCCCTGTGTACCATTCGTTTTGGTCGTTCACGCCACCGTCGCCGCTTCCTATGCGGTAAGCACCTATTCCAACTGCAAGCGCTACGCTCTCGTGCCGCTCGTAATTTGCCCACTGCCGGGTGCAATTAGCAAATGCATATTGCTGCGAGCCGTTTGATAGTGTAAAATCAAAGCCCCAGTAAATTTGTGGCAGTATATAATCTACATAACCCGGCTGTGCAAGCCAAAGGTTTACATCGCTGTATTGCGAATTATAGTTGTTATCATTATTCCCTTGTGGGCTTATGCCAAACACACATGTTGGGTCTGCCTGTTTTATTGCGCTGTAAACATTGCGAATTAATGTGTTTACATTCTCCCTACGCCACGAGGCTAAATCTTGCCCGTTTGCATATAGTGCATAAGTTTCTTCATCAAAACTCGCATCGGTTGTGGGGTAGAAATAATCATCAAAATGTATTCCGTCAACGTCATAATTGTTAATTATTTCAAGCACACCGTCTATAATCATTTGCTGTGCCTCGGGTATTGACGGGTCGAAAAACATGCCTGTGTCAACTTTTCGCACCCAATCAGGGTTTATAATTGCAGGGCTGTTTTGCGCAATTTCTTCCTCGGGCAATATAGAGTTAAGCGACACCCTATAAGGGTTTATCCACGCTTCAAACAAAAGGCCTTTAGCGTGCGCCTGCTCTATTAAAATAGCAAGTGGGTCGTAATTTGGGCTTTGCCCTTGCACGCCTGTAATAAGGTGGCTAAACGGGTAAATTTCACTTGGATAAATTGCATCTGAAAACGGGCGCACTTGAACGATAACGGTATTAATACCAACGCTTAAACAATTATCGAAAACTTGTATAACGCTTTGTGTAAACGCCTGTTCACTGCTTGTATCAAACGCAAAAAAATCTAAATAGCTTATCCAAATTGCTCTGTAAGGTAGCTCACTTTTTATTTGCTGCGGCGTTAAGTTTTGCGCCTGCTCGCCTGTTTGCTCGCCGTTTTGCTCCTGCTGAGTTTGTGAATTAATAGTGCTGTTATTCATATCCTGGGGCACCCCGGTAAAGTCGTTTTGTGTTGGAACTACTTGCCCGCTACAAGCTGTTAATAAAATAGCAGTTAACAGAACACATATATTAGTTTTTATAAATTTTACACTAAAGTGTAAATTAAGCTTACGTTTTTTCATATATCACCTATAATCTTGATGAATTTGAAGAACTTGGCTGTGCATTTTTAAGGACAAATGCAAACGCAGTTTGAGCCGCGCCAATTGCAGCTGCCATTACAACAATAAAGTTATCGTCTAAGGGCACAAAACTAAATATAAGTTGCACAATGCCCGCTACTATAACTAAATTTGCCACAGTGTTAATTACATTATCCTTTGAATTTTTTTCAAGATGCAAAAATGCAAATAAAGGCCAGCTTAACGCGCCTGCTATAGAAACAATTGCCCCTTGCAATGTTTGCGGCGAGCCGCCCATCATGGCAATAATTAAACAAATGCTCGCAAATAAGCACAAAAATTTCTTTGAAAGCGTCTCTTGCGAGGGCGCTATAAAAAACATCATAGCCGCACCTAAAACGCTGGCTATTGAATACAGTATGCCCAAATAAACGCCCGCTATCAAAAGCACAGAGGCTACTGTAGTGCAAAGGCCCGCCACGAAGCCAAAAGTGTATAATGTGCGTTTTTTGAAAAGCATTGCGTTTACTCCTTTGAGTTAGCCGTTATGCTATATGCTGCATACTAAAGTATTATAACATAAAAATGTTATAATTAACAAGCAAAACA
>CAYJPD010000132.1:0-4202 GCA_964371975.1 uncultured Bacteroides sp.
CAAGCGATGACGAGCTTATTAAAGAATAATTTTAAAAGGGGCAAAAAATGAAAACATGTAAAATTTGTGATACACATATAAATGATAATGAAGTTTTTTGCACTAATTGCGGTGCGAAAATAACTGAAAAAGCACAAAGCGAGAATATTGAAAACAGTGCTTTAACAAATAGTATTGAAACAAGTGAAAACAGCGAGCAAACTATAAGTGAAAACGACACTGTGTTTGAGGGTTCTTTTGAAAGTGCTTATGAAAATATTATGAGCGAGAAAAAACTGAGCGAAAATAGCGTAGATGCACAGCAAAGCGAGAAAAAACTGAGCGAAAATGAAATTGGTGGTTCAAGTTTTGCAATAGCAAGCGCGGCAAGTGCAAGCGATAACGCTTTTAGTGAAGCTTATGAAAATATTGGAACAGGTAGCGAAAGCGCACAAAATATTTATACTGAAAACATGTACACAAATGTGCCAAAACAAAACACACAAAGCGCAGGCTCAAACCCAAATAATATGTATACGCCTGTGCAAAGCATGTATACGCCTGTGCAAAGCAATAATGTATACGGCAGCTCACAAACATATGAGCAAATGCAAAATATGCAAACAGGGGAAATTAGTTTTGGCAACTGGGTTGGTAGCGTTTTGCTCTCTATGATGCCCGTTGCAGGTGTTATTGCACTTTTAGTTTGGGCTTTCAGCGGCGAAACAAATACAGGAAAGAAAAACTGGGCGCGTGCTACTTTACTGATATATGCTATATTTGCAGTGATAACAATAGTTTTTTATGTGGGATTGGTAGTTCTTTTAATAAACGGTATCATGTAATTTTGCATATAATTGTTATAAATAGCGCTTGTTTATTGTGCAAACATACAAAAATTTGTTTTATTAATAAAAATACCGAAAAGCCTTGCATTTCTCAAGGTTTTTTGGTATTATTATTAGGCGACTGCTGTTCCTTTGCGAAGGATAGCAGGGTGCGATAGGCGTTGAAGCGGGAGGTTGCCACGTTTGTGGGTTTTTCCGCTGAGTATGTCAGGTTTAAAACCGGGCGAAAGAATACATTTGCAAAGGGATAAGTTTGCGCAGTGCTAAAGCGCTTGTAAACCAATGTTCAATTTAATTTGCACTAAGTATTTCCGGAAAGAACTGCTAAGCGGTTCGCCGGATTTTATGCTGTAAGTTGATGATACACCCGGCGCAGTGTTATGTATTTATCGCAAATCCCGGCAAATTTACAAAGGAGGCAAAACAACATGGCAGTCAAAGAGAAAATCAGAATTCGTTTAAAAAGTTACGACGTAACACTTATTGACAATGCGGCTGAAAAAATTGTTGAAACTGCAAAACGCACAGGTGCAAGAATTTCAGGCCCCATTCCTCTACCAACAGATAGAGAAGTTGTTACAATTTTGCGCGCTGTTCATAAGTACAAAGACAGCCGCGAGCAATTCGAAACTCGCACACACAAACGTCTGATTGACATTTTAAAACCGTCGAACAAGACGGTTGAGGCTTTAACAAGCCTACAACTCCCCGCCGGCGTTGATATTGAAATTAAACTTTAATTTACCTTATATAATAAGGGCTGCTAAAAACGCAACATAGTAAATGTTCAAATGAAACGAAGCTTTGTGCGTTTAGCCAACTGTTTATAAAGTATAAAAGTTATAGTTTTAATTCTCTCGGAGGAGAGGTCATGTTGGCGGTGATACACCGTCAACCAATAACCTATTAGGAGGCATAAAAATGCAAAAAGGTATCATAGGCAAAAAAATTGGCATGACACAGATTTTCGACGAGCACGGTAAAGTTGTTCCCGTAACTGTAGTTGAGGCCGGCCCTTGCACAGTTGTGCAAAAGAAAACAGTTGAGAGCGACGGTTATGTTGCAGTTCAACTTGGTTATGGCGATGTTAAAGCTACTAAAGTGAACAAACCATCTAAAGGTCACTTTGATAAAGCGGGTGTTGCACCTAAAAAAACATTGCGCGAATTCCGCTTTGAAGACATCAGCGGCATGAACATTGGCGATATTATTAAAGCCGACGTTTTTGGCGAAGGCGACAAAATTGATGTTGTAGGCACAAGCAAAGGTAAAGGTTACGCCGGCACAATCAAGCGCTGGAACGGCCACCGCCTTCGCGAATCTCACGGTACAGGCCCTGTTGCTCGTCATGCGGGTTCTATGGGTTCTTGCTCCTCACCATCTCGCGTGTTCAAAGGTAAAAAATTACCTGGTCACCTCGGTGCAGAGCGCGTAACCGTGCAAAACTTAAAAGTAGTAAAAATAGACGCAGAAAATAATTTAATTGCTGTTAAAGGCGCAGTTCCCGGGCCAAAAGGTTCGCTTGTTGTGTTATTCGACAGCGTTAAGGCGTAAAGGAGGAAAGCATAATGGCTAAATTTGACGTTTTGGATATGAGCGGCAAGAAAGTTTCAACTGTAGAGCTCTCCGACGCCGTTTTCGGAATTAAACCGAATGAAAAAGTTATGCATGCCGCAGTGGTTAACTTCTTAGCTAACCAAAGGCAAGGCACACAAAGCACATTAACACGCAGTGAAGTTTCCGGTGGTGGCCGCAAACCCTGGCGCCAAAAAGGTACAGGTAGAGCACGCCAAGGAAGCACACGTAGCCCACAATGGACACACGGTGGTGTGGCATTAGGCCCAAAACCCCGCGATTATAGCTATCGCTTAAACAAAAAAGTTAGGCGTTTAGCGCTATTATCAGCACTATCAAGCAAAGCACAAAGTGGCGATGTTATTGTTATAGACGAGCTTTCAATGAAAGAGTTTAAAACAAAAACCGTTATTAATATGCTATCAGCATTAGGCGTTACACGCAAAGCACTTTTAGTTACTGAAAATGTAGATAAAATGCTTGTTAAAAGCGCTAACAATATTCCCGGTGTTAAAGCTTCAACAGCCGGCACAATTAACACTTATGAAGTGTTAAACGGCGGAAAATTTGTTATAAGCTTAAATGCGGTTAAAAAATTAGAGGAGGTATTCGCTGTATGAAAAAAATAGCACAAGATGTTATCCTTGCGCCTGTTATAACAGAGGCCTCCATGCAGGGAATTCCAAACAAAAAATACACATTTAAAGTTGACAAAGCTGCAACTAAAGTGGATATTAAACGTGCCGTTGAAGAATTATTCTCAGGCACAAAAGTAGAAAAAGTTAATACCATAAGCGTTCGTGGACGTTTTCGTCGTCAAGGCCGTTTTGGCGGATACACACCGTCAAGCAAAAAGGCTATTGTAACGCTTAAAGAGGGTTCAAAAGGCATAGACTTCTTCGAATCCATGGTATAAAAGCCCCCCGAGGGGCTGATTATGGGGATATGACCCCGATAATAACATCATAAGTTAAAGAAAGAGAGATACAAAATGGCTATCAAAAAGTATAAGCCCACTACTCCGGGCCGCCGCGGTATGACGGTTACGGATTATTCGGGACTTTCTAAGGTAGCGCCTGAAAGAAGCTTGCTTGAGCCGATGAAAAAATCAGCCGGCAGAAACAACACAGGGCGCATAACCGTTCGCCATCACGGCGGCGGCAATCGCACTAAATACCGTTTGATCGATTTCAAACGCAATAAAGTGGATATGCCTGCAGAGGTTAAAACATTAGAGTACGATCCTAACCGCAGCGCTTTTATTGCACTTGTGCAATATGAAGATGGCGAAAAACGCTATATTATAGCACCGGAAGGTTTAAAAGTTGGCGATAAAGTTATGAGCGGCCCAAATGCCGATATCAAACCCGGCAACTGCCTACCTTTCGTAAATATTCCTGTTGGTACTGTTATTCATAACATAGAGCTTTACCCCGGCAAAGGCGCACAATTAGTTCGCTCAGCAGGTAACCAAGCTCAATTAATGGCTAAAGAGGGCAAATATGCTCTTGTACGTCTACCATCGGGCGAAATGCGTAACGTTCCTGTAAACTGCATTGCAACTATTGGTCAAGTAAGTAATACAGACCATGAAAATGTTAACATCGGTAAAGCAGGACGTAAACGTCACATGGGCTGGCGTCCAACCGTTCGCGGTAGCGTTATGAACCCATGCGATCACCCACACGGTGGTGGTGAGGGCAAAAGCCCAATCGGCCGCAGTGGCCCTGTTACACCTTGGGGTAAACCTGCACTTGGTTATAAAACACGTAAAAACATGCACGTAGCGATAAATTAATC
>CAYJPD010000133.1:0-4087 GCA_964371975.1 uncultured Bacteroides sp.
ATAGGTTGTTGTTGAGTTACAGGCTGCTGCATAGGTTGTTGCTGAGCTACAGACTGCTGCATAGGTTGTTGCTGAGCTACAGGCTGCTGCATTTGCGGATTAACAAACTGTTCATTAGTAGGGGTATCCCATGTATTTAGCTCTAAATTATTATTTAAGTTTTGAGCCTTGTATATTGATTCATTAATTAAATCATCATGTGTCACACTTTTTTGTAATAATTTTTCTTCATTATAACTTGCAACAGGGGAGTTAACAGTTGAATTGCTCTCATCTGCTTTTTGAAAGTCGCTATAGCTTATTTGAGTATCAATATAATTGTTGTCATTTGTAATAGGGCTTTGTTCAATATCAGCGTTCATGTTATCAGCAAAATAATTATTTTCAGGCTCAAGCGCTGAATTATCATTAAATGATTCAAAACTACTTGCGACTGCACTATCTTCAAACAAATCTTGTTCGCTGAAAAAATCATTTTGCTCTATATCAATGCTGTTTGAGTCTGTTAATGTGTTATGCATCGGCTCTACAGAGTTTGTGGATGTTGCTAAAGAATTATTGCTTTGTGTGCTTATATTATCCCTTATAACAATTCTTAATGCACGAATTTCAAGAACTTTATTCCAAACAAAACCAATAACTGAAATAGCTAAAATTCCACAACATGCTATCATGAGCCATTGTATTGTAGGTGTAAATAGTTCAGACATTAACAATAAGTAAACAGATATTCCCAACATAACACAAAAAATTGCGGTTATAACACATGTAGCGGTTATTTTACGCTGTAATTCTCGTTTTTCCATTAGCTTCATCTCCAATAATATGCATTATTTTGTTCCGAAAATTCTATCTCCGGCATCGCCTAACCCTGGTATAATATATCCGTTTTCGTTTAGCTTTTCATCTAAAGCGGCAAGGTATACCGATACATCGGGATGCTCGTCAGATAATTTTTTCAAGCCTTCAGGTGCACCTATAATACCTATGAATTTAATATTTTTTGCACCGCGCTTTTTAATTTGTGTTATTGCGTCGCTAGCGCTTCCGCCTGTTGCAAGCATTGGGTCTAAAACAATTACTTCACGCTCTGCTATATCATCCGGCAATTTGCAATAATATTCAACAGGCTCTAATGTGCTTTCATCTCTATACATACCAATGTGCCCAACCCTTGCTGCGGGAATTAAAGCAAGCATTCCATCTACCATTCCAAGCCCTGCACGAAGTATTGGAACAAGTGCTAATTTTCTGCCTGCCAACACACGTGTTTTAGCAACAGTTAAAGGTGTTTCAATTTCAATTTCCTTTGTGGGCAAATCTCTTGTAGCTTCATAACACAATAAATTAGCAAGTTCACTAACAAGTTCTTTAAATTCTTTTGTTCCTGTGTTCTTATCTCTCATTAAGCTAACTTTGTGTTGTACAAGAGGGTGCTCCATAATTATTGGTTGTTTCATTTATTTTCTCCTTAAATATATTTATACTTCAAGCGCTGAAATTTTATCAACTCTAATTTGATGATGATCTCCCAAAAAGTCAGTTTTCAAAAACACATCAACAAGCTCAATTGCAAGCCCCGTGCCTAAAACCCTTCCTCCTAAACATAATGCGTTTGCATTATTGTGTAATCTTGTGTGTTTTGCGCTAAAAACATCGCTGCAACAACATGCTCTAATACCTTTTAATTTGTTAGCTGCTATGCTTATGCCAACACCTGTGCCGCAAAACAATAGTGCCGCTTGCACATCGCTTGTTTGAACTAAAGAACACGCTTTTTGTGCAAAATCCGGGTAATCGGTTGTATTTGTATCATCTGCTCCGCAATCAATATACTCAATACTATTTGTTTTTAAATACATTTTAATGGCTTCTTTTAATTCATAACCTCCATGGTCGGCACCTAAAGATACTTTTGTAATCATTTAAACTCCTTATTTTGCATTTGCCTTTCAGCTTGAGATAGCTTTAAATATGATGGCATTAATTTATTGCTTGAAATAGCTTTATTATTATTATAGTCTTCTGTTGCAAGTTTAGCAATAGAGCTTGCTCTGCCCATAATATATACATCTTCGCTCATTATAAAATTTTTATGTGAATTACAAAGTTTTTTTGCACCATCACCAATAGCTGTTACTATAGCACCGCTTTCAGTTTTTTGCTTTGTTATTAAAGAAAAGTTATCACAGCTTAATGCATCGTCTTCGATAATTTGTGTAATAACGCCGTTTTCCTTTTTAAATAAAGCACAGTAAATTTCGTCTCTTCTCGCATCAATGCAAGCTGCTATATAGCCGTTTATCGGTAAACTGTTCGCCAGCGCTTTTAATGAGGATACCCCCACGCAAGGTGTGTTATTTGCAAACGCCATAGCTTTAATAATTGAAAGCCCTATTCTAATGCCTGTAAAACTTCCGGGGCCATTTGTAACGGCAAACAAATTTATGTCAAAAGGCTTTAAATTTACTGTATTAAAAGCATCGTCACATAATTTAAGTAAAGTTTCACTGTGTGTTGATTGTGAGGCGAATGTGCATTCATATAAAAGGGCATTATCTTTTAAAACAGCTACGCCTGCCGTTTGGCTGTGGCAATCAAGCGCAAAAGTTATCAAAGTGCACCTCCGTGTGTTATTGTTATTTTACGCTCGTTTTCAGATAATATTTGCATATCAATTATATATGTTGGCTCAGGTATATCTGCATTAATTTCAATTAGCCTTTGTGCCCATTCACCTGCAACTATAGCACCGGAGCCTAAATAATCGTAAAAACCTGCCATTTCAAGGTCTTGCTCGTTTGTAAGGCGGTAAAAGTCAAAATGGACAAATGTATGCTCACCGATATACACATTAGCTATAGAAAATGTAGGGCTTTGGACAATATCGTTTATACCAAGGCCTTTTGCAATACCGGAGCAAAAAGCTGTTTTTCCACAGCCGAGCCCACCGTTAAACAAAATTAAATCTCCCGGGCGCAATGCTTTTGCAAATTTCTCTGCCAGCAAAAAAGTTTCGTTTTTACTTTTTGTAATATGTAAAGCCAAGCAAAAACCAACCTTTCAAATTTATTAAATAATTTTAAACATACTTATTATATAACACTTTACAACTAAATGTAAAGTGCATTAAAGTAAAAAATACAAAAAAATATGATATTTCGACTATTTTTGTACTATATTTTTATTATAATTACCTTTTTTGAAAAATTACTATTGTTTTAAATATATTAAGTGGTTATAATATTTTATAATGCAATTCAAAAATAAGTATATTTAATGTGGTGTTAAAATGAATATAGCTTCTTTGTCTGATAAATACCAAGTTTTGAAAATAACAGCAAATGATATTGATAGCATATTAAGCTTATGCAATAAAAATAAAATGTACTACAAATTTTGCCCTCCAAATGCATGTAGAGAAAGTATTATAAAAGATTTAAAAGCTTTACCGCCGGGCAAAAAACATAAAGATAAATACTATATTGGTTTTTTTGAGCATAAAAAATTAATTGCTGTTATGGATTTGATATTAAAGTACCCAAATGATGAAACAGCATATATAGGGTTTTTTATGATGAACAGTGAATTGCAGGGCATGGGGATAGGAACATCTATAATAAACGGCTGCTGTGAATATTTAAAAATTATTAAATTTACAAAAGCGCGATTAGGTTATGTTAAAGGCAATAATCAAGCAAAATCATTTTGGCAAAAAAACAAGTTTATACCAATTGGTGCTGAGGTAAAACAAGAACTTTATACAGTTGTAGTTATGGAAAAAGAGCTTTAAAACTTGTAAATAATATGTATATAACACAAACAAGCACTATCAAAATTAATAGTGCTTGTTTGTATTTTTGTAAAGTTGATTTACAAGTTTTTTCTTAATTTAACAATCAACTTTCAGATGTTTTTTCTAAAGGCTGAATTAAAGAGGGAATTGAGCCAAGTGCGCCTAAGCCCACAATTACAAAAATAGCCCTTGCTAATAAGCTTTGCGAGCTTCCGAATATAAAGCCAACCAAATCGAAATCAAAAAGGCCAACTAATCCCCAGTTTATTCCGCCTATAATAATTAGCAATA
>CAYJPD010000134.1:0-4001 GCA_964371975.1 uncultured Bacteroides sp.
GGAATAAAGGCTGGCTGCGCTTAACTATCATTAAAACGCTTATTGCCGAAGCGGGCAGAACTAAAAGCGCAACAACTGTCATAAGTGGGCTTATTGTAAGCATCATTATTAAAATACCAATAAGCGTTGTTATAGCTGTTATAGTTTGCGATAAACTTTGGTTTAATGTGTTTGTAACAGTGTCCACATCGTTTGTAATGCGGCTTAAAACATCGCCCTGTGGGGTTTTATCAAAATAGGAAAGCGGCATTTTATTTATTTTTTGGCTTATGTCTTTGCGCATAACATAGCTTATTTTTGTTGCGGCATTCGCCATAACCCAGCCCTGTATATAAGAGAGCGCAGCGCTAATTAAATAAATAGCGAGTAAAAACAATAGTATATCTGCTATTGCGTCAAAATCTATTGAGCCTGCGCCTGAAATCATAAGCATAACGCCCTCAAAAAGCAAAGTTGTGGCGTTGCCCAAAATGCTGGGGCCTACAATTGCAAAAACTGTTGAGGCAATAGCGCATATAAGCGCAATAATAATTTGCGGCATATAGCGGCTTAAATATTTTAAAAGTTTTCTTATAGTGCCTTTAAAATCTTTGGCTTTTTCGCCAACTATCATTCCGGAAACGCCGCCGCCCGGGCCGCCACCTGGGCCGCCGGGGCCTTTCCTTTGGGAGTTTTGCTTGTTGTTATTTCGCTCTGCCATTATTCCAATTCCTCCTTCGATAGCTGACTTTCTGCAATTTCCCTATAAGTTACACAGTTTGCAAGCAATTCTTTATGTGTTCCTATGCCTGCAATTTTTCCATCGTTTAGCACTACAATTTGCTCTGCGCCCATAATTGTGGAAACACGCTGTGCAACAATTAATACGGTTGCGTTTTCAGTGTAGCCTTTAAGTGCTTTGCGCAGTTTAGCATCTGTTTTAAAGTCTAAAGCGCTGAAAGTATCGTCGAAAATATAAATAGGCGCTTTTTTTGCAAGTGCCCTTGCTATAGATAAACGCTGGCGCTGGCCGCCTGAAACATTTGTGCCGCCCTGGCTGATGGTGTTCTCATATTTATCATCAAGTTTTTCTATGAATTCTGTTGCCTGCGCAATTTCTGCGGCTTTTTGCATCACATCGTCGCCTGCATTTTCGTCGCTGTAAAGCACATTGCTTTTAACAGTGCCGCTGAACAGCATACCTTTTTGTGGCACATAGCCTACTAAATCGCGCAAGTTCTTTTGTGTAATGTCTTTAACATTCACGCCGTCGATAGTTACATCCCCATCTGTGGTATCGTAAAAACGCGGTATTAAATTAATAAGTGTGCTTTTGCCGCTGCCTGTAGAGCCGATAAAAGCGGTTGTTTGCCCCGGTTTTGCCGTAAAACTTACATTCTCAAGAACGTTTTCTTTTGCACCGTGGTATTTAAAACTAACATTGTTAAATACAATTTCGCCTTTTGTTGTTTTATCTAATGTTTTGGGATTAGTTGGGTCTAAAACGCTTGTAGGTGTTGTTACAACTTCGTTTATGCGCTCGGCTGAAACCGTCGCCCTTGGAAGCATAATAAATATCATGCTAACAAAGAAGAATGCCATAATAACTTGTAGTGCATACTGCATAAATGCCATCATTTCGCCAACTTGCATTTGGCTCATGGATATTAAATCTGCGCCTGCCCAAACAACTAAAAGCATTGTTATATTCATTAAAAGCATCATAGCAGGCATTAAAACAACCATAACACGGCTTACAAATAATGTGTTTGCAGTTAAATCTTTATTTGCTACATCAAAGCGCTTTTCTTCAAAATCTTGTGTTGCAAAAGCTCTTATAACCATCATGCCGCTTAAATTTTCACGGCTTACAAGGTTTAATTTATCTATTAAAATTTGCATTTTCTTAAAACGTGGAATTGCAATAATAAATAAACTTGCGATTATTGCAATTAATACGCCTATTGCAAGTGCTATAATCCAAGACATTTCAACCGCTTGATTAAGCGCCATAATAAGGCCGCCAATACCCATAAGAGGTGCATAACACAGAATTTTAAGGCCCATGGTGTAGAATGATTGAACTTGTGTAATATCGTTAGTGGTGCGTGTAATTAAGCTTGCAGTGCTGAATTTATCCATCTCTTTATTTGTAAAAGTTGAAACACGCTTAAATATATCTAAGCGCATATCCCTTGCAACGCCAGCGCCGAGTTTTGATAAACAATAACCTGCACCGAACGCAAAAACTAAAATAAATATGCAAACAAAAAGCATTGTTGCACCTTGCGTAAATATATAGGAAGTTTGCATAGCGCTTAAATCTGCGCCGAGCTCTTCATACATAGCAATTGTGAATATTGAAGCGGTTGGCCCTTTTATAAGCTCATCTGTGTTTTGTGCAATGGTTATTGCCTCATCAATTGCAACACGCATAGGGTTTTGTGAGGAACTTATAGCATAAACAGGCATAAGTGTTTCACGCAAAAGCGCTAAATCTATTTCAGCTGTTGCCCCTTCTGCGCTTGTGTTTTCACTTTCAGGCTGAGCTTGCATATCCTCGGGCATTTGTGCACCCACGTTTTGAACAGCGGTTATAAGTGCGTAAGAAGCATTTGTGAAGGCGCTATCTATTTGCGCTTTTGTAGCCTCGTCAACTTCGCTCAAATATAAAGTAGCTTCGCTTGCATTTGGGAATTCATCGCTTGCAACTGAGCTTTGCGCATAATGCTCACCTACAAGCTTTATTTCATCTTCGCTCATAAACAATTGCATAAGCGCTAAATTTTCATCGCTTATGGCACGTGGTGCAATATCTGTTACACCTGATTGCTGAATGCCTGTGTCTACAATTTCGCTCATAATTGCAGGCAAGCGGAGCTCAAGCATAACTTGCCCGAATAACATAACAATGCCTAAAACTAAGAACAGTATATAAGGTTTTAAATATTTTCTGGTTTTCCACATATTATTTTCCCTCACTTTGTTTGTTTCTATTTATTACAGTGCAAAATTCATTTATCAAGTGAATAAATTGCTGAGTGTTTTCACTGCCAAATTCACGAAGTGCATTCTTCAGTATATTATCTATGCTTTTTTTAGTGCTTTCAACTTTATCTATACCTTTTTTTGTTAAATTAACACATATAATTCTTTTGTCGTTTTTATCAAATGTGCGCTCTATAAAGCCTTGCTCTTCCAAAGCGCTTATTTTTTGGCTTGTAGCCGGGTGGCTTAATTCTAATGCAGTAACAAGCTCTTTAATAGAAACAGGCCTGCTAATAAGCTCTTTTTTCACCGCATTCTTTTCATCAATGCGATCCTTTTCAATATGGAAATGTGCTATTGCCATTAGAGCTTGCATTTCTGCGCTTTTTAAGCCCACATCTTGAGAAATTTGCTTAATTGTTTTAAAAAACGTATGGCAATTATGCCAAAAATCTTCAGCGAGATTATTATTGTTGTGTTGCAAATTAATTCTCCTCACAATACTTTAGTTTACTTAAATATTATTACACATTAAATATTGCAATTAGTTAACAATTTATGAATTTATTATTAATTTTGAAAACAGCTATTTCTGAAAGCAAGTATTGCACAAAAATCAGAGGAGCTATCTTTCGTGATAGCTCCTCTGATTTTTTGTTGTATTTACACTTAATAGCCTTTGTTATACAAGCCTGTGAGTTGCTGCGGTGCCTTATATAATATAAATAATGGGCAGTTAGTTTTTATTATTTAGAGCGAAGAGATAATTTTGTTTTCTTACTTTAAGGCTTGAAGCATGCTTACTTGTGAGCTGTTACTTTTCAGCGTGAAAAGTAACAAAAGCCGCTGGCTTTCCTTGTAATATTTAGGCTTGGCTTTTGTTTTTTCTTTTTGCAAAGTTTATGCTTTGGTTTTTTGTTTGTTTTAATGGTTAAGCTTTGTAGGTCGTTTTACTTTTCAGCGTGAAAAGTAACAAAAGCGTTGGGGCCTTTCGATGGCCCCAAACCCCAACGATTACTACTAAGGGCCGCACC
>CAYJPD010000135.1:0-3681 GCA_964371975.1 uncultured Bacteroides sp.
CGCCTAGCGTTCAATGGATTGTCAAGGCTAATGGCCTTGGCGACCGTCTGTCAAGACGCCCGCTCGGCGAGAGCAAAAGGACACGAACAGCGGGGCAAAGCCCCCTGCGCAGCGTCAGTTTCTAAAATAATCGGAACTTCCTGCATGCACGCTGGGCACAATCTGCATCCCTCTCCCCGCCCGAAACTGACGCTCCCCCCTCTGCGCGCGCAGCGCGACTCTTCGAATTCCGTCGCTAACGCGATAGCGTGAATTAATTCTTTCACACTCTCAGCTTTCTGATACTATGCAGTTTAGGATATTAAAAATCAAAAATTATTACTCCAAATAAAAAACATCTTGACGCCTTCTATATTGTAGTATAAGGTAATCACATAAAACTAACTACACCAATTAATATGAGCTTCTATACCAGTATTTCATTTTTTATTTTTTTTCTATTCTCTCTATCGGTCATAGCACAAGAGCAAGAGGCATTCCCATCTAATCATAATTATGCTAAACAGGGCGAGAATATATCTGAAATCAGAGAGCAAATGGAAAGAAAGTTGTCCATTATAGATGAAACCGTTAAGGTACAAAATAGAAAGCTAGAACAACTTGGGCGCTACTACATGAAAGAAGGCGATGAATATCTAGATTTCAAAGAACAAATTTATCATCATAATAACCAGATGCTGGAAAATGTAAGAAATGATAACGATGCAACCTTTTCACAAATTGATATAGATACGAATTGGACTATACTTAATATAGGCATAATCATCACAATGGTTTCATTGTTATTCGGTGTAGCGGCACCATTGTACATTAGTAATCAAAACAAAAGAGAACTTGAAAAAACATCAAACACTTTAACAAATGAATTTAAACGGAATCTTAAAATAATATCTAATCAGTCAAAAAATGACCTTAATCTTTTTAAAACAAAAATACAGGAAGAATTAGCTCAAGAAGTCAAAGATTTTAAAAATGAACTCCAAATAATCAAAATACAAATATCGTGTATAGAGCAACAAGCAAAAGAATCAGCACAAAAAGCCAAAAAAGAAGCCGAAAGATCAACTTATAATGCAAATATGGCTAAACTATTTGACCAAGCAGAAAAGGACAATAATAGTATAGAAAAAATAGAGAAATTTAATCAAATTGAACGATTAATAAAAGAATCTTACGACAAATATAAATCTAATACTCCTGCGCTATTTGTTTGCTACAATAATAGGGGTTTAGAAAAAATGAAACTGGGAGATATGCAAAGTGCATCAGAAGATTTTAACAAGGCAGTCAAACTGTATCCAGAAAATTATCAATCTTACATAAACAAAGCACGAAGCGAAGAATTATTATCTAATCATAGTGAGGCAATTCAAACATACAATACAATAGTAAAACTTATAAGCGGTCGTGCAATGCAAGAAGAAGAAAATAAAATTCTAGCAATGACATACACAAACCGTGGAATTCAAAAATTAATAATCGGGCGTTATGAAGAAGCAATTGAAGATTTTAATCAAGCTGAAATACTTGGTGTTACAAATGATATCTTATACACAAATCGTGCGCTTACGTACTTTCAATTAAAACAATTTAACAAATCACTAACTAACTACAATAAAGCACTCTTAATTAACCCAAATAATAAGATAGCACTATCTGGAAGAGCTGAATTATATTTTTCTGAAAGGAAATACGAAAAAGCTCTAGAGGATTACAAAGAGGCCCAAAAGCACGATTCCGAAAATGCGAAAATTTGGTTAAATATAGGAATAGTTGAATCACGGTTAGGACAATCACGAGCAGCAATCCAATCACTTATACAATCACTTAAATATGATAGCGATAATATTATTACTCATACTTGTTTAAGTGAAATCTATGCAGAAATCAATGACATCGATAATGCTATTAAACATTTATCAAAATGCATTAAACTTGCCCCCCTTAATCATACTGCCTATTTTAATAGAGGAAATTTAAAGTCGCGAGCAGGTAACCACACAGGGGCAATCGAAGATTTAACATCTGCTATTAGACTCAAACCTGAATTTTATAATTCTTACATTATAAGATCTGGCGATTATATTGAAATCGGAAAATATAAAGAAGCTATCGCAGATTGTCTCATAGTCTTAGAGCATAAGCCAAATTCAATTCCAACTCTAATTAACTTAGCAACTGCTAAAATGCTCACAGGTGATTTAAATGATGCTCTTAATATAATGAACAATATGATCAAAAGAGAACAAAATCAACCTATCTATTACAATATTAGAGCAAATATATATCAAAATATGGCTCTCGCTTCGTCAAATGATGAAGAAAGTTCGAACTTTAGCAAAAAAGCCGAAGATGATTTAGCGATAGCTGCACAATTACCAGATGAGCCGTTTTCATTCTCATAAACAACTCAAACATGGCAAAGAGCATTATCATATTTTTTTAATATATTTGAAAGCAAACGTGCAATAATAAAGAAATTTTGCTTGATTATTTATCAATTAAATATGACAGGTACAAAAATAGGTAAACATTATTCATCTGATAATTTTAAAATAGAATTTTCAAAAAGTTCGCTAATAATCTCAAAATTTGCGCCATCCTGAAATTCTGATGGATTGTACGGCTCATCATCTGAATCAAAATATGCGGTCACGACATCCTCTACACAAGATAAATCAACACATTCAGCGTAATCTGTTATTTCGCAAACCAAATCCTTGGGCAGATCATATAGTAGTTCGCTCACGCAGTCTTGCGCATTATCATATTCTCGTCTTTCAGTGGTTTCTATAAGAGCTGGAAGACCATAATAATCGTAATCACTAGCATCAAATGAAACATCTATATCACACTCGTATTCTATGCGGAAAAACTTATCCGCTTGCTCCTTTACTAACTCTCTTAACACTTCCACAATTTCTTCATCGTCGCTAAATAATTCGTACAATCTAGTTAGTATCCTAGATGACGTGCTTAAGGTTAGATTTTGCAAGATTAGTTCTAAGTTTTCAATTTTTTTAAGGAAGACATCTACTTCATAAAATTTATACAAAGGAGAATTCAATAAAGATTCTATGAGTTTGTGTTGCTTGAGAAGAAAATGGTGAGAAATAACATTCTTACACCCATTTGTTAAAAATTCTAAAACGATATCCTTGTATTGCAAATCTTTAATTTTAAAGTTTGCAATACCATATATCGTCCAAAATCTACGTATTTCTTCATTTTCAAAATTAAATACGTTAAATGCACCTGTTTCAAATGAAGTTTCAATTGAGCCATAAAACTCATGTTCTTCGTATAAACGTAAATACTGATTCGGGGAACAGGCATATTTTATAAAACTATCACGTTCTACATATGATGCCTTAAATTTATTATCTAAATAATCATTAACAGATGGATTTATCATAGATAAATGTCTTTCGCCACCTATGTCTACAATTTTTATAAAAGAGTCTACTAGTCGTTCTAAAATATGCTCAAAATTCCACAAATTATGATCTTCTATTTCTTTAAATCGAATCATTGCATTAAAGCAGCTTTTACCATATTCGTAATCAATATACGTATCGCATAAAGAATAAATTACCTTCAATAAATATCTATCATGTTCTGCAATTTTATTAGTGTACTCATTTTCCCATATTTGCTGTGGGTTATCTAAGTGCAGAATAA
>CAYJPD010000135.1:3691-3971 GCA_964371975.1 uncultured Bacteroides sp.
GGTATTAAAATACACTTCTGAAGAAATGGTTTTGTAGAAAGATGGTTTAGTAATAAATTCTATTATACGCGGATTATAATTTCTATGATTTATTATTTTACTATATCTTCGATCACATAGTAAATTATTATAATAGCTACTAGGAATATCGAAGTAATATAAGTGATTGTAAAAAATCATTGCTTTTTCCCTACTTGCTATTTTATTCATATCAATGATATGAACTTTGCAATTATCTGATTCGAAGTAGTTTAATAAATCATTATCGAATCGCTTTGCT
>CAYJPD010000136.1:0-3892 GCA_964371975.1 uncultured Bacteroides sp.
GTTGAAATAGAATGCTACCGCGGCGTTCGCCACCGCAAAGGTTTACCTGTTCGCGGTCAGCGCAGCAAAACAAACGCACGCACACGCAAAGGCCCTGCAAGAACAGTGGCCAATAAGAAGAAATAATGCGCAATAGGGAGGATAATTAAATGGCAAAAGCTGCTGTTAAAAAAGGCGCTGCACGCACAAAACGTCGTGAGCGCAAAAATATTGAACGTGGTTGCGCACATATACAAAGCACATTCAATAACACCATCGTAACAATTACCGATGTAAAAGGTAATGCCGTTTCATGGGCAAGCTCGGGCACCCAAGGCTTTCGCGGCGGGCGCAGAAGCACACCTTATGCTGCACAAATGGCTGCAGAAACTGCTGCAAAATCTGCAATGGAACACGGCATGAAAACTGTGGAAGTTTATGTAAAAGGGCCGGGTTCGGGGCGTGAGGCCGCAATTCGTGCACTTCAAAGCACAGGCCTTGAAATTAATATGATTAAAGATGTTACGCCTATTCCTCACAACGGTTGTCGCCCACCAAAGCGTCGCCGCATTTAATTTAACAAAGGGAGGTTTTTGTTACATGGCAAGAAATATGCAACCCATTGCTAAGCGTTGTAAAGCTTTAGGCATTTCACCAACTGTTATGGGATACGCAAAGAAAACTACTAATAGAAATTCAAATACACAAATTCGCAAAAAGAAAAGCGAGTATGCATTGCAACTAACCGAGAAACAAAAGGTAAAATTTGTTTACGGTGTTATGGAAAAACAATTCCGCATGTATTACGAGCGCGCAAGTAGTATGCAGGGCAAAACAGGCGAAAACTTACTATCTATGATAGAGCGCCGCCTTGATAATGTTGCATTCCGTATGGGATTTGCTGCAACACGCAGAGAGGCAAGGCAAATTGTATCTCACGGTCACTTACAAGTGAACGGTCACAGAGTAGACGTTCCATCTTACCTTGTTAAAGTTGGAGATGTAATTGAAGTTTGCAATAAAAGCCGTGAAAGCGTTAAATTTAAAAGTTTAGTTGCTGAAGATGCTGCTATTGTAAATGTTCCTAAATGGATTAGCCAAGAGAAAAACACATTAAAAGGCTCTATCATTGCAATGCCACAGCGCGATGATATAGATTTCCCTGTTGAGGAACATTTAATCGTTGAGTTATACTCCAAATAATCCCTTGCGAAGCATTAGAACAAACGAATTTAAGCTGAAATTGTTTGCAGTATTAAGGAGGGTATTTATATGATGGAGATCGAAAAGCCAAAAATTGAGGCAACGAGCCTTAGTGCCGACGGATGCTATGGTAAATTTGTGGTAGAACCGCTGGAAAGAGGTTTTGGTGCAACATTAGGTAACAGTTTGCGCAGAGTATTGCTTTCAAGTTTGCCAGGTGTGGCTGTTACAAGCATTAAAATTGATGGAATTCTTCATGAGTTCTCTACAATTGACGGTGTTAAAGAAGATGTTACCGAAATAGTTCTTAACATTAAAGGCGTAACCGCAAAGTTATATACAGACGAAGCTAAAACGGTTAGAATTGAAGCATCTGAGGAAGGCCCTGTTACAGCGGGCGATATTATGCAAGATGCCGATATTGAAATTTTAAACCCAAATTGGCACATAGCAACACTTGCCGCAGGCGGCAAACTTGTTATGGAGATGACATTTGAAAAAGGCAGAGGATATGTATCATCAGACCGCAACAAACAAGAAGCGGAAAATACTATACTCGGCGCTTTACCGGTAGACAGCATTTACACACCGGTTTTAAAAGTTAACTACACTGTTGAAAATACGCGTGTAGGCCAAATTACAGACTATGATAAGCTAAGCATTGAAGTTTGGACAGACGGCACTATTGAAGCTCAAGAGGCAGTAAGCCTTGCAGCAAGAATAATGTCTGAACATTTGAACTTATTTGTAACATTGTCTCAAGAGGCAATGAGCACAGAAATTATGGTTGAAAAAGATGATAAGGGCAAAGAAAAAGCACTGGAAATGACAATTGAAGAGCTGGATTTATCTGTTCGTTCTTTCAACTGCCTAAAACGTGCAGGCATAAACACAGTTGAAGACCTTATCAACAAATCGGAAGACGAAATGATGAAAGTTCGCAATCTTGGCAGAAAGAGCCTTGAAGAAGTGATTGCAAAGCTTGAATCTTTAGGCTTTAACTTAACATCGGAAGAAGAGTAAATTTAGAGCAAAACTGATTTTTAGCGAATTTAAACTACATTGTTAATTAGTTAATATAATTGCTTAGAAAAATTATATATTAAGTTTGTTGTAAAATTCAGTTTTGAAAATTCACGCAACACAAGTATTAAAAAGGAGTGAATGGTATGCCCGGCACAAGAAAATTAGGCAGAGCCACTGATCACCGCAAAGCTATGCTTCGTGCAATGGTAACACATTTGTTTGAAAACGGAAAAATTGAAACAACAGTTACACGTGCAAAAGAAGTGCGCTCAATGGCGGAGAAAATGGTTACTTTAAGCAAGCGCGAAGATTTACACGCAAAGCGCCAAGTGTTCTCTTTTATCACAAAAGAGACAGTTGCAAAAAAAGTGATTGACGAAATTGGTTCACAATATGCCGACCGTGACGGCGGTTACACCCGTATAATTAGAACGGGCGTTCGTCGTGGCGACGCTGCGGAAATGGCCATCATAGAATTGGTTTAATTTCGCATAATAAAACTATAAAACCCTCACTGTATTTGCAGTGAGGGTTTTTGCTGTTATTGCGGCGTGCTTTCTCGCTGTTCAAGTTGGCTTTCAACAGTGCTTTTAGTTGCCCAAACGCCCTGGGTTGAATTATTTACAAGCTCTTCTTCACTATAGGCCATGCTTGGCTTAACAATGCCTTTTGCAATTGCTTCTTTGCGCTGGCGCGCATCCCATGTTAAAGAATGACAGCCCAAATAAAGCTTTGTGCCATCTTCGGCAATATCCGGTAAATTTTGCACATCATTTGGTAAATTATGCATTTTGCCTTTTAAAAAGTCGTTAATTATACTCATATTACTCACCTCTGTTTTAGTATGCCTAAAACAGAGGTGAGTATACTATTATTTGCAAAGTAATAGTTAATTTGAACAGTTTTTCACTTCGTGCATTTTTATTCGCTTTTTTGCGCTTCGTGTTCTGTATCGTTTTCCTTTTTCATTTTCGCTTTTCTAATTTTATTGGTAACAATAAACAAAACGCCACAATAATTAAAAAACAAGCATGTAAGTAGCATATTAACATTATCTGTTAAAACACCGTTTTCAATAAACATTTGCATGCCGTAAATTGAAAACCTTGAAATAATGGCAAATAAATTCATAATTCCTGCACCAAGCCATAGTAAGCTAATAATAAATGCGTTGGTATATTTGCGCCCAAAATATACATTTTTTATGCTTGATGCCGTAATAAAATAACATACAGAAGTAAATATTAACACCATGCTTTGCACCGAATCAGGCGCCCAATCTTCACGGTAGATAAATGTAATAAAAAAATTTATAATTATGAGCGCATAAACCAAAAATAATGTTTGCACCATTATTTTATTGCGAATTTTAAGCTCATATTCATCAAAATATTGGTTCTTTTTTTCCACAACTTAATCCTCCCAAAATAATTCGTCTAAAGTTTTATTAAGCGCTTTGCATATATCAATGCACAGTTTTACGCTGGGGTAATAATCGCCTTTTTCTATGGCATTTATTGTTTGGCGGCTAACGTCTACTGCGTTTGCTAAATCTTGCTGTGTCATATCAAGTGCCGCCCTCGCAGATTTTAGCTTTAAGTTCTTTGGCATATTATCCCTCCCTACAAAAATATTAGCACAGGTTTTACAAAATGTCAAATATAATTTACATTTTGTAAAACCT
>CAYJPD010000137.1:0-3885 GCA_964371975.1 uncultured Bacteroides sp.
AACTATGGTTCATCGCATTTATGTTGAAAAAAAACACGCTCATGCCGTGGAGGCAAAGGCTATTCTTGCCGAAATTCAAAATCTGCTTTTTCTTAAAAACGTTAGCGCTTTGCGCCTTTTGAACAGGTACGATGTGCAGGGCATAAACAAAGAGCTTTTCGATAAATGCCAAAATATTGTTTTTTGCGAGCCGCAATTAGACGATGTATACTATAGCTTAGACGCTGCTATGAATGCTCAGGGCGAAAATGTTACTGTGTTCGCCATTGAATATCTGCCCGGCCAGTTCGACCAAAGGGCACACAGCGCCGCTGAATGTATTCAGCTTATCAGCTGTGAAAATTTGCCGCTTGTCGCCTCTGCGAGGGTGTTTATTCTGCACGGTGATATTACGAGCGAGCAGCTTTTGCAAATTAAAAAGCACCTTATAAACCCCGTTGAAGCGCGCGAGGCAAGTTTAGAGGAAAAACAAACGCTTACAATGCAATATGAAGCGCCCGAAAAAGTGCCTGTTATACAGGGCTTTATTGATAAAACTCCGCCGGAGCTTAGCGCCATGTGCGATGAGTTCGGCCTTGCTATGGATAAAAGCGATTTGCTATTTTGCCAAAACTACTTCAAAAGTGAAAAACGCAACCCCACATTAACAGAACTGCGCATGATAGACACTTATTGGAGCGACCACTGCCGCCACACAACATTCGGCACAGTGCTTGAAAAAGTTGTTATAAACGACGCCTTAATAAATAAAACCTATAATCTATACGAGGAGCTTCGCCGTGAAGTACACGCTGAAAAGCTCGATAAAAAGCCTATAACTTTAATGGACATGGCCACTATAGGCGCAAAATACCTAAAGAAAAAAGGCGTGCTTAAAAACTTAGACGAAAGCGATGAAATAAACGCTTGCAGTGTAAACATAAAAGTAGATGTAAACGGCAAAGACGAAGATTGGCTACTGCTGTTCAAAAACGAAACCCACAACCACCCAACTGAAATAGAGCCTTTCGGCGGTGCGGCAACATGCATAGGCGGCGCTATAAGAGACCCTCTCGCAAACAGGGGCTATGTTTACCAAGCAATGCGTGTAACGGGCGCTGCAAACCCTCTTTTAAGCTTTGAAAAAACCATGCCGGGCAAATTGCCACAGCGCAAAATTGTGCAAACTGCCGCTGCAGGCTATTCGAGCTACGGCAACCAAATAGGTCTTGCAACAGGCCTTGTAGACGAAATTTACCACGACGGCTATTTGGCAAAGCGCATGGAAATTGGCGCAGTTGTAGGCGCTGTTCCCCTAAGTGCTGTGCGCAGGGAAGAGCCAAGCGCCGGCGACGTTGTTATTTTACTGGGCGGCAAAACAGGCAGAGACGGCTGTGGCGGCGCAACAGGTTCATCTAAAGCGCACAAAGTGCAAAGCCTTGAAACGTGTGGCGCAGAAGTGCAAAAGGGCAATGCGCCGCAAGAGCGCAAACTGCAAAGGCTTTTCAGAAACGGCGAGGTTACAAGGCTAATTAAGCGCTGTAACGATTTTGGCGCAGGTGGCGTTAGCGTTGCCATTGGCGAGCTTGCCGACGGCCTTTTAATTAACCTTGACAAAGTGCCCAAAAAATACGAGGGCCTAAACGGCACAGAGCTTGCAATTAGCGAAAGCCAAGAGCGCATGGCGGTTGTTGTTGAAGAAAAGGACGCAAAAGCATTTATTGAATATGCAAACAGTGAGAGCATTGAAGCGGTTGTTGTTGCTACAATAACTGAGCAAAAGCGCCTTGTTATGCAGTGGAACGGCAATATTATTTGCGATATAAGCCGCGAGTTTTTAAACACAAACGGCGCCGATAAATTCAGCAGTGCGCTTATAGAAAAAACGCAAAGCTGGGCAGGCGGCAATGCGTTCCCGGCTATTGACAGCGCTATTCGCGAAAGCGGTAGCTTAACTAATAAACTCAGCACTCTTATGAGCGATTTAAATACATGCGGCAAAAAAGGTTTAAGCGAGCGCTTCGATTCCACCATTGGCGCAGGCAGTGTGCTTATGCCTTTTGGCGGCGAGCACCAGCTTACACCGTCGCAATGCATGGCGGCGAAATTGCCTGTTTTACATGGCAAAACAAATACAGTTAGCGCAATGGCTTGGGGCTTTAGCCCGTTTATCTCCTCACACAGCCCGTTCGACGGCGCTTATGCCGCTGTTCTTTTAAGCGTGGCAAAGCTTGTGGCGAGCGGCTTTAAAAGGCAGAATATTTACTTGACATTCCAAGAGTATTTCGAGCGCCTTTTACAAGAAGATAAACGCTGGGGAAAGCCTGTTTCGGCTTTGCTTGGCGCTTTAAAAGCTCAACTTGATTACGGCACCGCCTCCATTGGCGGCAAAGATAGCATGAGCGGTAGCTTTGAAAATATTGATGTGCCGCCAACTTTAGTTAGCTTCGCTGTTGCCCACGGTAAGGCGCGCAGTGTTTTATCGCCCGAGTTTAAAAAGGCAAATAGCGTTCTTGCGCTAATTGCGCCCGCAAAAACAAATGCTGAAAACCACGAGCTTTTGCCATGTGCAAAAAGCCAAAATGCACTGTTTAGCGCTTTGGAAACCCTTTGTGAAACCGAGGGCACATTAAGCGTTTGGGCGCTTGAGGCCGCAGGCGTTGCAGGCGCTATTGCGAATATGTGTTTTGGCAATTTGCTTGGCTTTAAAGCGAGTGAAAACGTAAATATGCAAACGCTGTTTTCAACGCATTTGGGCGGCTTTGTAATTGAATTTGAAAGCGAGGGCGCATTTAACGCGGCAAAAGCTATTATAAATTCGCACAGCGAAAATTTAGATGACAGCAAAAAAATCACATTCACAGAGCTTGGCAAAACCACAGAAAAATTTGCATTTGAAGCTATGGGCGAAGCTGCAGATTTAAGTGAAGTTTTAAATGCATTTGAGCAAAAACTTGCACCTGTTTTCCCTTATTATTCAAACACAAAACGGCCTATGGCAGGCGATAAAACAATTAGCAGTGTTAAAGATAGCGATGCAAAAGAGCAATTGGAGCTTTTAAACATTAGCGCTAAGGGCAATAAACAAAAGCGTGTTTACAGCGGCATCGCTATAAGCGGCGATAATTTTGCAAAACCGCGCGTTTTAATTCCCGTGTTCAGCGGCACAAACTGCGAGTATGACAGCGCGGCGGCAATGCAAAATGCAGGCGCTGTTTGCGATGTGTTTATTGTAAATAATTTAACAAGCGAGCACACAAAGCAAAGTGTAGAGGCAATGTGCAAAAAAATAGACGAAAGCCAAATTATATTTATACCCGGCGGCTTTTCGGGCGCAGACGAGCCCGAGGGCAGTGCTAAATTTATAAATGCGTTTTTCCGCAACCCTGCCGTAACGCAGAGCGTGCATAATTTACTTAATAACCGCGACGGATTAATGCTTGGTATATGCAATGGTTTCCAAGCGCTTATAAAAATGGGGCTTTTGCCGTTTGGCAAAATAGTGCAAACGGATGAAAACTGCCCAACGTTAACATTCAATAGTTTAAACCGCCACCAAAGTATGCTTGTTAGCACAAGAGTTGCGAATAACTCTTCACCGTGGCTTGCAAACACAAATGTAGGCGATATACACAAAGTGGCTATAAGCCATGGCGAGGGGCGCTTCACCGCAAGCGAGGAAATGCTTAAAAAGCTTATTGAAAACGGGCAAATTGCAACACAATATGTTAATGCAAGCGGCAACGCAACAAACGACTTGCGCTTTAATCCAAACGGCAGCGCACTTGCCATTGAGGGAATTACAAGCGAATGCGGTAGAATTTTTGGCAAAATGGCGCACAGCGAGCGCTATGGCGAGCACCTTTATAAAAATGTGCCCGGCAATAAAACACAGGATATTTTCAG
>CAYJPD010000138.1:0-2971 GCA_964371975.1 uncultured Bacteroides sp.
CTATCATGCAGTGATACCTTGAACAAAACACAGCCTTGGATTTAGCTATTACAGCTTTTAAAGTAGTTGCAGAATAATCGCCCTTAATAATGTAGCACTCAATTTCATTTTTTCGGAATTCTTCATACATATATTTGCATATATTTAAATCATCACTGGAACTGTCGAGTAAAACTTGCTTGCTGTGTGCGCGGCTATGCGGTAAAAAAACAATTTGGTAATTTAGATTATTTTCTTTAACTTTTTTTGCAATCTCTAAAAATAATTGAGTGTATTTTTCGCTACCTAATTTGTTTTGCACAACAGTGCTTGGAGAAAATACAATAAATTCTTTATCGGCCAGTACCATAGCACTTTGTAATATCTCTTTTAATAATTGCTCGTTTTCGTTTTTAGGCAATGTAAAAGCTAAATCAGGCAAATTATAAATGTTCTCATAATTAGGTAATAATTCTTTTGTATATTTGTAGCTGATATCGCCTCTGCAAACTAAAACTTTCATTTTAGGCAATATTAATTTAGCAGCAACTTTAACATACCACTTGTTAAACGGCCCCAGTTGTTGTGACATTTTATAAACAGGAACGTTATACGCAAATGCCGGCAAAAACCACAGTGTGTTAATTATTAGGCCGGTAAAACTTCTATCGTCGGTATAGGCAATACCCGAGCAATCCACTACCATATCACATTTGGCATAAATTTTTAATGCCCCCACAGCACACCATTTATTTGGTATATGCAAAAGCTTCAATAAGCCGGCAAATAAAAAAAAAGGCACACCAATCAACAGTTGAAACAACGTTGAAAAGTTTAATACATGCATATTTTTAGTTGTATTTGCGTTTTTGTCATCTTTATATGCTTTAGACATAACATAAAAACTGCAATTATTGCATTTATTATTAAGCATATTTGCAACAGATAAATAAAGTGCTTCACCCCCTAAGTTTCCGCTTAGGCAAGCACCGGTTAAGGCAATTTTCAAGTTTTAGTCCTTTCCAATGGTACAAGTTAATGTGTGTGCAAGCTTTGGCATGTTTCGAAACAGCTTTTCAAACGGTAAAATTGAATTTCCGCCTCTATTGCACCATACTTTTTCAATATATCAGGGGTATAAAAGCTCTTTGCGCCCTCAAGCTTGTTCCATGTCCTCATTCCAAATAAAGCTTTTATTTTATCCCAAGGCGAAGCAGAATTGCCAACTATCATAACAATTTTTCCGTTTGGAGTTAGCACCCTTTTCATTTCTTGCAGTGTTGTGTCAAAATCATCAAAATATTGTGCAACACCGCACAAAAAAATACTATCGAATGTATTATCTTCAAACGGCAAATTTGCAGCATCTGCAACTACTTTTTTGGGCCAATCAACTCTTTCAAGTGCCTTTTCATCAATGTCAGATATTGTAACATCACCATTAAAGTATGGCAGATATATACCTAATCCGCCCCCTATATCTAAAACATTACCCGTCATTCTTTTAGCACATTCAATTCGGTGCTTTGTCAAGGTTGTTTTATATAAACTGTCATTCATGTAGTTTTATCCCTCACTCTTTAGTTGTGGCAATAAATGCTCGCCAATTTCTGCCATTGAGCCTATAAATGCACCCTTTATTTTTGCTGCTTTTAATATTTGCTCATATAGCTTAACTGCTTTCGGTGCGTCTGTGGCATTATACCTGCATTGGTGAAAATCAAGTGTGCATACTCCTTTATTCTCGGCAACTTCTTCAAACAAATCAATTGCTGATTTGTATATGTTTTGGTCGCTAAAATCCAAAGTGTCCATAATGGTAATAGGAAATTCAACAAGCCCTTCATGCGTAAGATAAGGGTGATATGGCAAGCCTGTCCCAAGTTTTTTAGAGTAACCAACAGTGCTGTCATACATACATCCGCACTTTTTTTGAAACTTGTGTGTTTGGTTTTCGTCAAAATTCAAAAAATGCTGTCTTGTGCTTACTATATTTTCCCCCACAATATTTTTCAAAATACTATATTCGCTTTGCATTTTTTCAAAATCATTATAAGAGTAAAACGAACCATGAAAGCCAATATCTCTGTTATGCTTTAAACAATATTCAATTGCACTGCGTGCGCGCTTATCTGTTAACTTATAGCGCCCCATAAACTCAAACGACGGCTTTCTAACTGTTTCGTGCATAAATAAAAAAGTAGAATTTGCCCCATACTCTTGCTCAATTTCAATTAGTTGTTCAAAATTATAATACGGCTCAACTTCAGCACTTTTTAAAAACTGATAAATGTGCTTTTTAAAGCCATTTTTCGCTGCATCGCGAATATAATGGTAATACTGCTTTTTTAGCCTGTCAACATCATGTGTTAAGCAAAGTGCAAAAGGTGCATTTTGCGGATAATTCAATTCCATTATTAACTTCTTTCTCTTTTTAATCTCCCAAATTTAAATTGTAATATTAGTTTTTATTTCATTCAAAAAATAATCATTAATGTTTTTCTTTTCTTTTAAAAGTTTTTCTCTTTTTAATTTGCCTTGTTCATGCAAATTCGGTGTTTTGGCCAGGTCCTCTACTATTTTAATTGCCTCGTCACTGCCCACTTCCGGCACTTTCAAAAACCTAACCAAGCCAAATTCTTCCTCTTGCTCTTTTATTGTGCTCGACAATTTGCTAAACCTGTAAACAGCATGTGTACCTAATACAGCCGCCTCCCTTGCCATTGTTGCGCTGTCGCCCACCAAAAGTTGCGCAAAATAAATTAAATGATGTATATCCTCGTATGGCAAATTCAACTTATATTGTTCAAGCTCTTGTGGTAAATTTGATTCTGCGCTAATATACACTTTGCCTTTTGGCAAAAGCAACTTAACTAAGCACAATTTTTCTTCGTTGCTAAAGCCAGCTTGCCCAAAATCGTGGCTTGCCTTATGGCTTACAAAACGCAAAATATAATATGGCTTATCAGGGTTTATGCCATATTTTAACAGT
>CAYJPD010000138.1:2981-3852 GCA_964371975.1 uncultured Bacteroides sp.
AATAGGCACATGTTTTTTGCCGAGGTTACGATTAAAATTTATAGGCGTGATAATTCGACTTGAAAAAAGTTTAGCAAAAATTAATGAAAACCCAGACAGCTCAACATCTGTATATATTACATGTCTTTTTCGAGTAATAAACGATGCAACGTCCATCATAGGGTTTGCTCTACCTATAATAATATTTGGCTTAAATTTTAAACAATAATAAATATATACTAGTGTCAGCTTAATAAATAAATATGATTTGTCAAAAAAGTTTTTACCTGTTCCTTTTCCAACTTTTATATACTTAATATTAAAAGCATCCAACAAATCAATAGCACCATCTTTTTCCAAAGATAAAACCAATACTTCATTATTGTCATTATTTAACCGGTTTATAATAGATTTAAATTGATGAACCCACGCCGGATGATTGATTGAAATTAAAACTTTCATAAAACCTACTTTTATCAAATATTATTTGCTCAATTTGTCATTATGCTGCATATCCATCCACATTCCAAAAGACATTGACTGAAATGAAAATATAACTAATATTGCATATGCGATATAAATTCCTTGAGTAACAGTTCCTAAATCGAAAATAACTGTTGCTAAAATATAAATTAACAAAGGTACACTAACTATAAAACACAAGGCGCTCATGAAATAAAATAAAGATAATGGGTGAAAGTCTTTTACAAAATATTTAACTGATATTCTATACAAAAAAGACTTAAATAAAAGCCATGATAGCCGTGGAACAACTTTACCTATTTTCATTTTTGATTGTTCGCCTACATTGTATACCGGCTTTATTGGAATTTCCCTAATTGTACAGTATGCCATATTTAGTTTAACAAGAATATCGTTTGGGCAACCGTAG
>CAYJPD010000139.1:0-3849 GCA_964371975.1 uncultured Bacteroides sp.
TATTTTCGCCCTTGTTTTTTTATGCTCTATTTCGCTTGTGTTCATTGTGCGAAGTGCCATAAGCTGCGCCATAGGCGTTGTTTGCGGTAAGTTTTCAAGAAGTATTAAGAATTCCCACCAATGCATAAAATCCACCTGTGAAAGCCTTATATTATACGCTTGTAAAAACGAAGTGTATATTAGCGCGTCGTCCTTATTAAAATCGTAAGCTCTGCTTATTTTTTGCGCTTTCGCCTTTTCGTTTTCGCCATAGCTACGCCTTGGCCCCGCAAAAAACAAGAGAAGTGAATTTGTTCTCTGTTTAAGCAGTTTTTCGCTTTTGGGCACATTTGCATAAAGCTGTGTTAAGCCAATTGCAATTTGCTCATAAGGCTTTAAGTTCTCATCAAAAAGCGCACAGGAAAAACGCACCATATTTCTAAAATCCGCATATATTTTTACGCCGTCAATCTCCTCGGGCATGGCATGTTCCAAAAGCAAATTTATATGCATTTATACTCCTTTTCTTTAAAAGCAAATTCAAAAAAACTAACCGGTTTTCGCCCTTTTCCTGTTTGGTTTATATGGCGCAAATTTTTTATTTGTTTCTTTTGCTTGCTCGTTAATGGCGCTTGCTATTTGCGCACAAAAATCATAAAGGGCGTTTACGCTAATTTTTTTGCCCACGCATTTATTACAAGTGCCCTCGCCCAGCAAATTATCTATAAACTCGCACAGCAAATTGCATTCCGCTTCAATAATGCGCTCATAGCTTTCAATGCCGGTTTCCTCTTTTTTAAGCTCGTTTAAAACAGCTGTGTTGTGCATTAAAATATCCATTGCCTGCCTATAACTTTTTATATCGCTTGGGCATGTAATGTCGAAATTTAGCTCCTCGCCATTTACTAACAGCATAAGTTACCTCCGTTAAGCGTATGTGTAGGGCTCAGGTGTGCCCCTTGCGCTTAATATTGCGCTTATGCCTGCGTTTTCACCTGCAGCTCCCGAGGGGTCGTCCTCCACCGCTATTGAAACAAAACCCCTTTCGCCAAGGCCCGTTAGCATATTAAAGTAAACATACGGCTTAATAACGCTTTGCCCTGTGCCGTATTTCAGCGAGTGCTCTAAAAGCGCATCTTGGAACTCATCGCCAATAAACCTTTCGCCCGAGAGGTTAAATGTGCGGCTTGTGCCTGTTTTTACAACTTGCTTGCCGCCCCTTAAATATTGGCTCTCTTGTGTTTGCGTTTCAAGTGCGCCTGAAAGCTCTGTCATGCCGTCTTGCGCAACAATATATTCGCCGGGTGCGCTTGCGCTTGCGCTAAAATCCACCGCCAAAACAAAGTCGTCGGCTGTTGTTATTCCTGTAAAATCAGCATTTGGTGTATGCCCTTGCATAAGCTGTGATAATTTCATTATCGCTCCCCCTTTTGTGTGTAAAGCACACGGCATTGAATTATATAAATGCGTGTGTTTTGTTCGTGTTTTTCTAAATAGCCGCTACTTATAGCCTCTATTTTATGTGCGCTGTTTCCAACAGGCAATAAAGGCAAATTTTTAATTTGTGTTTGCTTTTTAAAATAACTTGAAAGTTGTTCAAACACTGCGGCATTTTTTGCATTTTGCTCGTCTGTATCTGCTGTGCTTTCGCTTTTGCTTATTTCAAACACAAATTGCCTAAGTGCGCCGCCTCCGATATATGCACGCAATTGTTCATCTTGCGGCATTGTGCCTATGGAAAAACTGTTTTCATTTGGCATTAGCGAGTCTACAGCTATGCGCTTTTCACCAAAAACAGGGCATAGCAAAAGGTAATTCCTAACAGCGCTTAATATATCGGTGCTTTGTGCGCTATGCACTGCATTTTCTATTATGCCCTCGCTCTCGTTTAAGCTTTGCACGCCATTAACTTCGGCGCTATTTGTGTAAGATATTTCACCTGTTTCACTTTTTGGCATTTATCCACCTGCCTTTGCGTTTAAAACATTCGCCGCCGCTTTTAGTATTATGTTTTTATGGCGCAATTTCATGCGATTGAACCACTGCGAGCCCCTATTTGCATCGTAAGAGCGTGTGCTTTTAGTGTTGTAATACTGGTAAGCGGCATAATTTGCCGTATATTTTATGCCGCCTTGCACAGCCTTTGCGCTTGCAATAAGTGCCCCTGTTTTTTTAGGTGCATACAGTGCGGCATAGCCCATTGCTGTTTTTTGCATTTGCTCTTGCGCTTTGCCGAAACTACGCCTTTTTGCGTCAATAGCATTTGCGTTTAAAGTGTATGCCTGCTTTGCATAATTCATCAAACGCCTCCTATTCTGTAATGGCGCATATTCATAGAGCCTTTTGTGTTATCTGTAATTGTTTGCACAGTAAAAAAGTTTTTTGCTTTTTCTTTCGCATTTGTGGGAAGTGCATCTTCAAAAACGCCTTGCACTATAATGTCGCCCTCGTTTAAAAGCAGCTCGCCTTTTTCACTTAAAAGCAAGGCGTAGCTTTCGCCCTTGCTCGCCCTTGTGAAAAGCAACTGCTTTAAAAAAACACGCACAATGGTTTTGTTGTACTTTGTGTTTGTTAATGTAGAGCGCTGCCCATTAAACCACATTGCGCCGCCAAGGTGAAAAACATGCCACTCATCGTCCCTTATGTTTTCGTTGTACCTTTTAAGGTACACTGTTATGTCAGTGCGGTTTTTCACATTGCGCCCCCCTATATCTAAGCGGATGCGACGGCGCAAAATACATATTCACAGCGCTTACAAGCCTTGCATTTTGCGCTTTTTGCCTATTTTGCGCTGTTTGGTAGCTTATACTGTAGCCGTCTGTGTTTTCTGCGGCAACATCGCTTGGCGCACTGTTTGCAATTTCATAAAAAACTTCAGCGGCATTGCAAATTGCAAATTTAATATCATCACTAATATTCTGCTCGTTTATTTGAGAGCCGCATAAATTATTCACAAAATTTTGTGCCCTTAAAGAAAATGTATTAAAATCTGTTTCAATTAAAGCGTTGCCCCCATATTCCTCTTTGTAAAACAGATAATTTGCATAAAGCATTTAACTCCCTCCTTTTAGCTGTTAGTTTTATTTGCTGCTAATTAGCGAGCTGTTTTTCGGTTTTTTAGTAGCTTGTTTTTTAGGCTTATATCAGCTTTCCCTTAGGCTTTTGCAAGCCCTTTGTTAGCTTTTTTTAGCTATTCATTTTTTCACAAACTTTTTATTAACCTTTTCCTGTTTTGTTATCTTTTTGTTAGCCTTAAAAATTTAACTTTCCGCTTTGTTTCGGGCAAAGGCATGCTTTGCCCGAAACAATATGCTCGCTAAAAGCAAGTAACTTGTTTTTTATTACTAACGCTCAAAAGCTAAACGCTTACCGCTACGCTAACTGCGGCACTCGCCACTGTAACATAATCGGCTTTAACTTGCTTACCGCCGTATTTAACAGTGTATGGGTAGCTTCCTGCTGTTAGTGTAAACACAGCTTTACCTGCTGAATCGGTTTTCTTGCGCGCGCCGTTTACATTTATAATTACATCTGCAACAGCGGCTGCATCGCTATCTTTAACTGTAAATGTAACATTTTGTGTAGTAACCGCAGTTGCCGGCTCGAGGTATGCAAAAGGCACATAAGTGCGGTTTGCATTTGTGCGTGTTGCAGGGTTTGGCAATGCCCAGCCCATGCGGAACACAACACGAATAGCTATCATGTCTTGCTGTGCAAGCGCATAGACAATTTGCTTTGTTGCAGGGTCTATAATTGTAGCTTGGTCTAATATTTTAACGGTTACGTCTTGGCGAATTGCGTAAACCGCCTGCGAGAAATCGCCTGCAACCATTTGCGCAATGCTTGTGTCAAAACTGCCGTTTTGTGGGA
>CAYJPD010000140.1:0-3806 GCA_964371975.1 uncultured Bacteroides sp.
TTGGAACGAAAACTCGATAACAAAGCTCGGCATTAACTTTCGGAGGATTTTGGGATTTATGCCCCAACAACAAACGCTGTACGATAACTATACCGGACGGCGGTTTTTGCTTTATCTTGCGGCTCTTAAAGAGATAGATAAAAGCAAAGCGTTGGAAGAAACCGAAAGGGTAGCGGAGCTTGTTAATCTAACGTCCGAGCTTAATAAAAAACTTTCGGCATATTCCGGCGGTATGAAACAACGGTTGCTTGCCGCCGCTTCGCTTCTCGGTTCGCCGAAGCTTTTAATAATGGACGAGCCGACAGCGGGACTTGATCCGAAAGAACGAGTAAGCCTTAGAAAAACGCTTAAAGAGATATCGAAAGATTGCATTGTAATCGTCGCAACCCATGTTGTTTCGGACGTTGAGGACGTAGCGGACGAGATATTAATATTAAAACAGGGGAAACTTTTTGACAAGGCTTCCCCTAAAAAACTTGTTGAAAAATACGCTACGGGACAAAACCTCGAAGCGGTTTATCTTAATATATTTGGCAACAAGGAAACGTTATGAGATTGGTCGGATACGAACTTAAAAAGCTGTTCGACAAAGGAACGCTTGTATTAATTATGGTTGTCGTTATATTCGCCAACCTTTTTTTGATATGGACAAATAGCGATGTTAGATCGGAGGGTGCAAGCTCCGGTAGCTACCGGGCGATAGCGAAGGATTTAAGCGGTTTAAGTTTAGAGGAAAAGAAACAATTCCTTGATGAAAAAACCGATATGTTTACGGCTCTTGTATATATGGAGCAAGTCCTCGTCGATATGAGAGGAATGTATCTAAGCGATGAGTTTAAAGAGTATCAAGAAAAATACGGAGATATATATAATTTTAAACAGTATACGCTATACACCGATTCTCTGCTTGAGGAATACCATTTTATCTCCTCTATACAAGCCGAGCTTAACACGGTTTACGATTACGAAGGCTTTTTATCTTCAACGGTTGAACAAGCAGACGTTATAAACCAAATTTCAATATTTAAACCTAAAGAAAACGAACCGCAAACGTTCGGAAGTTTAAACACCGAGAAAACAGCGGCGGCATACGAACATCTTTTTAATTCTGAAATCGAGATAGATTATTACCCGCAAAAAGGAATAGTAACCGCAATTAACTTTTTCTATACCGATGTTTTTATACTTTTATTTATGCTTTTGATATCCGGTCAAATAGTTAATTCCGAGCGTGAAAGCGGAATGCTTTATTACATAAGAACAACACCAAAAGGGAGATTTAAAACCGCTCTTTCAAAGGTTGCGGCGCTTTGCGTTGCTTTGTTTTTCGTTTTAATCGGACTTTACGGAACAAACCTTTTGTACTGTGAGTTTGCTTTTGGTCTTGGCGATTTAACGAGGAGTATTCAATCTCTTCCGTTTTTGTTTCGAGCAACAATGGAGATATCGGTTCTCGAATATCTCTTGGTTTTTTTAACGGCAAAGTGGTTTGTATGTATAGTCCTCGGTTCGGGAATTATGCTTGTTATACTTTGCGTTAAAAAGCTCATTATCGGTTGGGCTGTCTCGCTTGCTATACTCGGAAGCGGGCTTTTAATAAGAACATTAATTGTACCTTTAAGCAATTTTAATGTATTAAGACACGCAAACTTTATAGGCTTTCTCGAGGTCAACGAATGGCTTGGAAGCTATTACAACCTATATTGGTTTGGAAAGCCTGTCGAGATTTTAAATATAGTATTGATAAGCTCGGGTATTGCGGTTGTTCTTTTTATCTCGGTCTTTTTAATATATTTTGCAAATGCGTATATTTCGCCTGCAAAAATTGGCGCAAAAAAACGGTCGAAAAGACTAAAGGCGACAACGGTATTTAAAGAAGAAATGTTTAAACTTGTTTTAACCAATGGTGTTGGTTTAATCCTTTTAGGGTTTGTTTTGTTTCAAGGATATCAAGCATTTACTAGCGAAAGCTATATAACTCCGAAAGAAATATACTACCGCCACTATATCGAACCGCTTTCGGGAAGATATACCGAAGACAAATATCTTTGGATTTTAGAGCAAAGCGAAGAGTTTGAAGAAAGCTACGAGATGGATAGAAAACTTCAAAGCGGAGAAATTTCCGAACAGCAACATAGTTCATACACTGCTCAGAATATGGCGCTTATGAGCCGTCGAGAAGCATTTGAGCAAATTATATATCAAGATATTCTCTATATAAATGAAAATAAAGGCGCACAGTTCGTAAACCCTGCCGGATACATGGTTCTGTACGACTTATATAATAACGAAGATACATTGTCCGGAGCAATTATAAGCGCTCTTTTAATCTCCGTTTGCCTTACAACCGTTTTTCAAATTGAAAAACAAAGCGGTATGGAGAGATTGCTAAAAACAACGCCACTCGGAAGACATAAAACACCAAAATCAAAGTTTGCGGTATCGTTAGGAGTAGTCGTTGTTATAACGGTTGCAACAATGCTTCCCCAATACTTTCAAGTTATAAGGGATTACGGATTGCCCGCCTTTTTTGCGCCGATAAAGAGTTTGCAGATGTACAGCGAAATACCTTCGTTCATGACATTTTTTTCGCTGTCGTTAATATCTTTTATCTATCGTTTGGCGGCAGGAACTTTAGTCGGAATGACAACGCTTTTGCTCTCAAGTTTAACGAGTAAGTTTTTAACTATCGTATCCGCAAGTTGTATCATATTTTGCGTACCTCCACTGCTTACAATGTACGGTATTGAAAACACGCAGTATTTTAGCATATACCCTATGTTCCATTTCGGAGAGTTCCTAACAAAACCTTTTGGAGCTTTGTTTTTAGTTGTATCTTTTGCTTGTACTTTATTTTTTGTTATCTTTTTCGCCATGCTATTGTTTGAGTTAGAGAGGGATGATTTTGTTAAGTTGGAAAAGGGTAAACCCTAAATGTATAAACGTTATTTAAAGGATACGAAATGAATTGTTTGATTATAGCGGACAAGGTACATAAAATATATCGTGTTGGCGAAAACGTCGTCCATGCGCTTAAAGGCGTTTCGCTCTCGATTAATACGGGCGAGTTTATATCAATTACGGGGCCTTCCGGTTCGGGCAAATCGACGATGCTAAACGTCCTTGCGGGGCTTGAACCGGCAACATCGGGGAATATTTTTGAATGTGGCCACCGTATCGACGGAATGTCGGAAAACGACCTTGTTCGGTTTCGCCGAGACAATGTCGGGTTTATCTTCCAATCGTTTAATCTAATCCAAACGATGAACGCCGTCGAAAACGTTGCTCTTCCGCTAACGTTCAAGGGCGAACCAAAGGCATTACGCCTTGAAAAGGCACGACAGATGTTGCAACTCGTAGGTCTTGCGACACATGCCGACCACAAGCCTATGCAACTTTCGGGAGGACAGCAACAAAGGGTCGGTATAGCGAGGGCACTTGTCGTTAACCCCAAGATTATATACGCCGACGAGCCGACAGGAAACCTCGACAGCAAAAACGGCAAAGAGGTTATAGAGATTATTAAAGAGATCGTTAAAAGACAAAACCTAACCGTTGTAATGGTAACCCATGACCCGGTACTTGCGAAAAAGACAGATAGGGTTGTTTATCTTAAAGACGGAATGGTTTGTTGACAATGAGGAATGAGGATTTAGGAATGAGGAATTAAGGTTCGCCTTACGGCGATATTAAAATATAAAGTTTATTATATATAAAATATCAAGCAATAAAATTTTCTTAGGTTATCAGTCTATTTTTATGAGGTGGGTATGAAAACAAGTTTTCAGAAAATGAATTTTCAGAAA
>CAYJPD010000141.1:0-3721 GCA_964371975.1 uncultured Bacteroides sp.
ATTCGCTTATAAATGCTTAGCATCCAATATGAAAATAAGCCTATGTAAATGCAAATAGATAAGAAAAAACTTAGCGAGCGAGTAAAAGGGCTGAAAATAGGTAAATGAATATGTAAACTGCCGAGCAAAGTGGCAAAAGATAAAAAAGCTGTAAAAACTACAACTTCTAACATAGTTTTTTGTGTAGATTTTTTCACTATAGTGCCACCCCTTTTCAATAATTATTCAAAATTTACCTGCAAGCTTTTAAGTGTGCTTTTTAGTTTGCGATGAATATTTTTGCCGTTTCATAAAACAATACTTCCTAATTTTTTAATGTTTCGCGCTTTGGTAGGCACAGGGCATAATACACCGTGATAACAGTTGCTTTAAAAATTATTTTTAAGAACAGGCGAAATAAAACTGTTAAAATATAGCAAAGCAAGGTATAAGGGCAACTTTATAATTTAACAAACTTTGCCGGGGTTAAGCAAACTTTTTTCATCAAAGGCAAGCTTTAGGTTTTTAAGTAAAGCCATATATATATCGCCGTGTTGCTGTTTTAAGTAAGGTAATTTGGCATAGCCTATACCGTGCTCGCCCGATACAAGCCCATTAAGCTCTTGCGCTTTTTTGTATAACATAGCAAAAGCCATATCAAGCTTTTGCTTGTACTCTTCATTTGTAAAATCGTCTTTTAAAACATAAATGTGCAAGTTCCCATCACCTGCGTGCCCAAAAGACGCTATCCTTATGCCGGCCTCGCTCTCAACGGTTTTAGTGTACTTAACAAATTGCGCAACTTTATCGCGCGGCACAACAACGTCGCACTCGTCCATTTCCGTAGTGCTCGCTTTTATCGCCTCTAAAAACGCCCCTCGTGCAGACCATATAGAGTCCTCTCTCTCTTGTGTATCCGATATAAGAACATCAAGTGCGCCCTCTTGTAAGCACACATGCGCAACTTCACTGTACATGCGCTCAACATCTTGCTTTGAGTTACCGTCAAACGTTAGAATTAAGTAAGCGTCGGAGGATGAATCGGGGAACTTTTTGCCTAAAAAATCCTCTGCGTTTTTAATAACGCGCCTTTCCATATATTCCATAGCAGTAGGTATAAATTTAGAGCGAATAATTTTAGGCACACACTCTATAGCCTGTTCTAAGCTGCTGTAAGGAACAAGAAGGCTAACTTTCACTTTGGGCAAGGGCAAAAGTTTCAGCGTAGCTTTTGTTATAAAACAAAGTGTTCCCTCTGAGCCAACAATTAAATCTTTTAAAGAGTAACCCGATGAATTTTTAACCACTTTCGAGCCAATTTCAAGCACTTCACCGTTCATAAGAACAACTTCAAGTGCACGCACATAATCTCTTGTTACACCGTATTTTATAGCCCTCATACCGCCTGCATTAGTGGATATATTTCCGCCAATTGTCGCAGATTTTTCACCCGGGTCAGGTGGGTAAAAAAAGTCGCGGTCTTCAACATATTTTGAAATTTCCATAAGCAATACACCCGGTTCAACCGTAAGCGTTAAATTATCCTCATCAAGCTCTAAAATATTATTCATTTTAACGCTTGAAATCATAAGGCCGCCAAAAAGCGCAACGCTTGCGCCAACAAGGCCGGTGCCTTGCCCGCGTGGCGTTACCGGTATATTGTGCTCATAGCAGTATTTTAGCAAACATACCACTTCACTTGTGCTTATCACTTCCGCAACAACCTCGGGGAAAACTTTTGCGCCCGAAAGCTCGTCTTTTGAATAGTCCTCGTGGATATTATCGCCAATAAATAAGCGCTCTTTTGGAATTACAGATGAGAAATACTCGATATCATCAGCACTCATTTTTTTGTAATTTTGTAATTGTTCATTCATGTGCAGCACAGTTCCTTTTATTTAATTTTACCGAAAAACGGCTTTTTATAAAAAACAAATATTTGTTTTAGCAGTTTTTAAACATGCTAACTAACAATGGTTTTATCGCCGCTATTAATGTTTTCAATAAGCCTTGGCAGTATTTCATACAAATCGCCAACAAGTGCAAAATGTGCTATTTTGAAAATGGAAGCGTTTTCATCGCTGTTAATAGCAATTATATTTTCGCTTGAACTCATACCCGCAACAAATTGAATAGCACCTGAAACACCGCAAGTTATAATCAATTTAGGGCGCACGGTTCTGCCACTTAAACCAATTTGCAACCTTGCGTCCATAACGCCTTTTTCGATTAAGTGCCTGGTGCAAGCAACTTTACCGCCAAGCAAACGTGCAAGCTCATTTACCATTTCAAGGCCGACTGCGTCTTTAACGCCTGCACCTGCCACTAAAAGCACTTCGGCATCTTCAATACTCTCGCTTATCTGTTTTTTTGTTTTGCTATGCACTGTAATTTTTGAAGTAAAATCTATATTACTCGTATCACAAATAACAATTTCACCTGCTCTGTTTTCTGATTTTTGAGGCGTGTCGAATATTTTATAGCGAACTGTTGCAAATTGCGGCCTTGTGTTTGGCGTTATAATATGCGCCATAATATTTCCGCCGAAAGCAGGGCGAATTTGGTCTAAATCTGTGTTTTGTTGTATATCGAGAACAGTGCAGTCTGCCGTTAGGCCTGTTTTGAAGCGCGCAGCAATTCGAGGCGCTAAAGAGCGCCCTAATACAGTGCCGCCTATTAAAACTACAGAGGGTTTGTTATTGTTTATATAATGCTCGAAAGCTGCAGTGTAAGGTTCTATTTTAAAGTGCTCAAGTTGATCATCATCGTAAACAAACACCTTATCAGCGCCATATTTAAGCACTTCTTGCGCTGCATTTGTTACAGCGCACCCAATAAGCACAGCGTGCACTTTATGGCCTATTTTATTAGCCATTTCGTTTGCCTTGCCAAGCAGTTCAAACGACACAGCGTGTATATTATTATCATTGCCCTGTATAAAAACGGCAATGTTTTCATACTCGTTTTTATTTATAAGTTCTTGTGTACCCTCAACAAAAGTAAAAATATCGGGCTCTTTTTTTGTGCATATTTTGCACATTTTACAGCCTGCATTTATGCTGATTTCATTATTTATATATTCAATTGCATTAAAAGGGCAAAGTTCAATAATTTCTTTAACGCTATGCACGTTTTGCTGGTTAATGTCAATTCTCGCCATAGTAAAGCTCCTATCAGTTATTGCGCAAATTTTTTAAAATTACGCATTATGAAATTACAAAAATTTCAACTCGCAAAGTTTGTTGTACAGTTTATCGGCTATTTCTTTGCCGTCTTCATCCCAAATTTCATAGGTGTCGTTTTCCGCCGGTGGAAATATTCGCTTAACTTTAGTGGGCGAGCCGTTTAAGCCGTAATGAGTTTCATCTACATCGTCTAAATCGGTTAGTGTAATTTGTTTTATTTCACGGTTTTCTGTTTCAAGTTTTAGCTTAAAAGACGGCAAGCGCGGCTGGAAAATATCCTTTTCAACTGTAATAAGGCATGGCAAAAGCACAGAAAGCGTTTCGGTTGTAGCTTGTGTATCAACTTTAACTACTAAGCTACGCTCATTTACATCAACAATTTCACAAACATTCGTTATATGCGGAATGCCCAAATATTCTGCTATTTGTGGGCCAACTTGCGCTGTGTCGCCATCTGTTGTCATTTTACCGCAAATAATAATATCGGGATTGCCCACTTTCTTTATGCCCTGCGATAAAGTATATGCGGTTGCAAGAACATCTGCGCCTGCAAATTT
>CAYJPD010000142.1:0-3715 GCA_964371975.1 uncultured Bacteroides sp.
GGCATTTTCGATAACGGCGATGCAGCTAAAATTGAAGCTTCTAAAAAGTTCATTCAATTTATAGCAGACGACGAAACTCAAGGCCCTAAGAGTGTAGCAGCTACAGGCTTCTTCCCGGTTCGCGCATCTTACGGTAATGTTTATGCGGGTGCTGAAAATGAAGAGTCAATGGCAGTTTACGCATCTTTCGTTCCAAACCTTGGCCCATACTACCAAGTAGCACCTGTATGGCCGGAGCAACGCACAGCATGGTGGGAATTACTACAAGAAATGTTTGCAGGCACAGACCCACAAACAGCGGCAGACAATTATATGACAAAAGTTGAAACTGCAATGGCAGGCTAAAGCAAAAATTAATATATTAATGTAGGGGTCGGTGCCTACATCGGGCCAAAGGCGGTAAACGCTATGTGTTTCTGGCTGATGTAGGCATTACCCTTGTTTTTCATAAAAAATTAGAAATAAATGTAGATTTTAAAATTTTCATTAATCAATAAAAGAGGTTTATTATGAGCATAAGCAATCAAAGCTCTTTAGCTTTAAAGACAAGCAAGGTCATAGCGCGAAAAGAGGCAATTTCGGCATATTTGTTTTTACTTCCGTGTCTTGCTTTCTTTGTTATATTTGTTGTTGTTCCAATGGCTTCAGCACTGTTTAATAGTTTTTTTCACTATTCTGCGGCAGAGTTTGAATTTGCAGGCTTTTATAATTATATAAAAGCATTTAACGACCCTGTTTTTATCAGAGCTTTAATTAATACAGCTGTAATTGTGCTTGTAAGTGTACCTGCAGTAATGATATTTTCGCTGTGGGTTAGCACAGCGATATATAAAATGAACAACAAAGCATTGTCTTTTTATAGAATAATTTTTTATTTGCCCGTTGTTACAGGCACGGTTGCCGTTACGGTTGTTTGGAAATGGATGTTCAACCAGTATACAGGGCTTTTTAATAATGTATTAACCTCTATTGGCGTTATAGATAAAAATATAAGTTGGCTTGGTGATGAGCGCTTCGCTTTATGGTGCATAATTTTAATATTATTCACAACATCAATAGGCCAACCGATAGTTTTGTATATATCAGCACTTGGAAATGTAGATGCTTCTTTAATAGAGGCTGCACAAGTAGACGGCGCAACAGAAATGCAAGTTTTTTGGAAAATTAAATGGCAAAACATAATGCCAACAACTTTGTATATAATTGTTATAACAACTATAAACAGTTTCCAATGTTTTGCATTAATACAATTGCTAACTTCAGGTGGGCCAAATAACGCTACACAAACAATTATGTACTATATTTACTATAACGTGTTTAGGGTAGACGACTTTGGCTATGGAAATGCAATGGGCATTATTTTAGCTGCAATAATAGCTTTAATATCTGCTTTGCAATTTAAACTTGCATCAGGCGAGAAAGGTGGAAAAAAATGAAAAATAATGGTAATATAGTTTATAGAAGTTTTTGTGCAATATCTATGGCTGTTTTAGCGTTGCTATTTACTTTTCCGCTTTATTGGATATTAACAGGCTCGCTTAAAGATGCTAAAGCCATAAACTCGCGCGATGTACAATGGTATCCGCATGAGCCCACGTTTGAAAATTACATTCGCCTTTTTGAAGAACCGGCATTTCGCTGGCTTTTGAATACGGTTGTAATATCAGTTGGTGCAATGCTTTTAACGTGCCTTGTAGCTTCCATGGGCGGCTATGCAATTGCAAAAAAACGTTTTGTAGGTAAAACAGTAATTTTCGGCTTAATGGTCGCTGCAATGGCGTTGCCAAAACAAGTTATTTTAATACCTTTACTAAAGCAAATGAATGTTATGGGTATACACGATACACTTGCTTCGGTAATGCTTCCGATAGTTGGTTGGCCATTTGGTGTGTTTTTGATGAAACAATTTTCAGAAGGTATACCAACAGAGATGCTTGAAGCCGCAAGAATTGACGGCGCAGGCGAAGCATTAACATTTGTTAGAATAGTTTTCCCAATGATAAAACCGGGCGTTGGTGCACTTGCAATATTTACATTCATATCTTCTTGGAATGATTATTTCATGCAGTTGATTATGCTTAATTCAAGAGAAAAGTTAACCATTTCTTTAGGCATTGCAAAACTGCAAGCAGAAAGTGCAACTGACTTTGGAATGATAATGGCAGGTGCGGCACTTGCAGCTATTCCAATAATTGCAGTGTTTATCACATTCCAAAAATATTTCACTAAAGGCATAACAATGGGCGCTGTTAAAGGGTAAAAGATTATTGGGTTTTTCAATTACAAAATAAAAACATGAATTTACGTTGGGGGTTAAGTATGTTAGATTATAAAGGGATATATCCTGCACTTTATGCTTGCTATGATGACAATGGCAAAATTAGCACACAGCGCACAAAACAATTAGTTAGGTTTTTAATAGATAATAAAGTAAACGGCATTTATGCGTGTGGTTCTTCAGGCGAGTGTATATATCAAAGTGTAGACGAAAGAAAGCAAGTTCTGCAAGCGGTAATGGAAGAAAAGGCAGGAAGCGACATAAAAATAATAGCACATGTTGCATGCAACAACACGAGTGATAGCAGAGAGCTTGCAGCACATGCCCAAAGCTTAAAAGTAGACGCCATTGCGGCAATACCGCCTATTTATTTTCGTTTGCCTGAGCATGCGGTTGCAAAATACTGGAATGATATAAGCGAAGCTGCACCTAACACAGATTTTTTCATATATAATATACCACAGCTTGCAGGGATAGCTTTAACAGGCACATTGTTAAATGAAATGAAGAAAAACAAAAATGTTGTAGGCGTAAAAAATTCTTCTATGCCAACAATGGATATTTCCACATGGCGCTCGCACGATGTTTTGGTGTTTAACGGCCCGGACGAGCAACTGCTAAGCGGCCTTGCAATGGGAAGTGTAGGCGGAATAGGCGGCACATTTGGTGCAATGCCAAACCTTTATGTAGCACTTTATAATAATTTTTGTTGCGGAAATTTGAAATTAGCGTTACAATTACAAGAAGAGCTTTTAAAAATTATTAATGTACTGGCAGGCAGCACTTCAAGCATGTACTCTGTTATTAAAGAAGTTTTGCGCATAAATAATAATGTTAATATTGGAGATGTTAGAGAACCAATGGCAAAACTTGATGAAAATGGAAAAAAAGCTGCGCAAACTGCTGTTAATTTAATAAACGAAGCAAATAAACTAATTTAATAGGAGAAGTTATGCCAAGCCAAGACGTTATTAGCCAAATTACACTAAAATACTACCACTTAACCAAATCTGAAAAGAATGTTGCGGATTATATAATTGACAATAAAAGCGATGTGCAGTTTATGTCTATAAATGAGCTGTCAGATGCGTGTGGTGTTGCCGATTCCACTATTACAAGGTTTTGCCGCAAGATAGGGTGTGACGGTTTTAATGGTTTTAAATTGGGTTTAGCTTCACTTTCTTCAGTTAGGCAAGTATCAAAAGCGGGCAGTGAGAAAAAAGAAAAAAATGATATATCAAATTTAATAAGCGAAGTGAAAAACAGCCACATAGAAACAATAACAGAATCTATGTCGCTAATAAAAGCAGATACATTAAGTAAAGCCGTTGATTTAATAGAAAACGCAGGTACTATTTTATGTGTAGGGCAAGGTGCGTCAATGATAATGGCGCAAGAGGCCGCACATCTTTTTTCAACGGTGCGCAATAATGTTAT
>CAYJPD010000143.1:0-3708 GCA_964371975.1 uncultured Bacteroides sp.
GCCTTTTTCTATGCTGAAGCTTGTAAAATACCACATTACAAAAGCCGCCACAAAACAAGCTGAAAACAAAAACGCACTTGTAAAAAACGCTATAAAAAACGAAGCTGCCGTAAAGCGAATTAAAGCTTGCAAAAACGAAACCACACTGAATATAAGCACATATTTAAAATATTTAAGCGTGAAAATTATATGAAAACGGCTTTTGTTTTCATCAATTTTATTGCTGAAAAATATAATTTCCACCACCCTTTGCTTTTATAGTTTACTGTTTTTAACCGTTTTTTGCAAAAGCTCATTTGCAAAATATTCATCTGCGCCGGGAAAAATAAAAAAACCGCCTGCGTATAGCAAAATAATTATACAGCTTTTTGTGCGCCTTTGCATAGGGCTTGAAAAAACACGGCAAGAAGAAACAAAACGAAGCGGCACCCTATGCACAAACCTAAAGAGAATGCCATGCCTTAATGATATGTGCTCGCTTGCAATGTGCATTTTAAATGTGCAAAGATAAATGCTTGCAAAAACGCCGAAAATTAAAAACCAAACGGCGAAGAAAATTACACTTGCCACAAAAGATAACACGCTTATAATTACAGCGCAAGCTAAGCCCAATAAACAAAGCCACGCGCAAATTATCACTGCATTTTTAAATTTAATTTTCGCGTACAATAAAGGCCCCCTTTCATGTGCTTTTTGCTCATATTTTATACTGCCGCCATTTTTTACTTTTATTATTTGCAAAAAGAAACCACAACCGCCACGCTAAATAAATTTTCTGTGAAAAAAATTAGTCAGAATCCGCTAATTCCCACATTTTTGTCAATTCTGAAAACGCCTCGTTTTTTGCTAAAACCGTAACTTTATCGCCAACCAAAATTTTCGTATTACCTCTTGGTATTTCAAACTCGCCCTGGCGCGTTACGCTAATAATAACAACCTCGCTCGGTATTGGCAGCTGCGCAATTGTGCTGCCGTTATACGGGAAATTGCTCGGTATTTCAATTCGGCTTAAAGATGTTGTTCCTGCATCTAAGCTTAAAAGATGTTGCATAGCTGCCGCTTCAACTTCCCTTTCAATGGTTCTTGCTATATTATCTGTACTTGACACCACAATATCCACGCCCAACATTTTTAACACCGCTGTGTTTTTGGGGTTATTTACCCTTGCCACAGTGCGCTTAATTTTATATACTTTTTTTGCTATTTGGCATGCAACTAAATTTGTTTCATCGTTACCTGTAACGGCAACGAACGAATCGAACGGCTCTTTCGAATTTAGCGCTAGGGCTAAAACATTCGGGCGCGAGCCGTCCCCGTCTATAACTTGTATGTCGAGCGAGTCTGCAATATGTGCACACGTTTCGTGGTCGTCCTCTATAATCATGGGTTCGTGCTCGTGCTCAAGCATGGTTTTTGCAAGATAATAGCCAATTTTGCCGCCCCCAACTATGCATATTTTCATAGCTAAAACTCCTTAAATATTATTTGCTTAAAAAGTGCGCTTTACAGTGCCTACATAAACTGCAAGCAGCTAATCTGCCAGTTGCGAGTAAACAATGTAATCACCGGCGCGCACACTAATATTGCTCTCTTGCGTATAAAGCTCAAAAGAGCCGTTAGCGCGCAAAATTCCAAAAACCATCATATCTTGAATTGGTTTGCTTGCCTGTAAAAGCGGCAAGCCATATTGTTCCTCTTTAGCTAACACTTTTGTAAACTCCACTGTGCTTGAGGCAATTGTAATGCGCAAAGATACCTCGTCATCGGCATTCTCCACATTTTGCAAAAGGCCTGCAAGAATTGCTTGCGCTGTTAAATTTGTTCCGCATACAGTATGAATTCCAAAACGTTCACTGTAGATTTTTTTAAGCTCGGGGTCTGCAATACGCACTATAACATTTTTAAGGCCAAAAATTTCCTCTGCCATTTGCCCAACCATTATATTGATATTATCGTCTTGCGTAACCGCTGCAAGAGCATCGCAAATTTCAGCCCCGGCACTGCGCAAAACCTCGGCATCTATAGGCACGCCTTTTATAATATTGCCCGCAAACGGTGGGTTCATTTGCCCAACACTCTCAAGCAAATTGGCATCTTGCTCAACAACGCTTATATCGTGCCCTAAGTGTTCAAGCGCTTGCATAAGCCTTGTTCCAACTCTGCTGGCACCTACAATCAATACATTCATAACTTTCTCCGTTTCGCTTTCGTAGCTTATAATAATATTATTATAAACTTTTTCTTTATATGTTGCAATATGTGTTTTTGCTGTGATATACTAATTATCACAAAACAATATTGTAAAGACAGCCTTTATAATTTTATCGCTTTGCAATAAAAAACATGGAGATATAACAAAATGAATGAATATATTTTAGTTGTTGATTTCGGCGGCCAGTATAACCAGTTAATAGCCCGCAGAGTGCGTGAAAACAATGTTTACAGTGAAATTGTGGGCTATAAACACGCTATGAAAACCATAGAAGAAAAAAGGCCAAAGGGCATAATTTTAACGGGCGGCCCCAGCAGTGTTTATACGAAAGACGCCGCTGTAATAGATAAGCAAATATTTAACCTTGGCATACCTGTTTTGGGCATATGCTATGGCGCACAGCTTATGGCGCACCTTTTAGGCGGCAGCGTTACAGGCGCGCCTGAAAAAGAATATGGTAAAACTTCGGTTTACATAAACGACGACTCTCCTCTTTTTGAGGATGTGCCAAATGTAAATATATGCTGGATGAGCCACAACGATTATATTGAAAAAGTGCCAAGCGGCTTTGAAATTACAGCGCACACAGATAATTGCCCATGTGCGGCGGCGCAAAACAAAGAGCAAAATTTATATGCCGTTCAATTTCACCCTGAGGTTTTGCACACTGAAAACGGCACTTTAATGCTTAAAAACTTTGTTTACAATATATGCAATTGCGAGGGCACTTGGCAAATGGACTCTTTCGTTGCCCAAAGCATTGAGCAGTTAAAAGAAAAAATAGGCACGGGCAAAGTTCTTTGTGCGCTATCGGGCGGCGTTGATAGCAGCGTTGCGGCGGTAATGCTAAGTAAAGCCGTTGGAAAACAGCTTACTTGCGTTTTTGTAGACCACGGCCTGCTGCGCAAAGATGAGGCAGAAGAAGTTGAGAATATATTCGGCGAAAATGGGCCGTATCAGCTTAATTTTATAAAGGTAAATGCAAGAGAGCGCTTTTTATCAAGGCTTAAAGGCGTTAGCGAGCCTGAGGAAAAGCGCAAAATAATAGGCGAAGAGTTTATTAGGGTTTTTGAAGACGAAGCTAAAAAAATTGGCGAAGTTGATTTTTTGGTACAGGGCACTATTTACCCCGACGTTGTTGAGAGCGGCCAAGGCGGCGAGAGCGCTGTTATAAAAAGCCACCATAATGTTGGCGGCTTGCCCGACCATGTTAATTTCAAGGAAATTATTGAGCCCCTGCGCGATTTGTTTAAAGACGAAGTTAGAAAAGCGGGCGAAGAACTTTTAATACCAAAGCACCTTGTGTATCGCCAGCCGTTCCCGGGCCCGGGGCTTGCTATTAGAATAATAGGCGAGGTTACAGCGCAGAAAATTAACATTGTACAAGAAGCAGACGCCATTTACACAAAAGAAATTGAACAGGCAAACGAGAATGAAAACTTAGGGCAATATTTTGCCGCATTAACAAATATGCGAAGCGTAGGCGTTATGGGCGA
>CAYJPD010000144.1:0-1790 GCA_964371975.1 uncultured Bacteroides sp.
GGGAAAACATAAGGCTATATTCATGTGGCGGTGACGGAACGCTAAATGAAATAATAAAAGGCGCTTATAAGTTTAACAATGTTCAAATAGGCTGTATTCCGTGTGGTACAGGCAATGATTTTGTGCGCAGTTTTGGTGACACACAATGCTTTTTGGATATTGAAGATAACATAGACGGTACAGCAGTGGATATTGATTTAATTAATGTTAATGATAATATATCTGCCTCTATTACATCAGTTGGCCTTGATGCGGAAGTTGCTTTCGGTGTGAAAAATTATAGAAGAATACCTTTAGTAAACGGAAAAACAGCTTACCACATGTCTATAATACAACAGGTTTTAAATAAACTAGGCCGAAGTTATAAAATAGAATTAGATGATGAAATATTGGAAGGCGAATTTTTATTGATAGCTGTTTGTAATGGTAAGGCTTATGGTGGAGGCGTAATGGCATCACCGTTATCAAATGTGCAAGATGGAATTTTAGAAATTAATATTGTTAAGAAAATTAGCCGTGTAAAAATAGCATCAGTAATTTCAAAATATAAAAAAGGGGAGCACTTAACAGAGAATGGCGAAGTAATTGATAGTTTAAAAGACTTTTTCACTTACAAAACCGCTCAAAAAATATGTATAACGCCACTTGATGGTAAAGAAATAAAAATGAACTTAGACGGAGAATGTGTGCAAAGCAGTAAAATGCAAGCGGAAATTATTAAAAGTGCTACAAATTTTATAGTACCAAGTAAATTGTATAATTCACTTTATACAAAAGAATAATTAAATATTGCCATGTTAGTTACTTTATAATTTATTATTTATGAAATGCATAACATAAAACGTGTAAAGTTATATAACTTTACACGTTTTATGTTCAATATTAAGGGAAATAATAGGTATTAATGGATGAAAGACAAAACAAAATATATTGCATTTATGGGTATGCTATTTGCGCTAGCCATTGCTTTATCAATATTTGAAAGCGTTATAAGTTCTTTTATAGCTTTACCGCCGGGAGTGAAAATAGGGCTTTCAAATATTGTTGTTATGTATGCATTACTTTTTATGGGAAAATCGAAAGCTTTATTATTAGTGTTTTTAAAGGCTGTATTTGCTTTTTTAACAAGGGGTTTAATTGCCGGAGCACTTAGCTTAACCGGCGGTATTACTTCAATAATTGTTCTTTTACTGCTTTTTAATTTAGCTGTGAAAAAACAATATTATATTTTTTCAATTTGTGGTGCAATTGCGCATAATTTAGGGCAATTATTATTAATTAGATTATTATTAAGCACAAGTTATAGTTTGTTTTACGCGCCGGTGTTAATAATATCTGGCGTTATTATGGGCGCAATAACGTCAATATCCTTAAAAGTATTAATGCCAGTATTAGAGAACTTGAATATTAAATTATAATTGTTTATTATTATTTTTATAAGTTTCTCCCCACGTTTTTAAAGAATCTAATATGGGTTTTAAACTCATACCCATTTCAGTTAAAGAGTATTCAACTTTAGGTGGTACCTGGGCATATACTTTTCGGTTAATTATACCGTCATTTTCCATTTGCCTTAAATTATCAGTTAAAACTTTCTGTGATATACCATTTAAAGATTTTTTTAGTTCACCAAAGCGTTTTGTTCCGGTAAATAAATCCCTTAAAATAAAAATTTTCCATTTGTTTCCTATAAAATTTATTACTATTTCAACAGGGCAGTTAGATATAAATTGCATAATTCCTCCAATAGTATCAAAAAGGTTAGTATGGTATAATATTGTGCCTACTTT
>CAYJPD010000144.1:1890-3670 GCA_964371975.1 uncultured Bacteroides sp.
TAATATATGAATGAAATAGTAAATTTTTTAAAAGAAAACCCCGTACAATATTTGGCAACAGTAAGCAGTGACAATAAAGCGACATGCCGCCCATTTATGTTCGGTTTTGAGTATGAGGGTAAATTATGGTTTTGCACCGGCAACAAAAAAGAGGTGTATAGGCATTTAAATGAAAATCCATATTTTGAGATATGTATTTCAAACGCAAAATTTGAGTGGCTACGATTAAATGGTAAAGCTGTTTTTGAAAACAATATGCAAGTAAAAGAAAATTTTATGAATATTCCTATAGTGAAAGGTATTTATAATACAGCTGATAACCCTGATTTTGAAGTTTTTTATGCGGGAGAGGCGAATGCAATAATAGCAGACTTTTCTAAAAACCCTCCAAAAACATTTAAATTATAATATTTAAACCAAAAACCATCTTTGCAGTATTTCAAAGATGGTTTTTTATGCGGCATGAGGTATCGCATATGTTTTTAGCTGATAAACAAAAACAAATTTAAAGGAAATTGTATTCGAAAAAACGTATATTATAATAGTAAGGTAATTTATGATATTTAATTTTTTGAGGGAAGAATGTATAAAGCAATATAGATAATTTCGCTAAATATAAATTTAGCGAAATAGAGGGGAGCGGATTTATTAATTTTGTTATAATATTAAAAGTTTGATTAATGCAGATATGTAGCCATCCAAAATTAACTTAATTATAAGTTTGTTAAATAATACTACTTAATTGTCAATATATTTATTTATACTTATAAAAGTAAATTAAATTATTTTTATATTATTTAATTACTAAAAAATTTTCCGTTGAGTAATTAAATTCTAAATTATAATATAAATTTAATACTATTAAAATTCAATACCTTTTCTTGCCTGTAATCCTTCGTCGAATGGATGTTTAACTTTTTTTATTTCGCTAACATAATTTGCTGCATCTATAAATTCTAAAGATGGATTTCTTCCGGTTAATACAATTTCAGCTTGCAAATTATTTATAGCTTGCATAACAAGTTCTTTGCTTAGTGTGTTTGTGCTTAACGCTCCAAATACCTCGTCTAATATAAGTAAATAGTTTTTATCGCTATTTAATTTACATTCTTCAATTGCCTTGGATAATAATTCATTTTGCTTATTTTTAGCAGTTTCTAATTCTTCGGCGGTCATCTGAAATGTAAACTTATTCGATAAATCGGTGTTTATAATTTTTATATTACTAATATTTTGTAATATATTAAGTTCAGATGATGTTTTCCCTTTCAAAAACTGCACAAAAACTACATTAAAACCTGCACCTGCAGCTCTTACTGCAAGGCCGATACATGCGCTTGTTTTACCTTTTCCGTCACCACAATAAATATGTATTTTGTTATTTTTCATATATTCTCCTTTATATTTTGTTTTGTCAAGTATAATAGCCTTACAGAATGATAGAGCTGGTTTAAGTGTGATTGTTTAATGAGTATATTATAATTCTTGTGCAAATTTAAAAAACAATTTTTTCTGTATTTTTTGACAAATTTGCTTCTTAATGCTATAATTATAACACAATATCGACATAATTTTCTATAATTACACAAAAAAACAGCTTTGTTAATATGTTTTGCAAACGAATTTTTAAATAAAATATATATTTATTTTTATTAGCATCAATAAATCTATTGACAATTATGATAATTTTAGTTATTATATTATAGCGCAGTAAATTTATAATTTATAGGGGTATAGCTCAGTTGGTAGAGCAGCGGTCTCCAAAACCGCGTGCCGAGGG
>CAYJPD010000145.1:0-3519 GCA_964371975.1 uncultured Bacteroides sp.
TGCTGAAATTTTTTCTGAATATGACAGATTATTAAAACAAATGAAATTACTGAAAGCTAAACTAAATGTTATTCACAGCACTTAACGCTATGACTTTATATATTAAAAATCTGATTGCACTTACATGCAATCAGATTTTTTATTTCTATTATCCCACAACATTGCTATGGCTACTACTTGCGCTTTGTTTTTCCCTGAATTCAGTGGTTGTCATATCATATTTGCGTTTAAAACAAGTGCTGAAATAGTTTGGGTCTTGTATTCCTATTGCTGCGGCTATTTCATAGTTTTTCCAGCGTGTGGAAAGCAAAAGCATTTTGCTGCGCTCTAAGCGCAAATTTAAAATGTAAGTGCGGAATGTTGTTCTAAATAACTTTTTAAACAATTGGCCGAAATACCCATCGCTAAAACCAAAAAGCTTTGCCATTGTTGAAAGGCTTAAATTAGGGTCTGCTATATGGTCGTGCAAGTAATTCGCTATGCTTGTTTTATCTGCCTCTAATGTTTCGCGCGCCTCTTTACGCGGCTGTGCACTATAAGACGATAATTGTATATTGCTTTGCTCGCCTTTTTGCAAATCTTTAACTTTTTGCAACACATCAATTATATCTGTGCGGCTCAAAGGCTTAAGTACATATTCGTCTGCACCCACTTCAAGTGCTGAAACAGCATAATCTAAATATTCAAAGCCCGCTACTAAAACAATTTTAACATCCGGACAAAGCTGTTTTGCCCTTTTAGTAAAAGCTATACCGTCAAACTTTTTAATATTAATATCCGCTATAATAAAATCTACCCGTCGGCTTGTTAAATACTTAATAGCTTGCAACCCATCTTTTGTGCTAATAACATTTTCAATTTGTAAAAACTCACTTTTTGCAAGCGTTGTAATTTCGTTTACAACTCTCTCTTCCTCTTCTATAACAAGCAAAGTTTGCATATCATCACTCCATAGCATATTGCACAAAATTTATGTACTTTTCACAATTTTATGAAATTTGCAAAAATTTAGCGTACAACCGCATTTTTAAAACCAATATGCTAATTTGTAAGTTTTTTCGCAAATATGTTTGCTAAAAATTTAACACAATAACATCATTAATTTGTTAAATAAATTGTACTATAAAACAGAGCAAACAGCAATATCAAAATTACATTTTTATCATTTTTGTGCATATTGCACAAAACCACTATGACTTTATAGTAAATTCACTAATCATTTTCTCTGTATTTTCTATGTCGTTTAATAGCATTTGCGCGCTCATCCTGAGCGCACCGTGCCCTAATATTATCATTTGCTCTAAAGCGTCACTACTCGCAACCCTCACCATGCTTGTTTTTGCTATTTTTTTCGTGATTTTTTCAATATACATATCAGCTGTCTCTGCTTCTTTTGTATAAACAACGTTTATATTATTTACTTTTTCGCTCGTTTCAACGCCATTTTTTACTTTGTATGCATCAAAAACCACTATAATTTCAGCTTTGCTTAGCCCTTTATAATTACAAAGCCTATCTATTAAATATTTTCTGGCACTTTCCAAGCTATCTTGCGCCATTTTTTTTGTTACATCCCACGCAAAAATAATATTATACCCGTCTACAAGTAAATACTGCTCTTCGCTTATATTTTTAACATACACTTTCTTACTTGTTTTCTCTTCGCCATTATTTTTTTGTGCTTTTGGCTCAAAAGCAAGCTTTCTCTTAACAGGCCCGTAAGTTTTTTCGTAAATTTGCAAAAGCTCTTTATCGCTTGCAGGTTTGCCGCTTTGCTTCACAACTTTTATATTCTCATAATCTATATGCGCATTTTGCCTTTTGCGCTCTATATGCATATAGTTTTGTGCCTCTTGCCAAGGAACTGTATAGCCTGCGCCATGTGTGCAAAAAACACTGTCGGCTGTGTTGCTTAAGTCTGCGTGTGCATCGTATGCTATGCTTTGTATAATATCTTGTGCGTTTTTGCACTGTGCATAGCCGTGGAAAGCGCAAGTAAATTTACCAAGGCCTTTTGTGTAAGCAGCTACATTTGCAAAATATTCGCGTGCACCGCTTACAGGCACAATGCCTGTTAAAATAGTTGTGTCGTTTACATTCAAAGGCGTGCTTATGCTTGCATTCATGCGCTGCAAATCTGTCATCGCTCTACCTGTATGCTGTGTGGGAATTTGCAATTTATAGGCATAATATGGCTCTAACAATACTGCTTTATTTTCGCTTTGCGCTGTTCTTAACGCTTGCCGCACGGCCCTGTAGGTTGCTTGCCTGAAATCCCCGCCCTGGGTGTGCTTTAAGTGTGCAATTAAATCTACAACAGTTATTTTTATATCTGTTATTCCTGCGCCCACCAAAGCGCCTATATGCTCTTTTTCGCGCAAATGCGTTAAAATTAACTGCATGTAGCGCATATCTTGCGCGCTTTTTAGCTCGCCCGCTTCAAAAACTAAGCCGCTACCTTGCTTTAGTGGCTCTAATTTTAAATAAACTTCCGCATAGTGGCGCAGCGGCTCGAAATGTCCAACACCAAAAACAGGCTTTGTTATTGTCTCTTTATAAATTATTTTACCGCTCTCGAATTCAACATGCATATTATAGCGTTGTTTAAGCTTGCTTTGCAAAACTTCAAGCCCAACTTCACCCATAACTCTTATAGTAATTTCACCTGTTTGTTCACTGTGCATAACATTTAACGCAGGTTCTTCTTGCTCTAATTCTTTAAGGCACTCAAAAGCCTTTGCAATTGGTATTTCACTTGAAAATACAGCTTTATACGCAAAAACAGGCTCTACCGAATTAGCATTTATATGCGTGCAACTTCCGAAACTTTGCCCGATTTTTGTGTGGGTAAGCCCTGTTGCCGCGCAAATCATGCCTGCACTTGCGCATTTTATACTTTCGTATTTTGCACCTGAATATAACCGCAATTCATTAATTTTTTGCGCATTTTCCTCATGTGAAAGCTGCTGTTTAACCTGTAAACTTCCACCTGTAATTTTCAAATGGGTTAAGCGCACACCGTTTTCGTCATTGTTAATTTTATAAACATACGCGCCAAAATCCGCATCAAAAACAGGGGGATTTACAAAAGTGCGCAAACCCCCTAAAAACTGTTCTATTTTGTTAAATTTAAGCGCAGAGCCGAAGTAACAAGGGAAAATATTTCGATTTTTTATCGCTTGCGCTGTATGTTCCCTGCTTACTTTACCGCTATGCAAAAAGTCGTTCATTAAATTTTCATCGCACAAAGCCAGCTGCTCGGCAATGTCACCACTTATGTCTTCGCTAATATTCACATTTGTAAAATCTATGCAATTTTCGCTGCACTGATTTTTTAATTCAAGCATTATTTTTTCTGCGCTTTCGCTCATTAAATCTACTTTATTAAAAAACACAAATGTTGGAACTTTGCTTTTTTGCAAAAAATTCCACAAAGTTAATGTGTGGCTTTGAACGCCCTCGCTTGCGCTTATAACAAGCACCGCATAATCCATAACCGCTATTGCACGCTGTGTTTGC
>CAYJPD010000146.1:0-3470 GCA_964371975.1 uncultured Bacteroides sp.
TGTGAGCGCACTACAAATTATGGGCGTTTTCCAAGAGAGCGAAAACGTTATTGTAATGATTGGGAAAAACTTTACAACCATCCTGAAAAAATAAATTTGAATAAGCAAAAAGAAAATTTCGGTCAAATTTATCGTGAGGGTTACCCGGTTTATCATCAATTTGGCGTGGACGAAAACCCGTTTAACGACAGAGCAACAGTTGAACTTGCTTGCGAGGACATAAAAAAACGTGTAAAACAAAACAACGAAAAAGAAAGCGATACAAAACCATTTTTTTATTATGTGGGTACAATAGGCCCGCATGACCCTTATTGCCCACCACAAGAATTTATAGATTTATATAAAGATATAGAGCTAACATTACCTGAAAGTTTTGATGACGACTTAAAAGATAAACCGAATTTATACCGCCGCACAAAAGAGCGTTTTGATTTAACAAGAGAAGAACATATTGAAAGCATGCGCCGTTACCTTGCCTTTGTAAGCTATGAGGACAGCCTTTTTGGCAAGCTTATTAACACACTTGAAGAAACAGGCGAGCTTGAAAATACTTATGTTGTTTATCTTACAGACCACGGCGATTATTTAGGTGCACATGGGCTTTGGGCAAAAGGGTTGCCGTGCTTTAAAGAGGCATATAATATATGCGCTATGGTAGGCGGTGCAGACATAAATAGGCACAGCACACAAAACGCACTTGTTAGCCTTGCAGATTTTGCACCCACAATTTTAGAGCTTGCAAATGCGCCAAAACTTGAAAAAACAACGGGGCAATCTCTTGTGCCGTATTTAAAAGATGAACAGCCAAAAACATGGCGAAAAAATATATTTACACAGACAAATGGCAATGAAATTTACGGAATGCAACGTGCAGTGTGGGATAAAAAGTGGAAATATGTGCTGAATTTATTCGATTATGATGAGCTTTATGATGTGGAAAACGACCCAAATGAAATGCACAATTTAATAGAAGACAAAAGCCTTGCGCCCATTGTTAAAGAATATTGCAAAAAACTTTGGAAGTTTGCAAAAGAAACAGAGGATAACTCAACTTGTGCATATATAATGGTTAGCCTTGCACCATATGGGCCGGGGATTGCTTTGGAGGATTAAAATAAATGAAGAGGTGAAGAATATGGAAAAAACGAATGTTAAAGATATTTTTGAAATAACAAAGCTTGGCTTTGGGGCATGGGCTATTGGCGGCGCAAGCTATGGGAATGTTGAAGAAGAGCAAGCGAGTGGAACACTAAAGGCTTACTTAAATGCAGGCGGAAATTTTATCGACACCGCACAAGGCTATGCACAAAGCGAAAAAATTATAGGCGACTTTTTAAGTGAAAATAAGCTTACAAATAATGTGATTATTGCAACAAAAACTTTTGCAGGAAGCAGTTTAGATAATATTGCACAAATAGAAACAACATTAAATCAATCGCTAAAAAAGTTGAAGCGTGATTATATTGATTTGTTTTATCTTCACAGCCCACCCGAAGAAGATGAAGTTATAAATAAGGCACTCAGCGTTTTAAAAGAGCTGAAAAGACAGGGTAAAATACGTGCAATTGGTGCATCTATAAAAGGTGTGGATGTTACTGATGATACTGTGAAATTATGCAAAAAGTATATAGATACAGGTGATGTAGATGCCATCCAGCTTGTATATAGTGTGTTTCGTCAAAAAAATGCAGAAATATTTAATTATGCAAAAGAAAATAATGTGGCTATTATTGGGAGAACATCTCTTGAAAGTGGTTTTTTAACAGGGAAATTTAGTGCAGGTTATCAATTTGATAAAGATGACCATAGAAATAGATGGAATGAAAATAAAGAGTATATTATAAAAGAAGCCATAAACTTAAAAGAAATAATGTTAAATAATAATTGGGATGATAGTCTATTGAGTCTTGCTTTAAGGTTTGCCATCATACCTGAAGCCATTAATAGTACTATTGTAGGCGCAAAAAATAAAACGCAAATAGACGATATAATAAAAGCATTTAAAAAAGGCAATTTAAATTATAATACAGAACATTATTTAACAGAAAATTATCGTGATTTAAATGATAATTTCAATACATAATAATGTGTTTTGCAATTTTTAAGTAACAATGCTTTGATATTTTCAGGGGCATTTTACCGAGAGCTTGCCAGAGCGCCCCAATGGCATTCAAGAGGTAGGCGGCTGTTTTAAAGCCCAATTATCTCCACCAGGAAGAGTGTTGTTACAGGAACTCATGTTTTTGTAACAACACTCTTCCTGTTTTCATCTATATTATCTGCCAAAGGAGATTTGCAACTATCTTCTTTAGCAGTTGTTTTAATTTACCCTTTTCTCTCTTATGCTGTAAGCGCAACAACATGTCAAGATAGTGGTATCAGTTTATCATTTGGTTTGAAAGCAGTAATGAATTGAAGTATAATAAATCTTAATGGTAAATTAATTGTAGGGGGAGTATTATATTGAAAATTGAACGAAACAATATGAAGTCAATTTTCGTGTCAAGCACGTTTCGTGACACGCACTTTGAGCGTGATGTCATCGAAAGAAAAGTTCGCCCGGTTATAGATGATTTTGCAAAGCAATTTGGGAAAAATGTGCGCTTTGTTGACTTGCGCTTCGGTATAAATACAACAGATGAAGAGAGCGAGACGAAAAGTGGCACAAAAATAATCAAAACCTGCTTGCAAGAGATTGACGACACACGTCCGTATATGATAATTTTGCTCGGAGAACGCTACGGTTGGATGCCTGATGTCGACTTATTGAGAGATGTGGTGCGCGCGAAAAAATATCCGCTTGTCGATGTCAACAAAAGCATCACCGAATTAGAAATCGAATATGGCGCGTTTAAAGATGAAAGTCAAATTGAAAAGTGCCTTTTCTATATTCGAGAGCCTCTTGTGCGCGATAAAATGGACATCGACGTAGTTGATACATACTTTGAAAGTGATTTGGGCTTTTGGCTAAATAAAAAACGAGTTCGTATTATTCCCTAACGGCTAAGGCAAGAGGAACTTGAACACTGCCTCAACTGCGTACGAAACGATGGTACAGAACTGTTTATAATGCAGGGAGAACCAGGAAGCGGAAAGAGCACGATGATGTCAGTTATGGCAAATCAGCTCTCAGAGGAGGGAGAGGTGTTTTTCTTCGCTTGCGGAAACGGTGCCGGATCGCAGACTATGCAGAGTATGCTAAAGCCGATGATTTTCTTGAAAAACTGTGCGATTTATGTTAAAATCAGTTCAAATAAATTATTAAGTAATCGTTTTATTGTTGTTATAAGATTACGAGCGTTTCCATTTAATTTGCTTATACAGACGAATTCGAGTATACTAATTAAACGTAGGTACAATATGTACACATCAAAGGTATCTATAGTAAAAAACGAATCTATCCCTAATGAAGCGCAATTCAAAGATGAAAAGTTCACTTTGCTTATAGGTGTTGACCCCAAAGTTGCATT
>CAYJPD010000147.1:0-3431 GCA_964371975.1 uncultured Bacteroides sp.
CCGCATGGAAAATTGTGCCGCCACCTCGTGTATACCCGTATTCGCCATAATTATACTTTATTTCATTTCTACCCTCAAAAAGCAAATGTCATGCCCCCCTCATTCAAATTTATTTATAGTTGAGCCCCAAGGCTAAAAGTTGTTTTTCTATAACGGTTAGCTTGCCGAGTTTAAGCGTTAAAACTTCTTGCTCGCTTTGCGTGTGCAATTTAACCGATATTTTTATGCAGTAATCTTCAAGCAACTGTTTTGTTACCTCGCTGCTCTCATCGCTTGAAAACTCAAGCTCTTTAGTGTTTTCAAATGTTGCCGCATTGTTCAGCTCTTCAAAACTTACCGTTTGCGGGCTGAAATCCACCGTTATGGTGCGCCTTTCGGCGTTGTCGTAAAACTCAGAGGTTTCAAATGCCGATAAATGCTCTAATTGAGTGCCGTTTTTAAATTTAATTGTATTCATATTTTACTCCTTTATATAAGTTCTAAATCATATACGAACATTTGCGCTGTATCGTATGCGCCAAATAACCCAACACCAAAATAATAGGAACCCGTTAGTCCTGTTACATCTAAATAGAAGTTTTTCCATGAAGTTGCAATATCGGTTTTTATGTACTTAACACATGAATCTTGCTCCGGTAATCTTGCATCTAACGCTTGATTTGCAACAGGGGATACAAATAAGCATACTCGGGGAGTGCTTGCGGCAGAGCTTCCATAGCCGCTTATGGTATAAGCTTCAACTCTTATTTGCTTTCGCCCTGTAAAATCTACTGCTGTATTTGAACGTATAGCCGCTGTTGCTGAATAGCTTCCACTCCACGGTGATATCCACCAACAAGGGTAACCTCCATATGTAGTTTGCTCGTTTTTATACCAAGAGCCATAGTGTGATGAGCTATAATTTACTCCATGCCAATATGGTCTGTAAGGTGGTAATTCACCGCTGTAAACTTCGCTATAAACTCCTGCGTTTACTTCGTAAGCTTTATTTATTTCGTGAGAAAGCCCTCCGTTAAGTTCGTAAATTTTACCTATCTCTGTGAGCACAGACCCGTTTTGTTCGTATATAGGCATTGTTATTTCCTCCTAAATACATAATATTGAGTATTAGCTACTTGTCCCCCGGAGGATGTTTGCTGGAATATATTTTTTAAATAGCCCCCATATGGCGTTGCATTATTAGATGCCCCCACAGCCCCTGTAAAACTACCGCCTGCTTTGGGCATGGCGCTGTTTGCCGTTGTGTGAGTACTTTCCAGCATTTTCACATCTTCACAAAAGTGAATAATGCCCTCACTTGCAAAAAATGTGTATAAATACCCCTCGGTTATATTTATGCTTTGCGCACTGCCCAATTTAACAGCAAACACAGCATCGCCTATGGTAAACTCGCTTACGTCGCCCGAAAAAGCCGCAATGAAATAACCGTTTGCGCCCTCGCCGCTAAGCGTTGCTAAAGCCGTGTGCTCGTATGCTTGGTTTGTTGTGTTTATTCCTTGTAAACCGGGGTCGTACACAGCGTTAAGCATAAAGCCCGATGCATCTTCTACGCTTTTTAGCTCTGCGTCAAGCTGATAAAGCCTGTGCAAAAACTGCTCGTTCACTTCACTTGTGGGTATGCCTGTTATGCCGTCTCTCACAAGGCCGCAAACCTCTTCGTCAAGGCGTTTATCTGTTATATCGCTGCCTACAAATTCGCTTGCGCCGGCCCTTTGAAGTACATGGCAAAGCACAATTTCATCAAAAAGCTCATCTCTCACAGGCGATAGAGGCTCTGAGGCATAATCGCTGTATTTTAAAAGTAATTTGCTCTCGTTTGCTGTTTTATCCAATTGTAAAACAACGCTTATGTACCTGTAAGCTTCTCCGCTTCCAACTTCTGCGCTAAGTGTTGTAGTTTCTTCATTTAAAACCGCAACGCCCCAATATTCACTTTTTTTCAGCCATGCAATCCCTTCGCTTATTTGCAAATTAAAGCCGCCTGTTGCCTGCACGTTAAAATTATTTTCGGCTGCAAAAACGCCCCTTGTTCTTGTGGCACAGTATGCGCCTATGGCATTTGCCGTATACTGCACATTATCCAATGGCCATGTTATCATAACTTCACCTCTAATATCGCGTTAATTTGTGTGTGACTCTCCATTATTATTTGCACGCTTTTTATGCGCGCTTTCAATATTGTTTTTTGCGGTGTGTAAAGCAAAAGCGGCACTATATCGCCCAAGTCGTAGTGCTTTCCGAACAAAATACCTTTTTGCGCAATTTGAGCGCTAATTGTGTTAATTTCTTTTTGCTCGCTAAGCTTTTGTATGCCCCTTGCCCTAAGCAATTGCCTTTGCTGCTCCTGTGTGTACTGCCCTGTTGTGTAAGTGCCATCTTGCGCTTGTATACGGTACTCTTCGCTTATATCATCGGCGTTAACATACATTTCCCTTGCGCTTTGCCCTTCGGATAAATCCACTTTTTCCACCAAACGCTGCGCCTCATTGCCGGCAGAGCAAACATACGCTATGTTTTTATAATCTGTGTCGCTTTTTTGCGCAGTAATCTTTGCAATATTGCCTGCGGATACAGAAAAATAGCCTATGTAGTTCTCGCTTTTTGCGTTAGTTCTGTCTATGCCTGTATACACCATGAAGTTTTGCGAGCCGTCTGCATTTAGAACGTTTTTTATGCCCAAATCGGCCGAAGATGCAATATTGCTTGCAATTTCAAAAGCGTTTTCCCATGTAAAGCTTGCGCTTATCGTGTTAGAAAAGCCTTGCGCTTCGTTTACCGTGCACGGTAAATCTCGTTTATTTGCATTTAGCGTGTTTATAATGCTAAGTTCTGCATTTGCATTTTCAAGCTCTAATGTGTGGGGCACTATGCGGTTTTGCCACATAATAACGCTGAATGCGCCTCTTGCGGTTATTGTGCTTTTTTCGTTAATTTGCTCCGTTTGAACTGAGTCGATAACGGCAACTAAATGGGGCCTTTGTTTAAGCCAAATATTTGCGCCCACTTGCAAAAGCTTCTCGTTTAACACTGTTTTCGCGCACACAAGCTTTATTTCGCCCTCGCTATAATACTCTTCAAGCCACTGTAAGCTTTCAATGCCGAAAAGCTCGTGTGTAACACTGCCGTTTTCGTCTCGCACATATAAATTAAAGGCTATGGCGTTCACCTCCCCATGTTATAAGCGAGCACTGCAAATTGTGCTTGTTTTCCTGTGCAAATGCGGCAAAAGTATTCTCGCCCGGCAAAACTTGCATATCTAAATCGCTTTCGGGGCTTATATACCTAAAAGCATTTTCGCTAATACCTTGCGCGTTAAAAAACAAAAGAGCCTCGCCCTCTTGCTTGTGCTTATCGTAAGTAGATATAATAAATTTTTCGCCTTTTTGCATTGTTTTTTCAATGCTTATAAATTCGCCTGTAGCAATGTTTTT
>CAYJPD010000148.1:0-3206 GCA_964371975.1 uncultured Bacteroides sp.
GTACAAACGCCGTATACGGCATTGTTTTTTACCAATATTTTACATATTTCAGCCTGTTTTAGGTGCAAATTCGGCATTTTCTCCAAAAAAGACTTCATAAAACTGTGGTATTTTCGTCTATCTGTCTGAACACGGAGGCTGTGGACGGCAGGGCCTTTTCCAAGGTTAAGCATGCGGCTTTGCAAATAAGTGGCATCTGCGGCTATGCCCATAATGCCACCAAGCGCATCAATTTCTCTTACTAAATGCGCTTTTGCCGTGCCCCCTATTGAAGGGTTGCACGGCAAATTAGCAATAGCATCTAAAGACAAAGTAAAAAGGGCAGTTTTTGCGCCCATTTTAGCACAGGCGTGCGCCGCTTCAATTCCGGCATGCCCTGCGCCTATAACAATTACATCGTATTCTCCGAGTAGCATTTAGTACACTCCTATTATTGATTAATCGAAAATTCAGAGCCGTTTTTGCTCTCGTACAAATCTTGTTGTAAAGAAATTGTGTTTTCATCAACTATATTGAATAAAATTTCGTCGTTAACTACAACATTACTGTTTACGACAAAAAGAGTTAGAACATTATCTTCTATAGCATAAGTACCGGTTACCGTTTGCATAAATCTATTGTTGTTTTCGTTTAAAAGGAACGTGCCATCGTCATTTAGCAAAAGCTGGGGTATAAGCTCTTTTGTTATGAATACATCTTCGCCGCCACTATGTAAAAACCTACCAATAGTTAGAGCAATCTCAGTTTCTTCTTCAAAAAGCTCTTGTGTTAAATCCTGCAACACTTCCGCACGGTTAACGTCTGTAGTTTCTGTTTCGCTAAAACCATCATTAATTATTGTGGACGCAATTATTGTAGTATTTAAAATAAGCAGAATACAAGCTGAAAAACTGGCGATATAAAGCCAAAAATTCTTTTTAAAATTCATAATTGTACATTCCTTTCAGCAGTAATAAATTTACTTGCCCACACAAAATTTTGAAAAAACCTCGTTTATAATATCTTCACTTGCGTTATCGCCTGTAAGTTCATAAAGAGCATTTAGAGCTTCATCTATGCATACGCCTGCGGCGTCAAGTGTTAAGCCAATTTCAACTATATGTTGTGTTTCTTCTAATGCACTTTTTGCATTAATAGCACATTGCAGTTGCCTCTCATTACACATTAATAATGCATCTTCGCTTAAATTATTCACACCTAAAATTTCATTTAGTGCGTTGATTATTTCGTTTAAGTAATTTGCGTTCTTGGCACTTATAGAGATAACTTTAGTAAAATATGGCTGTATATCGTTTAAATTAAACTTCGTTTCAAGGTCATTCTTATTCAAAATGGCAAGTGCAATTTTATTCGCACAAGATTTTGCTATATCAATATCTTGCTTTGATATATTTGCAGATGCATCAAAAACACATAAAACAAGCTCTGAGTTCAACAGGGCGTTTTGCGCGCGTTTTATTCCTTCGCTCTCTACAATATCTTGTGTTTCACGCATACCGGCAGTGTCTGATAAAATAAGGCGCACATCGCCAATACTTATTTCCTGCTCTATTATATCTCTGGTTGTGCCGGCAATTGGAGTAACAATAGCGCGCTCGAAGCCGCTTAGCAAATTCATTATAGTGCTTTTGCCAACATTCGGGCTACCTACTATAGCTGTTTGGATACCTCTGCGTAAAATTCTGCCTTTGTCGTAACCGTCGATAAGAGCTGCTAAAATGCGAACATTATCTGCTACATTTTCGCTTAGCGTTTGCATTTCGAGCTCGGGTACATCTTCCTCGGGGTAATCGGTAAAAGCGGCGATATGGCCGGCAAGTGTTATTAAGCTTTGGCGCACAGAGTCTATTTTTTTATAAAGTGCGCCTTGCATTAAGTTAGCTGCAGCTGCAGCACTTTGCTTAGAGCTTGCGTTAATAATTTCCATAACGGCTTCTGCTTGTGTTAAAGAGATGCGCCCGTTTAAAACAGCACGCTTTGTAAATTCGCCGCCTTGTGCCGGGCGTGCGCCATTATGAAAACATGCGCGCAATAGTAGCTCGCTAACAGCAGTGCCACCGTGGCACGAAAGTTCTACAACATCTTCGCCCGTGTAAGAATGAGGCGCGCGAAAGCAAAGCGCAATTATTTCGTCAAGCTTTTTGCCCTCGCTTATAAAATAGCCAAACATCGCTGAATAGCCTTTTGCTTTTAGTAAATTTTTATTTTTATCTAAAGGTGTGAAAACACAAGAAGCTATTTCATAGGCATTTGTGCCGGAAATTCGAATTACAGCAATTCCGCCAATGCCGTTAGGCGTAGCAATAGCCGCAATTGTAGAGCTTTCTTCAAAGCCGCTATTTGAATTGTTTAAATTACTTGCCATTTTTTATGCCTTTAAAAACTTCAACTTCATTTGCGCCAAAATCACTTTTAATATCGCGATCGTCCCTTTTAAGGCTGCCGCAAATACAAATTTCCGTGCCTTTTGCGTCAATTGGCATGTAATAGCCGCATTGTGTGCAGCGCAAAAAAATGCCGGCTTTACGCTTGAATTCTTTTGCTAAAAAGCCTGTTGCCTTGGGGCCGTGCCCAATATAAGCGAAACTAAATTGCTTTTTCAGCGATTCCTGCGCCGCCTTCAATTGGCTTTTATCAACATTCCAGTTTTCGTTCATTTTAATGCTCCTATATTTGTTTTTTTATAATGGGTTTTTTCATAAGGGCTTTGCCCTTTAACCCACAATTTTTTGAAAAAAATTGAGTAAAACTTTAATTGAGTTTTTATATTTATAGCAAGGTTTATGCTTTTGGTTTTTTGTGTTTTTTGTGTTTTTTGTGTTTTTTGAAAAGCTTTTCTTGTTATATCCGGGCTTGCTTTTATGTTTTGTGTTTTTTCTTTTCTTTTCGAAAGGCTTGTTCTTTGGTTTTTTGCTTGTTATAAGTTGCTAAGTTCTGAAAGGCGTTTTACTTTTCAGCGTGAAAAGTAACAAAAGCTGCTGGCTTTGCTTGTAATATTTAGGCTTGGCTTTTGTTTTTCTTTTTGAAAGGTTTGTGCTTTAGTTTTTTGTTTGCTTTAATGGGTAAGTTTTGTAGGTCGTTTTACTTTTCAGCGTGAAAAGTAACAAAACCGTTGGGGCCTTTCGATGGCCCCAAACCCCAACGATTACTACTAAGGGCCGCACCATAAGCATCTGTACAGCCAAAAAAGAACAATTCTTAATGAC
>CAYJPD010000149.1:0-3084 GCA_964371975.1 uncultured Bacteroides sp.
TTATAAGCGCAACTACAAAAGGCCTTGAAATTGATAGGCGCGGCAGGATAATAACGCAAGATGAAAACGGGCTAACAAAGCGCGAGAGTGTTTATGCCGGCGGCGATGCCGTAACAGGAGCGGCAACAGTTATTCTTGCCATGGGCGCAGGCAAAAAAGCGGCAAAGGCAATTTTCGAGCGCAAGTAGTTTTAACTTTTCAATTAAACACATTAATTATAAACGCAAAAAACCACTCCAATAAATAAAGCGTGAAACGATGTTTTCGGTTTGCTTTAAGTATTGGGGTGGTTTGTTTTTTCTTAAATTTTTAGCCGTTAGGGAGTAATCCGAACACGCCTATTTTGGCGAGTGATTAACCTATTTGTAAACGGTTTTACATCAAAAAGGCCACTTGCATTAATAAAGAGCAACATTTTATGAACATTACGCTCTAATTTGGCCGCTGCCATCAATGCAATATTTATAGCTTGTAATTTCTTTTAAGCCCATTGGTCCCCTTGCGCCAAGCTTTTGTGTGCTTATGCCTATTTCACAGCCAAGCCCGAAAACGCCGCCGTCTGAAAAACGTGTGGAGGCATTTACATAAACTGCGGCGCTATCTACATTTTTTGTAAAATATTCAGCGCTTGTTTTATTTTGCGCAACTATACAATCGCTGTGGCCTGTGCCGTGCTCGTTTATATGTGTAACTGCGCTTTGAACATCGGGCACAATTTTAACAGCTAATATATAATCTAAAAACTCGGTGTTAAAATCTATTTCGCTTGCAGGCTTACCGTTTATATATTGCTGTGTTTTTTTGCAAATTCTAAGCTCTACGGCAAGCTTTGCAAGCTCTTTTTCCATTTCGGGCAAAAAGCTTTGTGCTATATTTTCATGCACTAAGCAAACTTCTGCCGAGTTACAAACAGACGGCCTGCTTGTTTTTGCGTTTGTTAATATATTTACCGCCATATTTATATCGGCACTTTCGTCTACATATACATGGCATATACCTGTGCCCGTTTCTATGCACGGCACTTGTGCGTTTTCAACGCAAGAGCGTATAAGCCCTGCGCCACCGCGCGGAATAAGCAAATCTACAAAGCCGCGTGCGCGCATAAGCTCCTGGGCACTTTGGCGATGAGTATCTGTTATAAGCTGAATAAAGCTCGGCGAGTGCCCTTTTTCTTTCAGCGCAGTTTGCATAGCGCAAACTATAGCTTTATTTGTGTTTATAGCCTCTTTCCCACCACGTAAAATGCAAGCGTTGCCGCTTTTTAAACAAAGCGCTGCTGCATCTGCTGTAACATTTGGGCGGCTTTCATATATCATGGCAATAACGCCCATAGGCACACGAATTTTGCAAATAACCATAGAATTTTCATGCACAAAGCGTTCTAATTCCTCACCGATAGGGTCGGGCAATTCTATAAGAGCCAAAACACCTTGCGCCATATCGTTTATGCGCTTTTCATCAAGGCGCAACCTATCAAGCATAACAGGCGCTATATGCTCTTTTGCCAGTTGCATATCTGTTTCATTCGCCTTTAAAATTTGCTCTTTATGTAATAATAAGTTTTGCGCAATTAAATTTAAAACAGCATTTTTTTCGCTCTCGTTAAGCCTGGCAACAAAGGGTTTCACCTTTTTGGCTTCAATTAAAATATCACGTGTTGTCATCGTTTTTCTCCTTTGCGGCAAAAAACGTGCCCACGCTTTTACCCTCTAAAACATCATAAAGGCACGCGGGATTACTACCGTTTGCTATAACAACATTTATGCCGCTTTGCGTTGCTGTTTTAGCTGCGTGTAATTTTGTTATCATGCCGCCTGTGCCCAAATTACTGCTTGTGCCTTTTGCACTTTGCATAAGCTCTTCAGTAATATCGTAAACTTTTTCAATTAGCTTTGCGTTTTTGTTTTTGTTCGGGTCGCAATCATAAAGGCCGTTTATATCTGTTAAAAGCACAAGCATATCAGCTTTAACGCTAAGGGCCACAAATGCGCTTAATGTGTCGTTATCGCCAACGCTAATTTCTTCTGTTGCAACGGTGTCGTTTTCGTTAATTATAGGTATAACACCAAGTTCCAAAAGCCGCGTTAAAGTGTTTTCAATATTAAAGCGCCTTTCGCTTGAATGCAAATCTTCATTCGTTAGCAAAACTTGTGCCACTGTGTGGTTGTTAACGGCAAATAAATGGTCATACTTTTGCATAAGCTCGCTTTGGCCAACAGCGGCGGCGGCTTGCTTTGTGGGAATATCATCGGGGCGCCCCGATATCATTAGCTTGCCAAGGCCCATGCCTATTGCGCCGGAGGAAACCAGCAATATTTCATGCCCTGCATTTTTCACGTCTGACAATGTGTGGCAAAGTGCCTCTATCAAGCGCAAATTTGAAAGCCCTGTTTTATGTGTTAATGTGGACGTTCCCACTTTTACCACCAATCTCATTTTTTATATACCTACTTCTTTAAATTACGGCTTTAAACCGGAGCGCACAATTAAATTTCTTGCGGTGTGCTGAGTAATAACGCCGCCCTGCCACACAACTTTTCCGTTAATGGCAAAAGCGGGCAAATCAATAAAGCCGTAGCTTGTAACTTCTTGCGGGTTAGTTACCTCTGCAACGGTATCGGCAAAGCCAAGCTCTTCAACCGCTTTTCTTATGTTGACATAATTTTCTCTGTCGTGCAAGCTTTGTTTGCCAATGGCGGCAAATTTAGGCTTCTTTTTATTTATATAAAGCGAAGACGTTTTTTGCTCGCGGTCATCTATTTGCACAACGGTTTCGTTCTTTTTCTTAGAAAAAAGTCCCATATTACCTCTCCTTAACTTTAATACCTTTAATAAATATATACATGTTTTATGTATAATTGTCAAGTATAATTTAATTATAATGCGTTAAATAATTTAAATTTGTAGCATAGCACAATAAATAAAGAGCTTTTGAATTGTATTTAAATAGGCAAAAGCCCGAACATGTCACTTTAGTGGTGATGTTCGGGCTTTATGCCTATGGCTCCCCAAGTTGGACTTGAACCAACGACCCTGCGGTTAACAGCCGCATGCTCTACCGACTGAGCTATTGAGGAATATATA
>CAYJPD010000150.1:0-3082 GCA_964371975.1 uncultured Bacteroides sp.
CCGCCGTTTTCTGTTATTCCCCTTATGCAATTACTCATGTTTTGCCTCCAATTTTTTAGCTACTATAAAATATCTACTGCTTTTTTCGGTTATCTCTTTAAATGTTTCACCGTCTACTATTGCTTCAATTTCTAACCCCGCTTTTTCACAGGCTTGTTTTATCTCGCTTAAATTATAGTAATATTCATAAAAAAGCTCTTCGCCTATTTCCTCTTCGTTTTCACTTAGCACTATAGATATCTGTGTGCGGTTTTTATCCTTTTCTATTGTGTTTTGCCAGTGATAGGCAATTTCGTCATTTTCTTCTTTAAACGCATTATTTGCAAGTATTTGCTCATGTTTATAACTTGTATTCATGTCAAAAATAAGCGGACAACCCGGCTCTAAAAAAAGCGATGCTTTTCCAATTGCCTTGCTAAATTCGCCATAAGGGCCTATATGATTAAACGTGTCGAATGTGCAAATTGCCGCTCTTACTGTTCCATATAAATTTAATTTAGTTAAATTTTGTTGCAAAAACAATATGCTTTGCACATCGTTTTCAAAAGCTTTATCCCTTGCAACGCTAAGCATTTCAGCGCTGGCATCTATAGCTATCATATCGTAGCCGGCTTTTGCAAGACGAAGGCTCATTTCGCCTGTGCCACAGCCTAAATCTGCAACAATTCCGCTTTCAATATTATACTCTTTTAAATATTTAAGCACAGCGCAAAACAAGGCGCCGTAATCGGCGTCCTCGTTTAATTTATCATAAAATTCAGCTATTATTTCATAAGCCATTAAATATCGTTTCTCACTAAATCTTCATAAGTTTCTCTGCGAACTGCAATGTAATCTTCATCGCCTTTTACCATTATAACAGGCAAACGCGGCACCCTATTATAATTAGACGCCATAGAATAGTTATATGCGCCTGTTGATAAAACAGCCATTACATCGCCAACTTCGGGCTTTTGCATATTGGCATTTTCCTGTATTAAATCGCCGCTTTCACAGCAGCGCCCTGCAACTGTAGCAATGAAATCTTTAGGCTTACTCGCCTTATTTGCTATTATAATATCGTATGCCGATTGGTATAAAGCATACCTTGGGTTATCTGTCATACCTCCGTCAACGGAAACATAAGTGCGATGCCCCGGTATGGTTTTAACGCCGCCTACACTGTAAAGTGTTAGGCCTGTATCCCCCACTATGCTGCGCCCCGGCTCTATACAAATATAGGGCATAGGGAAATTATTATCGCTACAGAACTCTTTAACCGTTTTAGACACGCTTTGCATATAAGCATCAAGCGCTTTAGGGTCATCTTGCGGCACATATCTTATGCCGAAGCCGCCGCCTAAATTAAGTTGTTCAATTGTAAAGCCGCAGTCTTCTTTAATTTCAAGTGCAAAGCTAAGCATTGTTTTTGCAGCAAGGCAGAACGGCTCTATATCAAAAATTTGCGAGCCAATATGGCAATGTATACCCACAAGTTTAACGTTTTTATAAGCAAGCGCCGCTTTCACAGCCTGCATAGCTTCGCCCGTTTCAAGTGCAAAACCGAATTTGCTATCTATTTGCCCTGTGCTGATAAAGCTATGGGTGTGTGCATCTATGCCGGGTTTTATTCTAAATAAAATATCCACAATTTTATCGTTTGCAAGCGCTATTGAGTTTAAAAGCTCAAGCTCGGATAAATTATCCACAACTATGTAGCCAACATCATTTTGAATTGCCATGCCAAGCTCTACCGCTGTTTTATTATTACCGTGAAAATATATGTTTTTTGCGGGGAAGCCTGCGCTTAAAGCCGTGTAAAGCTCGCCCCCCGAAACAACGTCGGTGCCAAGGCCTTCCTCGTTAATAATGCGGTAAATTTGTTTGCAACTAAATGCCTTGCTCGCATAAAGTACAATTCCGTTTTTATCATAGTAATTATCAAGCGAGCTTTTCATTGCACGACAGTTTTCCCTAATTGCGTTTTCGTCCATTACATAAAGCGGTGTGCCGTATTTTTCCGCAAGCGCTAATGTATCTTTTTTTCCTATGCATAAATTGCCGTTTTCATTAATTGTTGTTATATTTGCCATATTACTTTCCCTTTGCTCTCTTTTATATTATATTTTAATTTGTATTCAAACCCTCATTCTGAATGCAAATTTACATCTATTTGCCCGTTTACATATGTTTCGATAACAAGCTTTAATTGCTCTATTCCATAGGCGTTATGTGCGCTTGTTAAAACAATGCCGCCGCAATTATACGGCGCACAAATTTGCGTAAACTGTTCAACTGTGCCCATTAACTGCGATTTTTTCAGTTTATCTGCCTTAGTTAGCGCAACTACAAAATTAACATTATAATGTTTTAAGTATTCAAGCATTTGCATATCGTCTTTCGACGGGTTGTGCCTACAATCCAGCAATTGCACAAGCAAAATATTCTCTCTTGCGCTCGCAAAATAGTTGTTAATAAGCTCGTCCCAACGTTTGCGCTCAGAGTTTGAAACCTTTGCATAGCCGTAGCCGGGCAAATCCACAAAGTAAATATTATCAATATTATAATAGTTAATTGTTGCGGTTTTCCCCGGTGTAGAGCTAACCCTCGCTAGGTTTTTTCTGTTGCACAGCTTATTTATAATGGACGATTTCCCAACATTACTTCTGCCGGCAAACACAACTTCGGGCCTATCTTGTTCGGGCAATTGCGAAGAAATGCCGAAAGAAGAAAAAAATTCTGCCTTTGCGTAATTCATTATTATCCCCTGCTATAGGCTTTAATAGGGCGCCGGCTCCAACTTCGCCTAAAAACATCAGCAAAAATATATTGGAGCCAAGCGCCGAAATACCTATTTTTTATTATTGTACAGCCTCTTGTGGCTTTTGTTTGCTTGAAGTTGCTTTCTTTTTCGCCAATGTTTTTACCGTGCCGCCCTGCTTTTTAGCCGCCTTTTTTGCGGTAGGCACAAGCACTAAATCAAGCACTTCTCTTAAATTATCAACGGGCTTAAATATTAGTTTCTCTTTCACCAGCTCGTCAACATTGTATAAATCAGGCATATTTGCCCTTGGTATTATAACAGTGCTCATGCCCTCTTTAT
>CAYJPD010000151.1:0-3064 GCA_964371975.1 uncultured Bacteroides sp.
CGTCTATTACGCCGTAAATTGACGTTATTATCATCATTACAATAGAGGGTGCTGTAAATTTAATTAACCTACTGTAAGTGAATTTATCTGATATTTGCAGTTTCATTTTTACCTCATTTGTTATAAGGCGCCTTTATTTTACTTCGTTTTCAAGCGCCTTGCCGTTTTCAAAATCGCTTGCATTTTGAAGCGTTACTTTTGCAATTGTGCAAAGGGCATCGTCGGTTAAAAAACCTTGATGCGACGTTAAAATTACATTAGGGAATGAAAGAAGCCTTGCGACGGTTGTGCTATTTAATATATCGTTTGAATAGTCGTCGAAAACAAGCTCGCTTTCCTCTTCGTAAACGTCCAGCGCAACAGCGTGGAATTTTTGCGCTTTTATGCCGTCTATCAAATCGTTTGTATTGATAAGGCCACCGCGTGACGTGTTTACAAGGATAGAGCAATCTTTCATTTTTTCAATGCTGTTTTTATTTATAATATATTTTGTGCTTTCAAAAAGTGGGCAGTGAAGCGAGACTAAATCTGCATTTTGAAGCAAGTAATCAAGGCTTACATATTCTATATCAAGCTCTTTGTTTGGGTACATATCATAAGCTATAACTTTCATGCCGAAGCCTTTGCAAATTTTTACCATAGCAAGGCCTATTTTGCCCGTGCCTATAATGCCCGCTGTTTTGCCGTGAAAGTTAATGCCCACAAGGCCGTTTAAGCTAAAATCGTTTTCCCGTGCCCTGTTATATGCTTTGTGCACGCGTCTGTTTGCTGCAATTGCAAGTGCCATTGCGTGCTCTGCAACAGCCTCGGGCGAATAATTTGGCACACGCAAAACCGTAACGCCCTCTTTTTTGGCCGCCTTTAAATCCACGTTATTATAGCCGGCACAGCGCATTAGCAAAAGTTTTATACCATATTCGCTTAAAGCTTTTAAAACTTCTGCGCTTATATCTGCGTTTACAAATGCGCAAACAGCATTAAAACCGTTTGCAAGTTGGGCGGTTTCCGGTGTTAATTTACTTTGTAAAAATTTTACATCGTGCTTATAGTCTTTAGCGAATTTTTCAAAAAAGTCGTAATCATAGGGTTTTGTATCAAAAAATGCTATTTTCATAATGCACCTCTTATTAAATACCTATTAATTTTTTATATGTTTTTATTATCTCAAAATGAATGTCGTTTATACTGCGCATTTGTTCGTCTTTCACACAATTTACATTAAGCCAATTGTATTTTTTTGCGCAATAAACAGCAGCTTTATAGCTCATTTTTAAGTATACTAAATCTCTTTCGTGAATATCTTTTTTGCTCTCTTCGCCTTTGTACCTTTCAAGCATCAATTTTTGCGATGTTTCAGGTTTCACATTCAAATAGAAAACAAGGTTGGGCTTTGGAATTCCTATAAGTTCATATTCTGTTTGAAAAAGCCAATTTAAGAAATTGTCCCATTGCTTTTTAGGCGTTTTGCTGCACTGGTGCACAGCGTTTGAGGTTGTATACCTATCGGCTATAATTATGCCGCCGTCTGCGTAAAATTCGCCCCAGCTTTTTTTGAAAGAAGCGAATCTATCTACGCTGTAAAAAAGCGAGGCTGTGTATGCGTTTACATCTTCAGCGCGCCTGCCGAATTCGCCGCCTAAGTACATTTTAACAAGTGCGCTCGACGGGCTTTCGTAATCAGGGAAAGTTATAAGCATAACTTTTTGCCCCTCTGCTTTTAAAGCGGAATACAATAGCTTAGCCTGTGTTGCTTTGCCGCTGCCGTCAAGGCCTTCAAACACAATAAGCTTACCCATTTTCCTTTACCTCTGCTTTCAACTTCTCGTAATGCTCACGCACCTCTTTAATTTTGCCGCATGTCATTTTACCCTCAGGGCATGGGCCGCTTACACAAGGTGCGCCGGAATTGCAAAAAAGAGACGGTGCAACTTTTAAAACAAGCTTTAACATTTCATCGGCCAAAGCTTTTATTTCCCACTGGGCACGGTTACAGCACCTGTGCTCGAAAAAGTTATTTAAACTGCGTGTGTTCATTGTTACAATCATTTTTGTATCGCATGCATTGGGCAAAATAAACCTGGCATCTTCTATTGCAAGTTTCTCGGCCTTTCGGCTTGCTTCTTGCTCGCTTAGGCCCTCTTTCATAAGGCGGTGTATATGCCCGTCTTTCAATATTTGCGCTATTTCTTTATATTGCTGTGCTTGGTTTTTAACTGCACTTTCAAACGCATGCTTTGCCTGCGTGTTATCTTCTATATGCGGCGGTGTAACATAGCTGAAATCTTCAAGGCGCACATAGCGCTGGCTTTGCACACTGTAAGATGCTATTCTGTGGCGTGTTATCTGCGCTAAAAGCGCACGTGAAACGCCTTCTATGCCAAAAGTGAAATTTGCGTGCTCTGTTGGGCTTGCATGGCCGAGCGAAGCTAACATCTCAATAAATTTTGTTGTTTTTTCAGGTGTTAACCCTGCCATAAGTGTGCTTATTTCACTGTTTGAATAACACAGTTTGGCAGCCGCTGCAACAACTTTTTCAGGCTCGGGCGTGTGTGTTAGCAATTGTACATTAACCGACATATTTTTCTCCTGTTTGGTTTTTTTTGTTGTGTATTTTTAGCTTTTTACGTTTGCTGAGATTATCGAGTTTATAGCAAGAGAGGGGCTTTGCTTGCAATATTTGAGTGCTATCATACTTTATAGTTTTTTTCTTTTTCAATGTTTGTGCCTTGTTTTTTGGTTAGCTTTAGCGGCTAAGTTTTGTAGTTCGCCCTTCTTTTCAGCGTGAAAAGAAGCAAAAGGCTGAGAGCTTTGCTTGTAATATTTGAGTTAGCTTTTTTATTAGGTTTGCTTTCTTTTCGCAAGGTATGTGCCTTGTTTTTTGGTTAGCTTTAGTGGCAAAGTTTTGTGGTTCTCCCTTCTTTTCAGCGTGAAAAGAAGCAAAAGGCTGAGAGCTTTGCTTGTAATATTTGAGTGCTATCTTACTTTACAGTTTTTTTCTTTTTCAATGTTTGCGCCTTGTTTATTAGTTAGCTTTAGCGGCTAAGTTTTGTGGTTCGCCCTTCTT
>CAYJPD010000152.1:0-3000 GCA_964371975.1 uncultured Bacteroides sp.
TAATCTTTCCAAACACCTGTACCTATTGCAATTGTTGCCATTGCGCCAAGCGAGCCCGCATTTTCGCCAACTGTTGTATTGTTGATATTCATATTATAAATGTCAGCAAAAAGTTTCATCCAATATTCGCTTTTTGCACCGCCACCTACAATTAGCATATCTTCTTGTAGCTCAACTTCTTTTTTTAGCTCATCAAGTGCAACCTTTAAGCCAAAGCAAATGCCCTCAAGTGTAGCCCTAATTAAATCGCCCTTTGTGTGCTTTAAGTCAAGCCCTGCAAATGTTCCGCGCACGTTAACTGATTTATCAAGCCCGTTTCCACCCGCAAGGTGTGGAACCATAAACACACCGTTTGCACCGATAGGCGAATTTTCCGCCAGCCTATCCATTGCAATATACGAGCTTTCACCGCCGTTTTCTTCAATTTGCACTAAGTCGTTGCAAATGACATCGCGCACCCAACGAAACGTATTTCCTGCCGAAAAAATGCAAGTTGCCGAAGCATATTTACCTTTTATAAGGTGTGCAAACACATATGGCAATGAAACAGTGTTAACAATTGGTTTTGAGCCTGTTACAGCAACCCAGCTTGACGTTCCAAGGCTTGTGTATGCCATGCCGTCTTCCACACACCCGGCGCCTGCCGCCATGCAGGCATTGTCAACGCCGCCTGCCGATATTTGCATGTTTTTCGACAGTCCAAGCTCTTTTGCAACATCAGCCTTAATTTCACCAATAACTTCGTGAGATTCAAAAATTTTTGGAAATTTCGCTTTGTCTATACCTAAAGCTTCAATCAATTCATCAGAGTAATCGCAAGCATTTAAATCATAAACGCCACTGCCAGAAGCGTAAGAATGATCTGTTGCCAAAACTCCTGTAAGCTTAAAATTTAAATAATCCTTTGTGCCTATGAACACCGCTGTTTTTTCATACAGCTCAGGCATATTTTCTTTATACCATAAAATTTTAAACCCACCATATAACTTTGCAGGGAATCCGTTTCCTGTTTTAAGGTACCAATCGTCGTACTTTATCTTCTTAAACACATTGTTTTCTTGCTCTGTGGCTCTTGCATCAGACCAAATGGGAACATAATTTATAATAAGATTACCATCTTCATCTATTGGAACAACGCCAAGAGAATGCCCCGAACAACCTGCACCCAAAATGTCATCTATTGCAACATTTGATTTTGCCATCAATTTTTTTGTGGTCGACTTTAATATGTTCCACCAATCTTCAGGGCGCTGTTCTCTGAAATCATTTTGCAGGTACATTGTGTCACATTCTTCAAAAGCGCTCGCAACACTATTTCCGTTTTCATCAAATAATGAAGTTTTAATGCCGCCTGTGCCCAAATCGTATGCGATAAAATATTTCATAATTTCACCTTATTTAATAACTTACTATCATCTCATCAAAGTTTTCCAAAATTGCGTTATCCTCAAACGCCAATCCTTCTCTTTCATATGCCGATTTCAATATAGATAATGCCGACTTAAGGCTAATTCCAAATCTTGTACAGCCTGCTGCAAACATTGTTTCTAAATCTTCAAGTGTGCGAATACCACCTGCCGCTTTAATTTTAGCTTTGCCTTGAACAGCGTTTGCCATAACCTCAATTGTATGTACTGTTGTTGGCTTTTGCGCCCATCCTGTGCCCGATTTAACAAAAGTTACCCCTGCTTCAACAGCTAACTCACAACCTTTGGCTATTTCTTCATCAGTAAGGTATGCAATTTCTAAAATGCTCTTCACCGGCGTTGGATAAACCGCATCTACAACAGCTTTAATGTCATTTTTAACTACGTCGTAATCTCCGCTCTTCAGTGCGCCTACATTTATTACCATATCTATTTCATCGCAGCCGAATTCTTTCATTTTAATTGAGTTTGCAACTTTAATTTCGGTTAAATCGCCACCCGACGGAAACCCGGCAACTCCTCCAACAAGTACATTACTCCCTTTAAGCCTTTCACACAATTCTTTAGTGAAACACGGCATTACAAATATACAAATAAATTTATATTTCTTAGCCATCTCGATTAGCAGCTCAATTTCCTTATCACTCACATCAGTTCTAACCAGGCTAATATCTATATATTTCGGAATTTCTTTGCAACTTATATTTATCATAGCCACACCACCTTAATTCATATTCGATTTATATTTAATCAATATCGCTTTTCCAAAATAGATAATCATCTTTGCTGAATATATTATAATCACATTGTTTTGTGTTTGTCAATACTTCTAAAAAAACCATTTTTTATGCAATATCACAAAATTTTGTGTAACATTAACCAATTATGCACAAATTTAGGGGTAATACATTTTTTTATAAATGCATTTTAAATACAAATTTTGCAATAAAAAAAACAAAAAAATTTTTAAAATTTTTTTGTTTTTAACAATTGGTATTCAATTCATAATAAATATGTTATCTTTTTCTTCCGCGGAGCATTATTTCAAATTGATATTTATCTGCACGTATTGTGCTTTTATCGTATGATAAAGGTTTTCCGCTGCTAAATGTTACTCTTCTTAGGGTTATAAGTGCGGCGCCAGGGCGAATATCCAACATTTGAGATTCTACAAAGTCTGCACTTTTAGCAGAAATAGTATCTTTTGCAGAATCAATATAGTAGCCATATTTCTTTTCAATATAAGCATAGAGCGATTTTATTTCATGGTAAGTTTGGTCAATATTCGGAGTTTTATCAATTGGGATAAAATTTTCCAAAATAACTGTTGGAATGGAATCGGCAAGGATTACCCTTTGCACATGATAAACCTGTGAACCCATAGGAATGTTCAGCATTTCAGATGTTGTTTTAGAAGCATTGACAATGTCTACATACATACTTTTTGTTTTAACAATGTAACCCTTTCTTGCCAATGTTTCAGAAATACTTGTTACATAGTTCAATTCTTGTGTAGATCTAAAATCCACAACTTTCGTGCCACTGCCTTGCTTAACCTCAACATAACCTTCCG
>CAYJPD010000153.1:0-2996 GCA_964371975.1 uncultured Bacteroides sp.
GTCATTGTCATTCCCATACTCTTCACCTCTATTATTGCTCGTAAGAATTTATTGCACTTGCAAGTGCGTTAACGCTTGCAACCAATATATCGCTATCTGTGCCGGCACCCCAAGTTGTTTTGCCGTCTGCCCACTCTAAGCCTACATAAGAAACAGCTTTGCTTTTACTTCCTGTTTCAAGCGAGTGCTCTTGATAGGTAAGCACAGTGAACTCTCTGTTTGTGCCGTCTTTAATAGCGTTTACAACAGCGTCTAAGCGGCCGTTGCCTTTGCCGGTATATTCAACTTGAATGTCATTTTCAATAGCTGTTACCATTGCGTAAATTCTTAGTTCTTCGTCATCTTTTTGAATATAGTGCGCCTCGGGAATAGCAAACGGCTGCCTTTTATTTAAAAACTCGCTTTTAAATATGCCGTAAATTTCAAGCGGAGAAAGCTCTTTTTGCATTTTATCGGATACATCTTTAACAGCATACCCAAGTGCCTCGCGCATTTTTGCCGGCAAATCGTAACCATAATGTTTCTCTAAAATATAGCCTATGCCGCCTTTTCCGCTTTGGCTGTTAATTCTTATAACGCTTGTTTCATATTCTCTGCCAATATCTTTTGGGTCTATAGGCAAATAAGGCACATTCCATTCGCTCAAATTATTATCTTGCCTAAAATTCATGCCTTTCGCAATTGCATCTTGGTGGCTACCGCTAAAAGCTGCAAACACAAGAGCGCCTGCATAAGGCGACCTATCGTGCACATGCATACCGGTAACTTTCTCGTATTTTTCAACTATTTGCGGCATATTGCTAAAATCAATATTAGGGTCAATGCCTTGGCTGTATAAATTCATGCCAAGCGTAACAAGGTCTACATTACCTGTTCTCTCGCCGTTGCCGAATAACGTTCCCTCAACACGGTCTGCACCTGCTAAAAGGGCCATTTCCGCATCGGCAACACCTGTTCCTCTATCATTATGAGGGTGTAGGCTAACTATAACATTCTCCCTGTATTTTAAATTATCGCACATAAATTCAACTTGGTTTGCATACACATGTGGCATACTTGTTGAAACCGTTGCGGGCACATTAATAATAACCGGCTTTTCTTTTGTTGGTGAAAGCTCATCTAAAACTGCATTACATACGTGCAAAGAGTATTCAACCTCTGTTCCTGTAAAACTTTCAGGGCTGTATTCAAAGCGGAAATTGCCTTCGTATTCGTCTGCAAGCTTTTTAACAAGCTTTGCGCCTTCAACTGCAATTTGCATAATTTCGTCCTTAGACTTTTTAAACACTTGCTCGCGCTGTGAAACGCTTGTTGAATTATAAAAATGCACAATTGCATTCGGCGCACCTTTAAGCGCATCAAATGTTCTGCGTATAATATGCTCTCTGCACTGGGTTAAAACTTGCACTGTAACATCAGACGGTATGCGGTTTTGCTCAATTAACGTGCGCAAAAACTCAAACTCTGTCTCACTTGCTGCAGGAAAGCCAACTTCAATTTCTTTAAAGCCCATTTGCACAAGGAATTCAAAAAACTCTAGCTTTTCATCAAGGTTCATAGGAACAATTAAACTTTGGTTGCCATCGCGCAAATCTACACTGCACCAAGTTGGTGCTTTTTCAATATGGTTCTTTGTAATCCAGCGCATCGGTGTTTTCGGCGGTGCATAATACGCCGGTTTATACTTTTCTACATTTTTCATCGCCATAATAATTCCCCTTTTATTTTAATATAAGATTAATTACAACAAAAAACGCCTCTCAGCCTTTATTTGTTGGCTAAGAGACGCAGATAAAATCTTCGCGGTACCACTCTTATTGTTGCATAAGCAACCACTTTGCGCCGCATTATACGGCATGGCTTTATAACGGCGCCAATCCCGTGCTCACCTACTAAGCAAAATATGCTGTTCAGCCTGCCTGCTCAAGGGCCAGAAATTATAATATCGGCACTGCCTTTCAGCAAACGGCAGCTCTCTACAACTCAATAACTTATAATTATTCCCTATCATCGCTTTTAATATATGGTTTATTTTATCATATACTATATATGGTGTCAAGGTTATTTTTATATAATAGTGCTTTAGCGCAATATTATTTAATTGTTTAGCTATTGCAATTATAAAAAGCAATGTGTATAATTTATATGATTGGAGTGTAGTATAATGAAAAACGAAAAACGATTTGAAATCACTTATAAACAAGGCACACTGGACATAATAGAAGTATTAGTTGATAAACAAACAGGTATAAATTATCTTTACCGAACAAACGGCTATGCCGGTGGTTTAACTCCATTGTTAGATGAACAAGGAAAAGTTATTGTTACACCAAATTACTCTTACTAATTCTGTTTGCACAAAACTCTATGAAATAATATCATTGTTTTTACAATTTAAACTATAAAATATTAATATACAACTAAAAAACAGGAGAAACTATGAAATTCGGATTTGTAAATGTCGCCTCACTAACGCCTGAAATTAAAATTGCCGATTGCAATTTTAATGTTTCGAGCGCAATTAAAGATTGCAAACAAGCTTGTGAGAAAGGCGCGCAAATTATATGTTTGCCCGAGCTATTTATCACAGGTTATACTTGTGCAGATTTATTTTTGCAAAACACATTGCAACAGGGCGCTATTAAAGCGTTATTGAAGTTTGCCAAAAGCACTAAAGAGCTTAATGCACTTATTTTTATAGGTATGCCTTTTGCGCTGAATTCAAAGCTATACAATTGCGCTTTTACTGTAAACAAAGGCAAAATTATAGGCGGTATTCCAAAAACTAATTTCCCAAATTACCGCGAATTTATTGAGCTTCGCTATTTTTCACCTTACAACGGCGTGAACCCTACAAAAATTACTATTGAAGAGCACGAGTTTTTCTTTGGCACTAAGCTTTTGTTTTCTGCGCCAAATATGCCCGAATTAAAAGTTGCCGCTGAAATTTGCAAAGATTTGTTTGTTGCAAATTCTCCAAGCATAAGCCACGCTAA
>CAYJPD010000154.1:0-2993 GCA_964371975.1 uncultured Bacteroides sp.
AAACTTGGTGACCCCTAGGAGAATCGAACTCCTGATTTCGCCGTGAGAGGGCGACGTCTTAACCGCTTGACCAAGGGGCCGTGCGCTATTCTCGTCACCACTTAATAGGGGACTTTTATTATTATACAAATGTTAGGCGCATTTGTCAACACTTTAAATGCATTTTTTTAATAAAAAAATAATGCGCTAAATTTAATAAAGCTAAAAATTTTAAACGCAATTTACTAAGCCAAAATAAAACTACAATTTGCCGCTTCTCGCTTAGACATAAAGCTATATTGGCAAAAAAGCAGAAGCTTAGATGCCTTAATTGCTAAGCTATGTAAAATTTCTCATTAAGTTATTTCTATTACATCGCCATTTTGTAAAACGTCGCTAAAATTTGCATCTTTGCCGTTAATTTTCATTTCAACGGGTTTATTTGTGTTTGTAAAGTCTATATCGCTAAGTTTTAACAAATCCATTAAATAATATTCACTGCCGTCTGTTTTTAAGGGCATTTTAAGCGGTGCATCGTTTAAAATAAAACTTTTGTATTCCTTTTTGCTTTGAGTGCTTGTGCCCTCGCTTTTGTTTTGCGCTTGCTTTATTTGCGCTGTGTTTTCTGTTTTGCTTTCATTTGCGCTTTTGCTCTCAATTTGCACATGCTCTGTTTGCGCTGCGCTTTCGCCTTTTTTGCTTTCGGTTATATTTTGCGAGCTTTGTTCTTTCTTTTCGCTATGTGCGAAATCAATATCGCTTGCGGCTTCTTGCTTTGGCGCATTTTCGCTTTGCTTCGTATTCACAGCCGCTTTAACACTCGCAACGGTTTTTGTGTTTTTAGCGCTTGACGCTGAAGCGCCGGGCTTACTTGCGCGCTCGCTTTTCCCCTTGGCTTTTTTGGGTTTCTTTGGCGCTTTCGGTCTTTCGGTTTCTATAAAGTCACCATTTTTCACCACATAAGTTTTTGGCACGTTTTCGCCGTTTACCAAAATGCTAACAGCGCCATAGTCTTTTAAAACACGAGCCGCTGTAATATGCGCATCTTTTCCTTGCTTTGCGGCAACAAAGTCAATTTCGTCGCCTGCGTGTAGCACAAAAGAAGGGCTAACCTCTTCGCCGTTCACCAATAGCATGGCAGGAACAGAGGGCGTGCCGTGGTAAATTTTGCGCTTTCCGTTTATATCTACGCTTAAGTTTTTGCCGTTTTTACCTATTAAATCAATATAGCTGTAGCCGTTCATCATAAGTATTTCAAGCGCGCTAACGCCCTCGTTTCTGAACAGCTTTGCAATTTCACCGTTTAGTTTAATGCGGTAACTGTCGCTTAAAAGGCCAAGCCCCGCGGAAACAGCTATGCCGAGCGGCGTTGTATACTCAGGGTCGTTCAAATCTATAATATCTGAAACCGCGCTGTTTTTAAAATGGCCGCCTGCAATAGCTACACGTTTTTTATCCATTCCCAGCGATTTTGCAACGCACTGGCATAAATCTGCAAGCTTACTGCCGCCGCCCGCTAAAAATACAGCAGAGGGAGCATTGCCGTTAATTTTGATTATCTCGCTTGCTATTTCGTCTGTAAGCATGGTTTTTTCACGCTCTACTATTTTTTCAAGTTCTGTAACGCTCAGTGTTTGCTCTAAACCTAAAATATCAACAAATTCTATATCCTCGGTAAATGCAAGTTGGGTTTTCATGCGCTCTGCCGTTAAATAATCCACAAGGCACGCTTTCATTATGCACTCGGTTATTTCATCGCCGGCTATTGTTGCCATTGTGTAGCCAATAACGCCACCGTCGCGGCATATGGCTATATCAGAGGTGCCTGCGCCAATATCAATTAGCACAAGGTTCAAAAGGCGCAAATCTGTTGGAATAGCGGCATTTAATGCGGCAATAGGCTCAAGCGTTATGCTTGCCACTTGTAAATTGCAAATGCGCAAAACAGAGTAAAGGCTTTCTATAACCTCGCTTGGCAAAAATGTTGCAACAACTTCCGCTTGCACAACTTGCCCCGAGTGACCTTGCAGCGTTGTTATTGGGTAGCCGTCTATAATAAGCTTTGTGGCGGTGTAGCCAACAAGAAAAAAACGCCCGAATTCTTGCGATTTATCGCGCAGTTCTTGCGCTATATTCTTTTCGGCCTGCGCTACCGCTGCCGCTTCTAATGTGTTTATTTGTTCTGTGCTTAAAGTTTGCGGCGCATCGTATTCAATTTTTGCGCTGCCTTTTTGTGTGCGAAGCGCCCTACCTGCGGCGGCAACAAAAGCACGTTTTAGCGTGCAATTTACTTTTTCTTCAAGGCGCTTTGTTACAATTTGCACTACTTGTGCAACTTTTTCTATGTCTTCTATTTGGCCGTCCATCATAGTGCGGGCGGCGTGTTGCTCTTTTTCAAGCGCCACAATGCGCACTTTTTCGCCCTCGGGCACAGCTAATATGCCAATAACGCTGCGTGTGCCGATATCCAGAGCGTAAATATAATCTTGTTTTTGCCCGCTATCGTTTTTGTTTGCCAAATAAAACACCTCTTTTGTTTTTTGCTTTTATTACATTATATGACAATATTTTCAATATTTCAAGGTGTAGGGGTATATTAATTCGCCTTACGAGGTGCACTGCCGCAGTTTTCGGGCTTTTGGCTAAATAAAAAACGAGTTCGTATTATTCCCTAACGGCTATGCTGATTAAAAAAACAAAAAGCCTTTTTTCTTTTTAATGCAATTCCAAGCAACTTGCTTATCGTCGAAATAAAGGGCATCTATGCTTGCATTTGTTATTTTAACGGGTGCCTCGTGTTTTTTGCTGTTTTGGCAAGCGTCGTAATCCCAAAGGACGCTGCCGTCTTCGTTAGCGTTTTTTGCGCTAAGAGAGAAAACAAGGCCTGCGGCTTCGCCGTAACAAAAGCGCTCGTACAAAATGCTTTTGTTTTTATAAGCGGTTATGCGCTCTCTAAAAGCCGCACGGCCGCTTTTTTCGAATATAAGCTCTTTTATATTCTCTTTTTGCATTTG
>CAYJPD010000155.1:0-2946 GCA_964371975.1 uncultured Bacteroides sp.
ATATAAAAGTTAATGGTAACTGCCGAATATTTTCGGCAGTTGTACCACTAACCTTATATCTGTAAAATCCGCCGCCGCAAAGCGTCGGATTTATGCCTAAAATATTTACAAATTTAAAAGCTATTGTAAAAAGGATATAATTATGCAAAAAATTATGCAGTTGAAGAATAAAAAAGGTTTTACTCTAATTGAAATGTTAGTTGTAATACTAATTATTGTTATACTTATAGCAATTGCTATTCCTGCTGTTGCAGGCTACCGTGCAGATGCAAACGAAACAGCAGATAAAGGCGCTGCAGAAACAATTTTTAATGCGCTTGAAGCCGCTTCTACAAAATATCCACCGAATGAAGAAGAAAACAGAGACGGCGGGGTGTATGTAGTTAACACTACCGGTGGAACTATACGCTCGGGAAAAACATTGGAAATTAGCAATCCAACCGATATGGCAGGGCCGTTTTTGGAAGCCGTTCAAGAATTTTTGGGCACTAATGTGAATGGCACTTTCAGATTCCAAGTAGAAATAGCAACAGGTAGCGTAACATGGGTAACCTATGTAAGAGAAGGAGCCGACAAAACAAGTCGAGCAAATACCATGTTGTATCATGCACATGACGGTGTAATAGGTTATATGGATGAAGCACTTGATCCTAATGATCCAAATGATCTTTATGATAAAGCTTACAAAATGCATGAGTAATCAGCAATAAATTCATACTAATATCACTGTTAGGTATCACAATGCCTGACAGTGATGAATTATAAAGAATATCAATTATAGCTTTATAATAAATCCGCCGCCGCAAAGCGTCGGATTTATGCCTAAAACCCAAAGCACACACCCTGTTTTAGGCATAAATGTTATGCTTTGCACTTTTTAAAGCGCTAATTTATTTTACCGCTTTAAGGTATCCCTTAGCATATAATAAGCAAAAAGGAAAACAGCATGACTATATTTACAACATCAATATTTGCTCTTTTTGGCTTAATAATAGGCAGTTTTTTAAATGTTTGCATTTACCGCACGCCTTTAAAAATATCTGTTGCCAAAGGGCGCAGCTATTGCCCAAGTTGCAAAAACACCCTTTCACCCATAGAGCTCATTCCTGTTTTATCCTATGTGTTTTTGCGTGGCAAATGCAAAAATTGCAAGTGCAAAATATCGCCGCGCTACGCTATTATAGAGCTTTTAACCGCTGTGTTATTTGCGCTTTGCGGCTATGTTTTCGGCATAATGCAATTAGAGCTTGGTGTTATATACTCGCTGTTCTTCGCAGTACTTATAGTTGTTTCTTTCATAGATTTAGACACAATGGAAGTGCCCGATGTTTTACACGTTCTAATAGCAATTTTGGCAATTGTTAAAATTGTACTAAGCACCCAAAACATAGGCGAGCTTGTTTTAGGCGGCGTAATAGTAAGCGTTCCAATGCTTATTATAGCGCTTATAACAAACGGTTTTGGCGGCGCAGATATAAAACTTATGGCCGCAAGTGGGCTTTTACTGGGCGCACAAAGCATAGTAGTTGCGTTTTTATTCGCAGTTTTTGTAATGGGCTCTTTCGGCGCCGTTTTGCTTATTCGCAAAAAACTGTTTAAGCGCGAATATAAAAGCAAAGTTCCTTTTTGCCCGGCGCTTTGCCTTGGCTGTGTTCTTGGCGTTTTCCTGGGCGAATTTATTGCAAACTGGTATTTAAATTTAATTTTATTATAATTGAGGAGTAGCATGTTAAAAAAAGGTTTTACATTAATTGAAATGATAATTGTCATTTCTATAATAACAATATTAATGCTTATGGCTGCGCCCTCTGTTGTACGATATTTGGGCACGGCCGACCAAGTGAGCCGCACTGAAACCGCTAAAACAATATATTTAGCGGCTCAAAATCAGCTAACACAATTGCGCGCTCTTGGCCACTTAAAAAGTGCATACGGCGGTGAAATTTCAGGCAATTACTTTGAACTGGATGCCGACGGCAACTATACAGATGATTTGCTTACAAGCGAAATAAATACAAACAATGTTTACACTGCACTAACCGATACAAACTACCCTGCAAATGATATCGAAAACGGCCAGGCAAATTTTGTGCGCTATTTATCAAAGCCTGCCGGTATAGATGATACAAACCAACTTTACCAATTTTTACAGCCTGCTATTATAGACGAAGATATATTAGAGGGCACAATTTTAATAGAATACAATATTTTAACAGGTAAAGTGCTAAGCGTTTTCTATAGCGAATTAGAAACTGTTACCGAATTTAACTACACTTTAAATGATAACTCCTCTTCCTATATATTCGGCGCGCGCGCTGAAGACTACAACTCTGTTGCAAATGAGCGCCAGCAGGGTTATTTCGGTGTGGATTACACAGGAAATGCGCCACCTGAATCCAGAACAGAGATAGCTATACATTTATACGACGGCTACGACGATGGCCACGACGATACCCTAATATTACCAGAGCTAAGCCGCTATAACAAGCCGCTTGATGCCATAAATACAAGGAGGAACACCACCGAAACCCTTGAAAATGTGCTATATGCTGAAATATTTGTGGAAAAACCGCTATTGGAAGACCCTTTAAAAACCGAGTATAATTTATCTATTGAACTTCCAAGCGGCACGTTTACAGTTTTAGAGAACTTTGATTTTTCAGCTTACACCGATGACGACGAAACTTTTGAAGACGCACTTGAATATTATAACAATGGCCTAGCAACAGCAAGACCTGCGCTTATTTACAGAAACGACCTTGCCGCTAACCCCGATTTTGCACGCTTTATTTGGGTGCTGGATTATGTGGGCGGCGATATGTCGGCTGAAAACGCTAATAGGCACAAGTACTCCATAACACAAATCAAAGATGCAACAAGCCCGGGCACTTTAATAGATTTTGAAGGCTTAACTGAAATTACAGTTTCTATTTTAGATAATAATGA
>CAYJPD010000156.1:0-2870 GCA_964371975.1 uncultured Bacteroides sp.
CGTCGTCGTTGTCATCGTCGTCGTCGTCAGGGTAATCTATTTCTGTTTCAATAAACGCACCGGTTACAGCATTTACTAATGTTTTGTATTCAATTCCGTTTATTTCAAACTCAATTTCATACATCATTGTATTATCTTCATTGTCTAATTCAATATCTAAATCAAATATTGTGCCGTTTGAGCTTAAAATTGCATTGTTTTCACCTAAAACAATACTATCCATAAGCGTTTGTATAGCGGTATCAAGCTCTATGCCAACAAGGGTTTCATCCAAAACAGCAATACCGTGCTCGGCTATAATTGCAGTTAATGCCGCTTTTAAAGCTTCTTGGTCGCCAATATAATCGCCGTCGCTTGCTGTGCCCTCAAATAAAACAGTGTTTAAATTGCTCTGCTTGCTTGCGTTTTGGCTTATTAACGCTATATCGTTAATATTTTCCTGTGCAAGGCTATCAAATGTGTAATTTGAGTTTTGCGAAATTTGCCCTATGAATTGCGCCTTACCCTCTGTTATGCCGTTTTGGGCGGCTTGGTTACTTAACGCTGTGTTTTCCTCTACACTTTGGCTTATAATTAGTGGGTCTATGCCGGCTTGCTCTATAGTTGTTTTTGCCTCTTGCGGCAAGCTGTTTAAAAGCTCTGCCTCAGTTTGTGCGCTTTCGCTTTGCACACTTATAAGAACACTGTTCTTGTTTTCAGCTATATAACCTTGGGCAATAAGCTCGTTTAAAAGAAGCTCAGAGCCACTTTGCAAATCTAAATTAGTATAATCTGCATTTGAACTATCAAGGAAAACTTGCGCATCGCTTGTTACAGCGTTTATATCAAGTATTTCGTTTTTGCTGTTAGCCTCAATTTTTATGCCGGGGTTAACGTCTAAATAAACTGTTGTTTGCACTGAATAATTTGCATTGTAAACCGAAAAACCCGTAAAGGCAATTGCGGCAACTGCGGCTGCGCTTGCAAGTGTTGTTATAAGCTTTTTGCTTAATTTGTTAGTTTTGTTCATCATAATAATTATATTACCTCGCTCTATATCGCAATTGGCGAGAATTTTACTTAGAACATTAGGTGTTGCGTTGGCAAAAGCTTTTTCTATGCTTTGCTCTAACATTTTATCGTTCATTTAAATTCTCTCCTTTCGCAATAATCTCTCTCAATTTTTTTAAACTTCTATTATATTTTGAAAGAACAGTTGCAAGGCGCATGTCTAAAAGTTCGGCAATTTCACGGTGTTTAAAACCGTTTACAGAGTGCAGTATTAAAATATTGCGCTCTTCGTCTGTTAAGTGTTGCATAAGCGAAGCCAAAATTAGCCTATCTTCAATTTGCAAAGCGGTGTTTACTTGCAGCTCGCTTTGCCAATCTTTAACTTCGTCATCTGCCGTTTTTTTCTTTTTGCGCAGCTTGCCAAAACATAAGTTTTTGGCAATAGTTAAAATCCATGCCATAGGCTTTTTATCAGATTTATATAAATGTGCTGCATTATATACACTAATATAGCATTCTTGCAAAACATCTTCAGCGTCTTGTGTGTTTTTCAAAATAGAAAGGGCAAAAGCATAAACCCCCGAACTTGTAGCGTTGTATAAATTCGCAAGTGCGGTTTTATCGCCTTTTGCCATTAGCGCAAGGCAGTTATCAATAAAAACAGCATCGGGTTTAATTTGCGTGCCATTCTCTGTTGAGCTCAAACAAAGAAAAAGCATATGTTCACCTCTTTCACTATATTAATGCATGAAATAAGCATTTTATTGCGTTAATTAAAAATTTTTTTGGTTTTGCATAATTTTATATGTATAAAGTTCATATAAAATAAGTTTTGGGCGTTTCGAAAAACGCCCAAAAATCAATACAAGGGTGACAATGCTTGAACCCATATGCGTTCAAGTATTGCCGCCCAAGTGCTATATATTAGAATTCATCTTCGCCTTCAAATTCACTTGGCTCTTTAATCAGCTCGTCCCAAATTCCGTTTACTTCGTTAACACAGTCGAAATAAATATTAGTTATCTCTTCCATATCAAGGCCTAAATGATTTGAAATTTCCTCGCATTCTACCCAGTTTGCGTTCTCGTAATCAAGCACAAAAGCATATAGCTGGCCGGCTTTGCCCTCTTTATTTAAAAGCGCAAGCTTAATATCGTCTATAATGGGAATTTGTGCCAATATTTCCTCAAAAGGTGCATCTATTAAATAAGGTAATGTGCTGAACATGCCCATTAAATAAGCATCTTGCTTCGATATAGTGCCCCTTTTTAGCATTTCAGATAAGCGGCTGCAAAAGCTTGCACGTAAAAATGATAAGCGCAAAAATTGCTCGGTTGCCTCGCTATCTTCTGCCGAGTCGTTATCTGCAAGGCTAAGCAAATATACCCAGCGCTTCATTTCTGTGAGACCCATTATTGTAATAGCCTGCTTAATATTCGTCACTTTATAGCGCAGAGCAAAATGCACGCTGTTTACAACCTTTAAAATACCGTAAGTAAGCGAAGCATCAACATTTATTATGCCCTCTATCTCGTCTATATTGGGGTCGTCTTTTGTAACGGCAACCATTAAGCGGAAGAAATTGCTTTGTAAATATTCGCCGCTGTGTGCTTTTGTTGATATTTTTTGCCCCACATAGCTACCTTGAAAAGAGTTAAAATCATGCTTTGCAGCTTTATTGTAAAGCTCTTCGGTTTCAATATTAATTGCCACGCAAGTTATATTTTGGCTGTGGGCGGTTTCTATAATGTTCTTTATATGCGTGTCGCTTGTGCTTGCAACATCAATTTTAATATAATCTATTGTATTAAGTTCTGCCATATACCTTGGCGCAAACCTAAATTCATTCACAGCAATTTTATAGCCGTCTCTGGCATATT
>CAYJPD010000157.1:0-2827 GCA_964371975.1 uncultured Bacteroides sp.
CAATTATAGATTAACCGACTTTCAGGCGGCTCTTTTATCTAGCCAACTGAAAAAATTGCCATCGTTCATCCAAAGAAGAAAAGAAATAGTTGAAAGGTATAATAAAGAATTCAGCAAAATTCCGGAAATAAAAATTCAACAAGAAATTGAACAAGCAGACACATGCAGGCACCTGTATATTTTAAACTTAAATTTAGAAAAATTAAATTGCACAAGGCTTGAATTTTTTAATTCATTATCTGCGGAAAATATTCAACCACAAGTGCACTACATTCCTGTATACTATTTTCCTTATTATAAAAAATTAGGCTATCAAAAAGGACTGTGCCCGAATGCAGAACATTTTTATGAAAGAGTTATGAGCCTGCCTCTGTATCCTGCACTAACTGATAATGATGTTGAAGATGTTATTTTTGCTATTAAAAAACTTATTGAGTACTATAAAGTATAATACGATATGAAAATCGAGGAGAATACATGCAAAATATTGCTATTATTACCGCCAGAGGTGGTTCTAAGCGCATTCCGCAAAAAAATATTAAATGTTTTTGCGGAAAACCTATAATAGAATATTCAATAAGTGCAGCACTTGAAAGCGGCGTATTTGATGAAGTAATGGTTTCGACCGACGATGAAACAATTGCTGAAATTTCTAAGAAATGTGGCGCAAGTGTTCCTTTTCTGAGAAGTGCAAAGAACTCTGATGATTATGCCACAACAGCAGACGTTGCTATTGAAGTGGTCAAAGAATATTTAAAAAAAGGACAAAAATTTGACAGTGTTTGCTGTATTTACCCTACCGCCCCATTTGTAACGTCAAAAATTTTAGTTGATGCGCTAAGTATGCTTGAAAATGATAACACGTGGGCCGTTTTACCTGTTACTGAGTTTTCATTCCCTGTTCAAAGAAGTTTTGTTATTCAAAATGATGAAGTCCGGTATTCAAATCCTGAATTCGAAAAAGTGAGAAGTCAAGATTTAGAATCGCACTACCACGATGCAGGTCAATTTTATATGATAAAAACAGATAAATTGACAGAACATAAAACGCTCATTACACCGAATACAAAGGCAATTATTAGACCAACTACCGAGGTTCAAGATATTGATAATGAATCGGATTGGGCGATTGCGGAGATTAAGTATAATATTTTTTGTAAAATGGTATAGAATGATGACTGCTACATTTGATAAATTAATCTCAGGCGTATACATTATAGCCGAAATGTCCGCAAACCACGCAGGCAAACTTGAAAATGCGCTTGAAATAGTACGACTAGCCGCAAAGTCCGGTGCTGATTGCGTGAAAATTCAAACGTATACAGCAGATACGATGACGCTCGATTGCGACAAAGATGACTTTATTATAAAAGGTGGCCTTTGGGACGGTTATAAATTGTACGATCTCTATAATGAAGCACACACCCCATGGGAATGGCACAAGGCGATTAAAGAAGAATGTGCAAAAAGTGGAGTTGACTTTTTATCGACCCCATTTGACAAGACCGCTGTCGATTTCTTAGAGGAACTCGGCGTTGAATTTTATAAAATAGCATCTTTTGAGCTTGTTGACATACCATTAATTGAATATACAGCAAGCAAGGGCAAGCCGATGATTATTTCATGTGGTATGGGAAGTGTCGAAGAGATTCAGGAGGCAGTTGACGCCTGCAAGCGCATGGGCAATGAACAAATAGTGCTTTTAAAGTGTTGTAGTGATTATCCGGCAAAACTTGAAGACATGAAACTCGCCAATATTCCTGACATGCAAAAAAGATTTCCGGGCTGTGTTATAGGCTTTTCCGATCACAGTATGGGCAGTTTAGCTCCTGTAATTGCAACAACTTTAGGCGCTAAAGTTATAGAAAAGCATATTTGCTTGTCGAGAGATATAAAAAACCCAGACAGCGATTTTTCGATGGAAATAGACGAGTTTGCACATATGGTTAAAGATGTTAGAAATACAGTTAAAACTATCGGTGCTGTAAGCTATGAATTAACAGAAGCGGAAAAGAAATCAACCGTATTTAGGCGGAGTATTTATGTTGTGAAAGACATTAGAGAAGGCGAAAAAATCACCGAAGGTAATATTAGAGTTATTAGGCCGGGACATGGTGAAAAACCTAAGTTTTATAAAAGTATAATTAACAAAAACGCCACTTGTAATATAAACGAGTCTAGACCTATAAATTTAAGTGATGTGCAAAATGAAAAATGATTTTACATTTAAAAGTGAAAATTTAACATTTACTCCTATAGGCTTTGAAGATGCTGAAATTATTGTAAAATGGCGGAGTAATCCAGAAAATATTAAATATTTCAAGAACAAAAAACCAATTACTCTGCAAGAACACTTACATTGGTATAAAAATGTCTATTTAAAATCACAGCTTTGCGTACACTTTATTATTTCTACTTCTTGTTCAAACAAAAAGATTGGGACATTATCTTTGAATTTTACAGATGGAAATTGTAATTCTTGCTATGTGGGCTATGGTGTTTTTGAAGAAAATGAACAGAAAAAGGGTTATGGGAAAGAGAGTTTACTTGCTCTAATTAATATGGTAGCTAACAACTATAATTGTTTTTCCTTTATTGCAGAAATCCATCAAGATAATTTGTCATCAATAAATTTGGCATTAAAATGTGGATTCGAAAAGGAAGTCGTAGAAGATGAATTCATAACATTTGTTTTAAATTATGAAAAATAAAATATTGTTTAGGGTCGACGGCAACCCCCAAATAGCCTCCGGTCACATTATGCGTTGCATATCATACGCTTTTTTCTTTAAGAAGAGCGGATATGAATGTGTTTTTATAACAGCAA
>CAYJPD010000158.1:0-2794 GCA_964371975.1 uncultured Bacteroides sp.
TTGTTTTAGGGCCTTTTGTTTTAAATTTAATACACGAGGACATATTAAATATATCAACAGATTTAAGAGAGCTTGCCTTGATTATAATTTTAATAAAGGCCGGTTTATCGCTAAATTTAGGCGATTTAAAAAAAATTGGCAGGCCCGCTGCCTTAATGGCGTTTTTGCCGGCAAGCTTTGAAATTTTAGCTTATTTTATATTTGCGCCGCTTTTGCTGGGTATAAGCCAAAGCGAGGCGCTTGTTTTGGGCGCAGTTCTTGCGGCGGTGTCGCCTGCAATAGTTGTTCCGCGCATGGTGCATTTAATAGAGGAAAAGCACGGCACAAACAAAAATATACCACAGCTAATATTGGCAGGCGCCTCTTGTGACGATGTTTTTGTTATTGTTCTATTCACTGCATTCAGCTCAATGGCTATGGGGCAAAGCGTTAGTGTTTACAATTTTTTGTCAATACCCCTTTCAATTTTATTAGGTTTAATAATTGGCGGCATTATAGGTTTTGCGCTAAGCGTATTTTTCAATTACGAGCTAAAGCATAAAAGGCAAATAAGGCACAGCGTTAAAGTAGTTATATTTTTAGCTATAGCCTTTATTGTTGTAGCCGCAGAGCAAGCAGCGTTTATGCCGTTTTCAGGCCTTTTGGCAATTATAAGTATGGCATGTGTTTACAAAGTGAACACACAAGCTGAAATAGTTAGCGCTCTATCGCTAAAATTCAGTAAGCTGTGGATTGTAGCCGAAATTATTCTATTTGTTTTAATCGGCGCCGCAGTAGACCCCTCCTATATTTTCAAAGCAGGCATACCTGCACTTTTATTAATTTTTATAGGCCTGTTAATTCGCACTTTAGGCGTTATTTTAAGCCTTATTAAAACAAACTTAAATTTTAAAGAAATACTATTTTGCGTTTTTGCATATTTACCAAAGGCAACAGTGCAAGCGGCAATTGGCGCTATACCGCTATCTATGGGTATGCAAAGCGGCAATATAATTTTATCGGTGGCGGTTTTAGGCATTATAGTAACAGCACCCCTTGGCGCTATAGCTATAGATTACAGCTATAAAAAGCTGCTGAAAAACTGCAATTAATATTTTGGAAAGCTGCTTAACCTAATTTTTGTTATTAATAACCTCGCTTTTATTTTAATAGCCTTGCTAAACATATGCAATTTTGCATTTATTCCAAAAGCCTCATTTTTGAACAAATGCATATTTAACATTTAAACGCTTTAAAAACAAGTAATAATATGATATAATATTTAATCTGTATGAATGAACTTGAAAGGAGTATTGCTATGCTATTTAACTCGTGGCAGTTTTTGGTTTTTTTCCCTATTGTTTTAATTTTCTATTATATTTTGCCGCAAAAAGCACGCAAATACTTCTTATTGCTGGCAAGCCTTTTTTTCTATATGAACTGGAGCGCTTCCTACGTTTTTTTAATACTGTTTTCAATAGTTGCAACATATTTCGGCGGCATATTTATAGAGCGCATAAATGTTTCAAACAGGCAAGAGGCGCAGAAAACCAAAGGAAAAAAGGCTGTTTTAACTGCTGTTTTAGCTGTTAATTTGTTTTTACTTTTCCTTTTTAAATACTTCAATTTTTTCTTTGCGCGTTTATTCCAAGTTATAAATTTTTCAGGCCTTGAATTAGAAGTGCCCTATTTAAATTTGCTTTTGCCCGTTGGCATTTCATTTTATACATTCCAAGCGCTAAGCTACACAATAGATGTTTACAGGGGCACAATTAAAGCCGAGCACCGCTTTGTTAACTATGCGCTTTTCGTTAGTTTTTTCCCCCAGCTTGTTGCGGGCCCTATAGAGCGCAGTAAAAACCTTTTGCCGCAAATAGACGATTTAAGCGGTTTTGATTTTAATAATTTCAAGCAAGGTTTGAAAATTATGCTCTTTGGCTTTTTTCAAAAAGTTGTGCTTGCCGATAATATATCTGTTGTTGTAAATACCGTTTTCAACGATGCAAATAATTATTTCGGCGCGCAAGTTTTTATAGCCTCTTTATTATTTGCCATTCAAATTTATTGCGATTTTTCGGGCTATTCGCTTATAGCAATCGGCTGTGCTAAGTGCATGAATGTTAAGCTTATGCAAAACTTTAAAAACCCTTATTTTGCACGCAGTATTAAAGAATTTTGGAGCAGGTGGCATATATCGCTCTCGCTTTGGTTTAAAGATTACTTATATATTCCCCTTGGCGGTAACCGCAAAGGCACATTGCGCACTTATATAAATGTGTTTGTTGTTTTTGTAGTTAGCGGCCTTTGGCACGGCGCAGAGTTAACGTTTTTATTTTGGGGCTTTTTGCACGGTTTTTACCAAATTGTAGGCTCTGTTACAAATAACGCGCGAAGCAAAATGCGCAAAGCACTGCACATAAACGAAAACAAAGCTTTTTATAATATATACTCGCGCCTTATAACATTTTTCTTAGCGGCTTTTGCTTTTATATTCTTTAGGGCAAACAGCATGAGCGAAAGTGTTGTAATAGTAAAAAACATGCTCAATTTAAAATACTACGCTTTAGAATATTTTAATATAACTTCGCTTGGAATTGATAATACGCAGGCAATTGTAATTATAGTAGGCCTTGTTTTTTTATTTATTTGCTCTTATTTACAGTATACAGGCAAATATGTAAAATTGGGCGAAAAAACGCCGGCGCCGCTGAAATGGGCGGGCTATATACTAGTTGTTAATTTAATTTTAATTTTCGGCAATTACGGCCCTGCAAGCAGTTCGGCTTCTGAGTTTATTTATTTCCAGTTTTAATTT
>CAYJPD010000159.1:0-2731 GCA_964371975.1 uncultured Bacteroides sp.
TTTGCCCGAAACCGACAGTAGGAGCAAACCTATGGGTTTGCCCGAAACCGACAGTAGGGGCGGTCCTGTGGGACCGCCCCTACATTTTTGTGCATAATGGCTGTTTTGCTGTAAGGCATATTAATTTATGCCTTAGCAGCGCTGTATTTTATTTCAACAATTCCGTTGCTGTTAGAAGTTTCAAGCAGTTTCAATTTGTGCTGTGCACTTTTTTCAGAAAACAGTTTTATGCCGCCGCCCAAAATAGTGGGAATTATGCTAACTATCAATTCATCAAACAAACATTCCTCTATAACTTCATTAACAATGCTTGCGCCGCCGTTTATCCATATAACGCCTTCTTCATCGCTTTGCTTTAGCTTTGAAATAACGCTCTTAATGCTCTCGCTTGTGAAAATTACTTCTTGCGTGCTCGCAATGCTTTTTCTTGTAAACACATAGCTTTTTTTGCCCTTATAAGGGTAATTGCCGGGCGCAAGCTCTGTTACAACTTGGTTGTATGTGTTATAGCCCATTATAACGTCGCTTACATTATTGTAAAATTCTTCATATGTGCCCATGTTGTTTGGGTCTGAGCCGTCGCCTTGCAAAAAGTCAACACCGCCGTTTTTGTCTGCAATGAAGCCGTCTATGCTCATTGCAATATAAATTACTACTTTTTTCATATTAATATTCCTTTCTGTGTAAGTAAGCTTTTGCTTACTGTGTTTATTATGGACATACCTTGGCATGACGCCGCATAGGGCAAGGCGAAAACCGCATTTTATTAATTGAGGGGTTTTAATGTGCTTATCACCTTTTTAAACTGAGATGAAAACAGTAAAACAGTACAAATTGCAGCTGCTATATCTGCAATAGGTTCTGCTAAAAACACAGCAAATGTCTTGTCTTCAAAAAAAGAAGGTAAAATATAAATTAACGGTATCAGCAAAATTATTTTTCTTAAAAGCGCTAAGAACAAGCTACTTTTAGCGTTACCCATCGCCAGAAACGAGTTTTGGCAAGCCAATTGTGCGCCGAAAAACACTATTCCTGCCATATAAACTCTAAGCGCATTTGTGCTAAAGCTAATAAGCGCTGCATCACTGCTAAAAAGCATAATAAACATTTGGGGGAAAAGCATAACCAAAAGCCAAATAACAGCAGAAAACGCTAAACAACTAATTAACAGCGCCTTAAAGGTGTCTTTAACACGCTGTGCTTTGCCTGCGCCAAAGTTATAACTCATTATTGGCTGTGCGCCTTGCCCTAAACCTGTAAGCGGCAAAAAAACCATTTGCATCACGCTTGCAAGAATTGTCATAGCGCCAACGGCAATATCGCCCCCATATTTATAAAGCGACGTGTTGAATGTAATTGTAAGTAAGCTTTCTGTAGAATACATTATAAATGGGGAAAGCCCCAGCGCAATTATTGGAAAAATAATGTTTTTGTGCGGCTTTATTCTTTTTAACTTAAGGCGCAATGTGCTTTTCTTGCTAATTAAGAACACTAAAACCCACACCATTGAAACAGCTTGTGAAATTATAGTTGCAAGCGCTGCGCCGCTAACGCCCATATCTAATGTAAAAATAAATATAGGGTCGAGAACAATATTTAAAACTGCGCCTATAAAAACTGTTAGCATGCTTATTTTGGCAAAGCCTTGTGCTGTTATAAATACATTTAAACCTAATGTAATTTGCACAAAAAAGCTACCGATAGCATAAACTGATAAATAATCATAAGCATAGCCTATTGAATTTTCACTTGCGCCTACAAGGTATAATAGCTGCTCGCCAAAAATTATATATACCGCCGTTATAATAGTAGAAAAAACTATAAGCAAAAACATGGAATTGCCAAGTGTTTTCTCTGCGCCTTCTATATCGCCTTTTCCAAGCTGCATAGAAGCCCTTGGCGCACCACCTGCGCCGGCAAGTGCCGCAAATGCCGCATTTGTCATTATTAAAGGCAAACAAACGCCAACGCCCGTTAGCGCTAAAGCGCCTATGTTTTCCATGCGCCCTATATAAATTCTATCCACAATAGTGTAAAGCAAATTTACTATTTGAGCAGTTATCGCCGGCAGTGCCATTTTAAAAAGCAACCGTGTAATTTTTTCTTCGCCTAATGCCATTGTTGCAGAAGCTTGCATAATTTTCTCCTTACTGATTAGCTCACAGCTAATGCTAAATGCTGTTTTTTTATGGCAAATAAACCGAAAACTATTCCACTTCACTTTTACCACTTTAGATACTATATTATAACACAATAATCTGCTGTTTTCAAAAGCCCTTATCACAGCAAGCGCTTTTAGAATATTGCCCTGAAATTTGTGACGCTAAAATTTTAGTGCAAAAATTTATATAAGAAACAAAAATCGCTAAAAAGAAGCATTAACAGGCGGTATGTGTTTAAGTATTGCCACCCGGTGGTAATGGATAGTGCAATATTTCTTAAATCAAAATTTTTTTATTTAAAGTGTTGACAAATTTGAAAAATTAGAGTATTATAATATTAATTCAAAAAATATTGATTTGAGCACCCGCTCGATTATTTTTTTGAACATCATATTGATTTTTTTTGATTTAAGAAGGGCGGCATTAATTATGGAAGTACTAAGCAGTGTTTGGGAATTCATTCAAGGCCAAGTGCTTGGAATGAAATGGCTAAACGACGGTGTAGGAAGTATACTAACAAGCCTTGGGCTTGATATAACAACTGCTGTAGGCGGCAGTGTTCAATTTTT
>CAYJPD010000160.1:0-2635 GCA_964371975.1 uncultured Bacteroides sp.
TCACCAATTTTATGACAGAAAAATTTCCTTTTACATTTACAAATTGTTGTAATATCCCAAGTGCTATGCAAGCCATACAAACCGCAAGCACCCATTCTCTTATGTTTTGCATAAATTGCGCCTCCCCAATATTTGCGCTATGTGCTAAAGTTTATTAACAAATAAAAATTATTTTACCCACCCATTCCAACAACTACCATTAATAATGTTGACGAAATAACTATAAGGCTAAAAAATAGCACTATTGCAATTAAAATGCCAACACATGAGGTACAGCCATCAAGTACACTTTGCATTTTTACATTGCCCATTGCGCCTGCAACTAACGAAGATAAGCTAAAGGATATATGATATAAAACACATTGAATAATAATAGGTAAAAAAATAGCTGCTATGAAAGCTATCGCCGCAAACCCAATTGAGCCTTTAACAACTTTCATGCCCGCAAATACACTGCTTAATGCGTCGGAAACCGCCCTTCCAACCACAGGAACGCTTGTACCTATTAAAAATTTCCCTGCCTTCATTGCAGCGCTATCGGCTGTTTGGGCAAAAACAGTTTGCAAGCTTAGTACCGTTGCAAATATAGTAGCTGCTGCGCCTAAAAGCCATTTCAACCACTTTGCGGCATCAATTGCCAGCTTGTTTAAATTTATAGTGTTATCTATTGTACCTGTAGCGTGCAATGCTAAAATTATCCTTGCAAAAGGTATTACTAAGCCTGTTAATATTTGCGAAGTAATATTTACCATCGTAAAAAAAACTGTACTGTAAATTGTAGATGCGCCAACCTGGCCACTGCTTAATAGCACACCTGCAAATATTGGAATAAACGATTTTAAATATATTTCGCCATCTATCATGGTGGCTTTTATAACTTCAAATAAGCTGAGCAAATGCGAGCTGGCTAACGTAAAAACAAATATTGCAGATATACTGTCTAGAAAGCTGAACATTGTACTGTTTTTATTGCTTTCACTTATACTTTTAATTGCACTAACAATTATCATGGCAGCGCATAAGCTCGCAAATAGTGTTAACGGCCCAAAGAAATTATCTTTTGCTGCATTAAAAATAGCATACAGCATATCTAATATGCTCATTTCAATAAATTCTTCGCTCTTTATAGGTGCGCTGTCAATAGTTTCTTGCCATTCGGGTAAAATTTCATTTTCATATATATATGCACCGTTTTCATTTTGTAATTCGTCTGCAAAAATTTGTACATTAAAATGTGAATTTGTTAAAATTAAGCATACAATTACAAAACAGATAATAAATTTTTCAAGTCCTTTTTTCATGAAAGCAACTCCAAAATAATTTCGGTTAATGTTGAAAATAGCGGTATGGCTGTTATAAGTATCATCACTTTTCCTATTAGCTCTATTCTTCCTGCAAGAGCATCGTTATTACTTTCCTTACATAAATCTTGCGCAAAACTTGCTATAACAGATATCCCCACAGCTTTAAATATCACAGAAAAATTTCCTATGCTGCTAAACTGAAGTAAGCTGTTTAAAAAACTAAAAAGCGGCTGTGCATATATAAGCGCCATTATAACAATTCCCGCTCCCACACTTAAGCTAAGCAAAAATGCATAAGTACTGTTATACTGCTTCAAAAAGCTATGTAAAAACATAGCAATTATGCAAAAAGCAAACACATTAAGCCATTGCATGTTATAAACCAAACACTTGCGTTATTGTTTCAAACAAAACGCTTATTTGTGTAATAATCATCATTAGCACAACAATCAAGCCCGCTAATGTTGTCATCATAGCCTGCTCTTCCCTGCCCGAGCGTATTAAAAGCTGGTTTAACACAGAAACTATTATGCCAATTGCCGCTATTCGAAAAATAAAATCTATATCCATTATTTTAAACTCCTTGTTTTATAAAAGCATTAAAGCTATTGCCACACCTGAGCAGAATCCCAAAGTTTTATAAAGCTTGCTTTGTTCTTTTGCTTTTTCGCTTGATATTTTCGCCTTCTTTTCAAAAATTTCAATTGCATATAATAGTTTTTGCTCTTGTTCTTTAGCGCCTGTGCTCCCAAGCTCTAACAATATGTTTTTAAACAAAACCAGCTCGTCTTCTTTTAAGCAGCTACTGTTTTCTTTTGTGAAAATATCTATTTCATTTTCAAGTTCACATTCAAAATCTTGCAAGTTATTTTTTGTGATTTTCAAATTTATAAATTTTAAATTTGTGTTTAATGCTACATTTTTCAATATAAATTGCTTTGTGTCTTTTCTATATATCAAATTGTTTTTTATATCGGTTAAATAAAATGCTATTTCGCTTAATAATTCACTTCGCTTAATATATATTAAGCCTTTTTTCATACCAAAACCGGTGCAAAAAAACACAATAAAAACAGCACCGAAAACTTTAAACATCATTTGCAAAGTTTATCACCTCTCTAATTTTCCCCGGCGTTTTTTTGCCGCACAGGAAAATTATTTTATCAAACGCGCCTGTTTGCAATATTTCTCTTGCCTGTGGGCGGCGCTTTATAGCGCTTAAATTTTCAGCGTGCATGCTAACTATTATTTTAACGCCCGCATTTGCTACGGCTTTTACTGCATGTACATCTTCAATGCTGCCAATTTCATCGCAGATAATAATATCGGGC
>CAYJPD010000161.1:0-2624 GCA_964371975.1 uncultured Bacteroides sp.
TATGCTCATGAACGGCCAAGTAAGCATAATTTAAGCTATACTCTTAACATATTATTTATTGTATGAAAGCACTACTTGATACCAACATTATAATACATAGGGAAGCCTCCACGATAAAAAGTCAAGCCATTGGCACTTTATTTAAATGGCTTGATATAGCTAAATATGACAAATTCATTCACCCTATCAGCATTGCGGAGCTACAAAAACATAAAAATAAGAAAATACGCGACACTTTCAAAGTTAAGTTACAAAGCTATAATGAAGTTAAAACAATTGCACCAATTGCTACAGAAATTGAGAATATACTAAAGACTGTAGATAAAGACGAGAACGATAGAAATGACACTTTATTATTAAATGAATTATTTCAAGGACGTGTTGATATTTTTATCAGTGAAGACAAAAAGATTCACACCAAAGCTATTCAATTAGGAATCAGCGATCAGGTTTTCCATATAAACTCTTTTTTGGAAAAAGTTGTATCTGAAAACCCTGAGTTAATTAATTATGACGTTCTTAGTGTCAAAAATGATTATTTTGGGAACATCAACCTGAAAGATCCATTCTTTGATAGTTTCCGATCAGATTATATAGGATTTGATCAATGGTTCAATTCAAAATCAAATGATAGAGCATATGTTACGCATAATAAAGGTAAGATTCTCTCTTTTCTATTTCTCAAAATCGAAGGTAGAAATGAGAATTATTCTGATATAGTTCCAATTTTTGCTAAAAAGCGACGCTTAAAAATTGGGACTTTTAAAGTAGCTAGTAATGGAGTACGATTAGGGGAGCGTTTCTTAAAAATTATTTTTGATAACGCTCTTCAAAATAAAGTAGATGAAATATATGTAACTATTTTCGATAAGACGCATGAGCAAAAAAGACTCATTGATTTATTAGTTGAATGGGGTTTTATATTTCATGGTACTAAATCGTCTGCAAACGGAGAAGAGGTAGTACTGGTACGAAAGTTTAGCCCTCACTATATAAGATGTTCTCCGAAGCACTCATACCCATACCTATCTGCAGATGAAAAAGTTTTCTTATGCCCAATTTATCCTGACTACCACACGGAACTTTTTCCAGACTCTATCTTGCGTGGAGAGTCTCTCTCCGATTTTGCAGACAGTCAGCCGCATCGTAATGCTCTTAGCAAAGTCTATATTAGTCGGTCGTATACCAGAAATCTTAGTACAGGTGATATAATAATTTTTTATAGAACTGGAGGCTTTCATAAAAGCGTTATTAGTACTATAGGGATTGTTGAAAACGTAGTAGATAACATAAAGAATGAAGATGAATTTATAATAAGATGCAGAAAACGTAGCGTGTTTACAGATGCTGAATTGAAAGTGCATTGGAATCACCGCGAACAAAATAAACCATTTATTGTCAATTTTTTATATACTTACTCTTTTCCTCATAGATTAAATTTAGCAAAATTAATTGAATTAGGAATCATAGCAAATACAGAATCTGCGCCACGTGGCTTTACTCAAATTTCAAAAGAACATTTCAATATTATTATTAGAGAAACACAAACAAATGAAAGTATTATTATCAATTAAACCAGAATTCGCCGAACGAATATTTAACGGCAGTAAGATGTATGAGTTTAGAAAAGTAATTTTTAAAAATGCCGATATCAAAACAGTTGTCGTTTATGCCTCATCACCAGTACAACGTGTAATCGGAGAATTTGATATAGAATCAATATTAAGTGATGAACCAGAAAGAATATGGGAAAAAACGGCCGACTCATCGGGTATTAGTAAAGAATTCTTCTTTGACTATTTTAAGCAAAAAGATATAGCTTTTGCCATCAAAGTTGAAGCTGCACGCAGATACAAAACCCCAGTATCTCTTCAGGATGCTTATAATGTCAATCCCCCACAATCCTTTTGTTATATTTAATTATGAACAATTTAACTACTTTATTTTTTGACATCATTATTGAGAGCAAAGAAAACTCATTTTCGTGCGAAATTATCATAGCTGCGCTTATCACAGCTGGAGTAGCCGCTATTGGCTGGATAATAGTCGCCTATTTGAACAATCAACTCGAAATAACTAAAGTACGCATGCCATACAGATGCAAAATGTTAAAACATGCACTCACAACATTCAATAAACATCAAAGAATTAAAAAAGATGCTAATTTTAATGAAAATTTTGAAAAATTACACGACAATGAATATCAAATTCTTAATTTAAATATTCAAATGTTTGGAACTCAGAAAGAGATAATGCTATGGGAAGAATACAGTAAAGCACTTTTGAATTGGAGAAATAATTCAGAAAATGCAAGTTCTTGCGAGGCTGTTACAAAAGCATACGAAGCCTTAGCAAAGCATTTAGTTAAGACATTCAAAGATGAATTGAATATTGATAAATGCCCTTTTTCCTTCCCTACACGCTATCGCGTAGACAACAGCGAGAATTAATCGCGCTTCTCGCGATCCCGTTGAGGGTGATAGTGTTGCTGGGTGAGGTTATATTATAGCTAAAATATGCTATATTATACGATGCTCACAGTGGCGCGTCTCCTGCGCGTTTATTCCACCTGAGAACCAGCTAAAAGCACAAATTTGACGTATGGTTTACAGATGAGCAATTTT
>CAYJPD010000162.1:0-1888 GCA_964371975.1 uncultured Bacteroides sp.
AGCAATTAATATAGCAATACATGCGCTTTTACTATGTAATTTTTTACTGGCTTAATGAGGTTTAAAATGAATTTAATAAATAGAATTATAAAGCTTAAGGAAAAAGGTAAAAACAAACTTGAAATAGTTAGCCTACCTATTGATAAAATATTTCCCTCACCATACCAAACAAGAAAAAATTTTGATAAGCAGCAGCTTAACAATTTAACGCAAAGCATAATTCAAAATGGGCTTTTACAGCCAATTAGTGTGCGAGCTTATGGCTTTGATAACTTCGAGCTCATAGCAGGCGAGCGCCGCTTAAAAGCTTGCAAGCTTGCGGGCATGAGTGAAATACCGGCAATTGTGCACAGTTTTGAAGATGATAAATCTGTGGCGCTATGCCTGTTGGAAAACACCCAAAGGCAAGAGCTTAACTGTTTTGAAATGGCTAATGCAATAAACGACATTATAAATTTTTACGGAATTTCAAGCGAAGAGGCGGCCGCTAAACTTGGCATTTTAAAAAGCGATATTGAAAGCTATTTGAGCATACTGGCTTTAAGCGAAGTTCAAATTAATATGTGTTTATCGGCAAATTTAAGCCTTGAGCACGTTATGCAAATTTTAAGGCTCGCCAGCGAAAACGAAAGAACAGAAATGCTAAAACTAATAATTAGCAAAAATTATAGCGCACAGAGCACGCAAGAAATTGTAAGCTCATACCTGCTTAAAGAAACAAAGCAAAAGCAAAAAATAATGGTACGTGACGTTAGAATTTTTTTAAACACAATTACAAATGCGGTTAAGCTTATGACAGATAACGGCATTCCTGCAACTGCCCAGCAGAAAGAGCAAAATGAATTTATAGAATATACAGTTAGAATACCTGTTAGCGCACATGAAAAACCTAAAATAAATTATAATAGCACAAGCGAAAATATAGAGCAAATTAGGCTTGACTTAATAAGCGAAATAGAAAAACAAGTAAGCAGCTTGCAAAGTGTTTAATAGAATTAGTGGTTTTAATATTTCTTCGCATTAGGTAACTAATGCTTTATTTACTAGCCTTAATTATATTTATATAATTTAAGTTTCTTCTCACACAGCAAAGCCTCACGAATGTTCCACGTGGAACAATTGTGAGGCTTTGCTGTGCATATTATATATATAAAAGCCAAAGCTTTAAAAGAACTAACTTAAGCGTAGTGAAAAGCTTTGGCATAACATAGAATTTTAATAATAAGTGCAGTTTTTTATTATTAAATAACACAAATTTATGTAAATTCAATTTCTTTCACTTTTAATTTACGCTGTTTTGTGATATACTGATTTCACATGTTGTTTATATTAGCTTCGCTAACATAAATATTTTATTCTATGGCATTTGGCTCTTCGCCTAAGCGGCAACCGCCAAATATGCCAATAAATAACACTCCGTGTTATTTATATTATATGAGGCGCGAATATAATATAAATTGGCATGCGGGGCATGCTTGCCCGGCGCCGTTAAATTGCGGTTCAAGGTTAAAACAATCTTGCAAGTTATTTACATTATATGTTCCACGTGGAACATATATGCATAAAACTTAATAATAAAAAGCGTTATAAAATTATAAAAAACAAAAATGCAAAAATTTGGCTAAAATAATTTTAAAATAACAGCTAGTGAAAGGAATATAAATGGGAAAAGTAATAGCGATTGCAAACCAAAAAGGTGGGGTTGGAAAAACAACAACGGCTGTAAATTTATCGGCGGCTGTTGCTGCGCAAGGCAAAAAAGTTTTGTGTATAGATTTAGACCCACAAGGCAACACAACAGGCAACTTTGGCATTAATAAAACAGAGGTGCAAAACAGCGTATACGACTTGCTTATTGGCGAGGGCAATGCGCAAGATGCCGTTATAA
>CAYJPD010000162.1:1898-2579 GCA_964371975.1 uncultured Bacteroides sp.
CCTCAAGAGAAAAGCGTTTAAGGCAAGCCGTTGCACCGTTTGTTGAAATCTACGATTATGTTTTTATAGATTGCCCGCCTGCGCTAGACCTTTTAACTCTAAACGGCCTATGTGCGGCAGACACAGTTTTAATACCTGTGCAATGTGAATTTTTTGCACTGGAGGGCTTAACAGAATTAATGAACACCATAAAAAACGTTCAGAAAATCTACCACCCATATATAGAGCTTGAAGGGCTTTTGCTAACAATGTATGACGGGCGTTTAAACTTAACAATGCAAGTTGTGGAAGAAATTAAAAAGCATTTCGGGGCAAAAGTGTTTAAAACAATAATACCAAGAAATGTTAGGCTTTCAGAAGCGCCAAGCTATTCGGCGCCAATAAATTTTTACGATCCAACATCAAAAGGTACAGAGGCCTATGCCCATTTAGCGGCGGAACTTTTGTACAATAACCGCCAAAGGGAAGAGCGCGGCTAACGATTAATTATAAATATATAATGCGTGCAAACAATTATTATAAAAATCGCTTTAAAAGCGTTAAGGGGAGTTAAATATGGCTACAAAAAAAGGCGGGCTTGGCAGAGGGCTAGATTCACTTTTTGCGCAAAGTGTGCAAACACAAGATGGTGAAAGCGAGGCAAAATTGCTGAGGATAAGCGAAATAATGCCCGATGAAAAC
>CAYJPD010000163.1:0-2562 GCA_964371975.1 uncultured Bacteroides sp.
TGTTTATTAGGTGAAGCGGAGTAACGTTTTCCGAAACAGAGCTACCGCCCTTTGTGCCACAGCCCAATGTGAATGACGGCATAAGCCCTGTACTTGCGCCTGTTCCGCCTTGTGCACTACCTGTGTTAATAAGAATTCTCGATGCAGGTTTTCTAATAAATTCAAGCACGATATTTCTATCTTCTGTATGAAGGCTCATTGTATGCCCTATTCCGTTTTGAAGTAGCTCTATGCTTAAATCGCATGCTTCTTGCCAGTTGTTTACAACATAGAAGCCTAACACTGTTGTAAGCTTTTCAAAAGAAAGTGGGTAGCCTTTTCCAACGCCGCCTTGCTCGCCTATAAGAACTTTTGTCCCCTCGGGCACTGTTATTCCTGCACATTTTGCAATATATAGTGCATTCCTACCAACAAAATCGGCGTTCATTGTATGGCCGTCTGCTTTGAAAATTAGCTTAGTAACCGCATTTGTTTCGGCTTCATTCATAAAATAGCCGCCCTGTTTTTCAAACTCGGTTATAACCGCTTGCTTATTGCACTGCTCGCAAACAATAGATTGCTCGCTTGCGCATATAGTGCCATAATCGAATGTTTTACTTGCAATTATATTTCTAACAGCTTTTTGAACATCTGCTGTTCTTTCAATATATGCAGGTGAGTTGCCGGCGCCAACGCCAAGTGCAGGTTTACCGGAGCTATAAGCTGCTTTAACCATGCCCGGGCCGCCTGTAGCTATTATCATTTTAACTTCATCGCACTTCATAAGCTCGTTTGTAGAGCAAAGCGAGGGCAATGTTACGCATGTGACAATATTTTTAGGCGCGCCTGCCGCAACGGCAGCCTCACACATAAGCTGTGCTGCCTTTATTGTGCTTTTTGCCGCCGACGGGTGTGGCGAAAACACAATGGCGTTTCTTGCTTTTATCGCTACTATAGATTTATATATAGTAGTAGATGGCGGATTTGTAGACGGCACTATTCCGAAAAGTAGGCCAACAGGCTCTGCCACGGTTATTACGCCTGTTTGTTTATCCTCATTAATAATGCCCGCTGTTTTCATGTTTTTAATGCTGTCATATAGCAATTGAGATGCAAGGTGAATTTTATAGGTTTTATCCGGCACATTGCCAAACCCTGTTTCCTCCACCGCTATTTTTGCAAGCTCTACCGCATGTTGCTTTGCAACTTTTACCATGTTTTGAATGATTTTGTCTATTTGCTCATCACTGTAATTCGCAATTTCCTCGGTTGCCTTATGTCCCATGCGTGCTAAATCTCTGGCTTCTTGTATCGATTTTAAATCGTAATCAAAGTTTTGCATTCAGCCCTCCTCTATTAATTAAAAAATTTCATTTACTTGTAATAATTTTGGAATTCATTCATCAATTGCTCTTTGTTTGCCTTTGCCAGTTCCCTGCCGTTTATGCCAAAATCATCAATATCTCTTGCTAAGGCGCGCAGGCTTACCACCTTTAGGCCACTTAGTATACCCATTGTTGCCTTTAAACCGTTTTGCTGTATATGCAAATCAAGCTCTTTTTTACTCGACATTGTATCAGTTGTTTTCACTTTTACTTTATTGTCGGTTTTTGCTTCAAATGCAACATCTTTAGGCTCTTTCGTCGCCTGTACCTTTTTATATTTACCACTGCCCTCATTTTTATCGCCTTTAGGGCAAATGGGATTAAAAAGCTCTATAACTTCATCAAGTGGGCGAGGAATTACGTTTTTAGTAATAAATATGCCCTCACCTAATTTCATAATAGCAGCCTGTGCGGCATCTACAGCGGCTTGAACCGCCGCAACATCTCCAAGCACAGTTATTGTTACAAGGCCGCCGCCCACATGAACTTTTTCAAGCAAGCGTGTATCTGCGGCTTTAAGCATTACATCTGCCGCTTCAACAGCGCCTATTAAGCCCCTTGTTTCTACTAAACCCAGTGCATACATTTAATCATCTCCCACTGCTATTTATTTTGCCTGTTTAACATAAAATATCTTTGCTGTGCCCTCAGTGCTAAGCTTTACACGCGTTGCTCTTTTAAAAGTTAAAACGTCGCCTTCATGCGCTGTGAAGTTCTCATCAGCTTTGTCCACTATAACTGTGCCGTTTACTATATGAAAAACTTCATCGCACTGAATATCACATTCTATATTATTGCCGCTAAGCTCTATAAAACCTGTTTGCATAGAGCATTTATCTTCTTTACTTACAAGCTCGCTATATAGCAAAGCGTTGCAATTTGCCTTTTTGGGTTTAAGCGTAACTGTTTTGCCAATTATATGTTTTAAGCTACCGCTTTTATCTGAAAGCGATATAAACGGTGCACCCACAATTTGTGATAAAGCTTGCAGTAGCTCGCCAAAATTCCCTTTTGCTGCTAAGGCTTTTAGCGCTTTATAGTAAACTTCGCTATCATTTGCCGTTTCACTGCCTTGCTCGCTATAACTTAAGCAAATATTTGCTTTTTCAGCTTCATCTTTCGCAGATGGCGTTATTATAGTGCTTTTGTCTATATAAACAGTTTGAATTCCTGCTTTAGCCGCTTTTATTATATCATC
>CAYJPD010000164.1:0-2526 GCA_964371975.1 uncultured Bacteroides sp.
TTTTAATAGCAGAGCTCTCTGCTCAGCACAGAAAACTGGTTATGAAAATAATTGACACCAAAGACGTTATCTGCGATGAGCATGCACTTGAAAGTTTTAAAACAGGTTTTACTCTTGCATGGCAAATAATGAATGAGTTGAATAATAATGAAACAAACGGTCGTCTATTCAGAAATACTGATACAGACGACCGTTTGCTATTTAATGAGAGGAGCAATGAAAATGAATATAATTGAAGAGCTGTACTTTGGTAACATTGAGCTGAATGGCAAAGCAGTGAAAAATAATGAGAAGTTTGATGCCGATGTGATGACAATTGATAAAAATGAGCTGGAGCTAATGCAATTGCTCTCTGGCAAAGAGGAACAGCTGTTTAGAGATTATTCTGTGGCATATGCATGTGTGAATGGTCAAACAGCGGTTGAGAATTTCATCATGGGGTTTAGGCTTGGTGCAAAATTCTGCGCTGATGTTATGGGGTGTGATTTCAAGGATTATATGAAAGACAAATAACAAAAGTTAACCATATATTTAAATTTTACATAAAAATTAGTCATAGCTGAGTAAAAGCGAAACGTGTGGGCACAAGGGCGCATGTTTCGCTTTTTGTGATTTATGGCGCGGTGGTGGCGAAGTGAAAATTTTAAGCGCTTTTAAGGGCAAGTTTTGGCGGTGCAATACGGGAGCATAAATGAAAGGCATAGGCTAAAAGCAAATAATATATTATATAACAAAGCATATCAGTAAGTGCATGTAAATGCACATAAGTCAAGTCAAAAAAATATGTTTTAGCTTAATTATTGCTCGTTAAATTGTGAAATATTATTTACAACAAGTGATATTTCATTAAATAAAAATGCGAGTTAATGTTGAAAAAGCATGAGTTAATAAATAATGAGTTAAAATAAATTTATTACTAATAGGTATTTGATTTATTAAGATTTTGTGTTATAATACAGAAAAGGTACTTAAGAGGTGATATCTATGTCTGCTAATCCGCGTTATATTGAAGTGTATACTAAAATTAAAAAACTAATACGTGATGGCGAGATAAAAGTTAATGAATTTTTGCCAACTGAGGCAGAGCTTGAAAAGCGTTACAGCGTTTCTCGAACGACTGTGAGGAAAGCGGTGCAAAACCTTGTTTCGGAAGGTTATGTTGAGGTTAAGCAAGGCAGTGGCACGAAAGTTGTGGATTTTAGGTCTACACAAGAATTGAATTATGTAACCAGCATTTCTGAAACATTAGCTAGAAAAGGATACGCTGTAAAGACAAAAAGCATGTATGTAGATATTGTGAATGCGTCTAAAACCACATCAGAAATGCTAAATATTCCTATGGGCTCACAGGTTTACCATGTGCAACGTGTAATTCTTGCAGATTCAATTCCAACAGTTATTTTAGAGAATTTTATCTCTGTTGATAAAACACCGAATATTGATCAAAAATACCATGAAATTAAATCGCTTTATGCCTATATTGAAGAAAAATATGGTTATTATATAGATTCGTCAAAAGATACAATTTCTGCTAAAAGTGCAGATTTTGTTGAATCTCAAATGTTAGATATACGACCCGGGGCTGCGCTTATAACCTTAAGGAGAGTGACATTTAGCAATGGAAAACCGCTATCATATGACAAAAGCACAATTCGTGCTGATAAATATCAATTTGAAATAACGCTCCGCGGCAGAAAAAGATAACATAATTGTTATGAATTAAATACCAATTATATAAAGTGAAAAAATTTGAAAAAATTTTTTTGCTTTTTTTTAATACAGTTTTTTGATAAATTTGTATTAAAAATATATTATTATTAAAATGTATTACCCTTAAAACTCAATGTTATTGTTACATTTACCATAAAATTTTGTGATATTGCATAAAAAAATGATTTTTTTGAAGTGTTGACAAGTTTTAATTATTGTGTTTATAATATATGCAACGAAAGATAATTATCTATTTTGTAAATCATTGCAAATTAAATATAAATTCAATATAAATTAAGGGTGGTAAGGCGATGATACATATAAGTTGCACAGAAATTCCTAAATACATCGATATAAGTCTTGTTAGAACTGACGTTAGCGATAAGGAAATTGAGCTACTAATTGAAATGGCTAAAAAATATAAATTTATTTGTATATTTGTAATGCCATGTTTCACTAAACAGTTATGTGAAAGACTTAAAGACAGCGATGTTCTTGTCGGTGGGGTTGCCGGTTTTCCGTCAGGCGGTGATTTAACAGAAATTAAAGTTGCAAATGCAATAAAGATGAAGGAATTTGGCTGTGATGAAATTGATATGGTAATAAATGTTGGTGCGCTGAAAAGCGGAAATTATGAAGTGGTTAAAAATGACATAAAAGCTGTTGTTGATGCAGTTTACCCAACACCTGTGAAGAGCATTTTGGAGATTGCATACCTCACCGACGAAGAAATAATCAGAGGCTGTGAGATAGCTGTTGAAGCCGGTGTAACTTTCGTAAAATCCGGAACGGGCTGGGCCCCAAAACCTACAACGG
>CAYJPD010000165.1:0-2493 GCA_964371975.1 uncultured Bacteroides sp.
GTTTTGTGGTTCGCCCTTCTTTTCAGCGTGAAAAGAAGCAAAAGCGCCGGGGGTTTCGAGTCCCCCGGACCCCAACGATTACAACTTATATCCACGCCAAAGAACAATTATTATCACTCGCTAACAGTAAGATTGACATACGCTCGCAATAATATTGTTCTAATTGGCGCTATAGCCAGATATCGATTAAATGTTTTTATCTTATATTAGTTTTGTTTTGAAGTTTACGCTATTTATGAGCTTGTGAATTTCATTTTAAGTTTAATATAGTTGTAGTAAAACCTATAGTTTTACTACAAAAAGATAGCCGCTCATAGCCTATATTTTATAGGCTGTTTTGCTGTTATTACTTGCAAAAGGAGTTAACAAATGCTTATACTCGGCATAGAAACAAGCTGCGACGACACTTGCGCCGCAGTAGTTGAAAACGGCCATAAAGTTCATTCAAACTGCATTGCCTCCAGCGCGAGCGAGCAGAATATTTACGGCGGCATTGTGCCTGAAATAGCCAGCCGCCGCCATATAGAATATATCAGCGACGTTGTTGAAAACGCTTTAAAGCAGGCAAATTGCACAATGAAAGATATTGATGCTGTTGCTGTAACATTTGCACCCGGCTTAATTGGCGCACTTTTAGTGGGCACAAATTTTGCAAAGGGGCTTGCCTACAGCAATAATATTCCGCTAATACCCGTGCACCATTTGCGCGGGCATATAGCCTCGCTTTATATAACACATCCAAGTTTAAAGCCGCCGTTTTTATGCATGGTTGCAAGCGGCGGCCACAGCCACATTGTTTATATTGAAGATTATACAAGCTTTGAAATTTTAGGGCGCACGGTAGACGATGCCGCAGGCGAAGCTTTTGACAAAGTAGCACGCACTTTGAATTTAGGCTACCCCGGCGGGCCCATAGTTAGCAAAATGGCAAAGCAGGGCGATAAACACGCTTATGCACTGCCAACGCCAAAAGTTCAAGGGGCATATGATGTTAGCTTTTCAGGGCTTAAAACAGCCGTTTTAAACACAATAAACAAAGCGAAAATGCAAGGTGAAACCATAGATGTTTGCGGCATGTGTGCAAGTTTTGAGCACAGAATAACAAGTATTCTTTGCGAAAAACTACTGCTTGCGGCCAAAGATAAAAACGCAAAAAAAATAGCCCTTTCGGGCGGCGTGGCGGCAAATAGCGCCTTGAGGGATTTGCTTAGCGAGGGCATAAAAAGCATGGATGCACAGCTTTTTTTGCCACAAATTGAGCTTTGCACAGATAACGCCGCCATGATAGCCGCACAAGGCTATCACGAGTATAAAAGCGGCAATATTGCAGATATAAAACTAAACTCTTTACCAACGCTTGAAATAAATTATACCCCACTAAAAAATTTTTAGTGGGGTATAATTTTGGAGCTGTTTGCAAAGTTTCTTTCACAAAAAGCGTCGCAAAGCTTTTGTTTGTCAACACCTCTATTTTGCCATTAAAAAAGCAAAATATTACTTTCTATTTCCTGCCAGCTTTGTAAGCTAAGCTCAAAATAATCACCCTTGTTTTCAAGTAAAACTGTTATGTTAACAGCCGGCGCATAGCTTAAATTGCTAATATTATCCTGTACAGCACTAAGCATCGCAATCGCAAATTCATTTTCAAGCTCTTGCTCACTTAAATTATGCTGTGTGTAAATTTTTTCTATTTGTTCATCATAAAATTCCTGTGTTATAGTGTTCACAATAATATTAATTGGGTAAATTGTCATATCTACGGTGAAATTATCACCGCTCTCTTCGCTATCACCTATATCATACTTTGCGCTTTCATATATTGTTTTAAAAATACTTGCGCCTTTTTCTATGGTTTGCTCTGTTAAAATATCGGTGTTAACACCGCAAGTTGTGCTTAAAAAAAGCAGTGCATCGCGCTTCATGTTCTCGTTATAAGTTTCAATTAGTGTTTGCTGTGTTATATCGCTTGTATATATATTTAACAGCTTATTGTTATATGTGTTTTTATAGCTGGCGTCCATTTCATATTGTATATACTCTTGCGGTGTTAAGCCGCCTGTGCATGAAGTGAAGCTGAGCAAAACACTTGTTAATATAACTATAAGTGCCGTACTGCCGAAAATCTTTCTCATTGCCATCTCCCGAATGCTTTATTGCAAAACATCAAAACAAATTATACAATTTTGTCTAATTGTTCTTTCTGCTATTTTTCTTGCAATTTTTGCTTTAATTTTACAATCTTCGCTATTAATTATATCACGTTTTCAATATTATTCAATAATTAAAATGTGTAAGTTTAGTTAAACTTGTGTTTTAGTAAAGCAAAAACAATTTAAGAGCTTACAACTATTATAATGAATACACAGCTTTATAACACACGCCATATATTTCCAACGCGTTTGCAAAACGCTTTTATGGCAGTTTATAGGGGTATTCCGTCGCCGTAAGGCAAGTTTTCCATCTCTTGGCTACTGCTTGCAATATGCGCAAGCT
>CAYJPD010000166.1:0-2484 GCA_964371975.1 uncultured Bacteroides sp.
CAGGTGAGGCTTCTGCTTTAGATGATGACGAGCATTTGCAAGCTATAGAGTTTACCGCAAAAACCGTAGCAAAGCGCATACCTGTTGTAGCAGGCACAGGCGGTAACGATACACGCCACGCTGTTAATTTATCAAAAGAAGCTGTAAAGCGCGGCGCAGATGCTTTATTACTTGTAACGCCATATTATAATAAAACAAACCAGAGCGGCTTAATTGAGCATTTTAACTGCATAATTAATGCGGCAGGTGCTCCAACAATTCTATACAATGTTCCCTCTCGCACAGCAATGACAATAAAGCCGGAAACATACAAAGAATTATCTAAAAATCCACTTGTAATAGCAACAAAAGAAGCCAGCGGTGATATTTCGGCTATAGCGCAAACTGCGGCACTTTGCGGTGATGATTTGCAAATTTACACAGGTAATGACGATCAAATTTTACCCATTTTAGCACTTGGCGGTATAGGTGTTATTTCTGTTTTGGGAAATATTGCGCCTAAACAAACGCATGATATTGTTAGTTTATATTTAGAGGGTAAAATTAAAGAGAGCTTAGATTTACAGCTAAAAAATATAGAGCTGATAAACGCTATGTTTAGCGATGTTAACCCAATACCGGTTAAAGCTGCCCTCAAAATGATGGGCTATGCAGTTGGCGATTGCAGGCTTCCTCTTGGCAAGATGAGCGAAAAAGGTTTAATAGATTTAGAAAACGTTATGAAAAAATACAAATTTATATAATATAGTTCAATTTAATAGAATTAAACTGTAATATATAAAAACAAACGATAAAACAGCAGAATATTATAAAGCGAGTGATAAAATGATTAATGTTATAATTAATGGTATACACGGAAAAATGGGCAATGCACTTCAAAGAATTATTAGCGAGCGAGATGATTGCAAAATTGTTGCAGGTATAGATTCTTTCGCAAAGCCTTGCGATATACCCGTTTTTAAATCGCTTGATGAATGTGATATAAAAGCTGATGTATTAATTGATTTTTCAAACGCAACAATAGTTGATGCTATGATTAATAGCTGTGTGCAAAAGAAATTGCCTTGTGTTATTTGCACAACGGGGCTTTCTGATACTACAATTTCAAATATTGAAAATGCCGCCAAAGAAATTGCTGTTTTTAAAAGCGCTAATATGTCACTTGGGGTTAATGTGCTAATACATTTGGCACAAAAAGCAAATGAGTTGTTTGGCCTAAATTACGATGTTGAAATTGTAGAAAAACACCATCATCATAAAATAGATTCACCAAGCGGCACAGCGCTTATGATTGCCGATGCTATTAATGAAAAAGCACCTCAAAAATACAATTATGTTTATGATAGGCACGCAGAGCGCAAGAAAAGAGACACACTGGAAATGGGTTTGCACGCTGTTCGCGGTGGTGGCATTGTTGGTGAGCACGACGTTTTATTTTGCGGCAATAGCGAAACCCTCACTATTTCACACAGTGCACTTTCCAGGGAAGTTTTTGCCGATGGCGCTGTAAAAGCCGCCTTATTTATCACGGGTAAAGGCAGCGGCCTTTACACAATGAAACATTTAATTGATAGCTAAAATCCACTTATAAAAAACTGCCTTTTCATGTTTGTTAAACGTGAAAAGGCAGTTTTATTGTATTATACTATTTTGGGGTTAACCGTTATTTTTTAGCATTTCTCTTGCGTTTTCAAGCGCAATGTCAGTAACATAATCACCTGAAATCATCATGGCTAAAACTTTAACCCTTTCCTCGCCGCTAAGCTTATGAACATCGGTGAATGTGCGCTGTTCTTTTACATTTTTTTCTATGAGCAAATGCACATCAGCTTGTGCCGCAATTTGTGCTGTATGCGTAATACATATAATTTGCCTGCCCTTTGATGTTTGCTTTAATTTTTCGCCTATTCTTGCAGCCGCCAGCCCAGAAACACCTGTATCTATTTCATCATAAATAATGCTTGAAATATCGTCCTTATCTGCCATAGCGCTTTTTATTGCAAGCATTATGCGCGACAGTTCGCCACCCGAGGCAATTTTCGCCAAGGGCTTAGGCGTTTCGCCTACATTTGCGCTAATGTAAAATTCAATGCTATCTTGCCCCATAGACGCAAGCGAGCCTTTTGTGTGTACTAATGAAAGTACAATGCCGGGCATATTCAAAAATTTAAGCGCTTCGGATATTTCTTTATTAAAACGCTCGAAAGCTTTAATTCTTGTATCGCTTAGCTTTTCGGCAAGCTCTTTTGCTTGTTTGTAAAGCATATCTTGCTTTTCATAAAGTTCATCTAAATGCTGTGTGCTATCCTCTATTAAAGATAACTCCTCTTTTGCCTTTTGTGAAAACTTCAATATTTCAATTATAGTATTGCCATATTTTTTCTTTAATTTATATATTAAATCTAATCTATCCTCAATCTCTTCAAGAAGTTTTGGGTCGTAATTAATTTCTTCAAACGCATAAGAAAGTTCATGTGCATATTC
>CAYJPD010000167.1:0-2412 GCA_964371975.1 uncultured Bacteroides sp.
TACATTTATTCGTCAAATTGACGAGTTTTGTTCTATTGTGTCACAGCCCCTTTTACTTGCTGCTGTAAATAGTTTATAGTTGAATTTTCAGGGCTTAATCGTCAAATAAAAGCCTGTAAACTTCAAAATTTTCAGATTTACCCTTTAATTTTATTCCGGGCACTAATTGTGTTTTAAATATACCTTTTAAGCTATCAGCCATGTTTTTATCTATGTAAATTTGCCCGCCGGGCACAGCGCCCTCAAGCCTTGAAGCTGTGTTTACGGTGTCGCCTATAACGGTATAATCAAGCCTTTTGCCGCCACCGATATTTCCAACAACAGCTGCGCCAAAAGCTATGCCTATACCAACTTCAATTTCAAAGCCAAGCTCTTGTTTAAAGCGCTTTGAGATGCCTTGTGTTTGCTTTAAAATATTAATTGCGGTTAAAGCTGCTTTGTGGCAACTGTCTTTTTGTGCAAGCGGTGCGCCCCAAAATGCCATTATGCAGTCGCCTATAAATTTATCTAATGTGCCCTCGCTCTCGAAAACACATTCACTAAACATTGATAAATAGCTGTTTACAATTTCAACAGATTTTTTCGGTGCGAGTTTTTCCGTTAGCGATGTAAATTCTCTTATATCTGCAAACATAACGGCAATATCTGCAATTTTTCCGCCAAGCTGCATTACGTTTTCATCTTCAGATAGTAATTCCTTTACAACTTGCGGTGCAACATATCTTTCAAATGTTTTTGCCACTTTTGCTTTTTCCATAGATATATATGTGTAGTTAATTCCAACAAAAATTACAAATACAATAATGGAGAAAAACGGATAGTAGAACACTTGTAGCATATAACCCTCGTTAAACAAAAGCAAAGCGCTTATAAACCATAAAGCGTTGCTTAAAACAAGTGCAAGTACAGCGTGCATAAATTTGCGCCTAAAGCAGTATAGCGCAAAAAAGAAAATTACCGCGCAAGTTAAAGCGTTTGTAAATTCTAAAGATATTTGAAATACAGTTTTTTCGTTTAATAATGCCGAAATTGCATTAGCTTGATACTCAACGCCATACATCTTTTGCGTATTTGAAATAGGGGTATCGTAATTATCTTGCAAACCCACGGCGTAAGGCCCTATAAGAACTATTTTATCTTCATAATAAGAGGGGTCGATATCGCCGTTTATCAAATCTAAAACAGATTTATTATCGTAATAGCCGCCCGGGCTTGCCTGCTGAACAACATACCAGCGGTGCCTTGAATCGGTTACAGGCGCTTTAAGCTCGCCTTCTTCGTTAACAATGAGGTAGTGCTGTGCTATAACTCTGCTAAACGATGGAATAATTTCACCGTTCTGCAATTCAATTTGCCAAATGGAATGCCGCAAAATCCCATCGGTGTCTATCATGGCGTTAACATGTCCTTGCATAACAAGCTGTGATAGTGCGTTGAAAGGCGGTTCATACTGCTCTACAAAATATGTGTTTAAGTGAAAATCAGAAGCATTTTCGTTGATAAGTTCTGTGCCGAAAACTGCGTGAGATGCCATTACAACATTGTTTGAGTTTTCACATACCTCTAAAAGATAATCATCGTTTTCACTTTCGTCGGAAAGCAATAAATCTATACCTATAACGGCAGGTTTTTCATTTTCACTGCTGTTTAGCGTTGAAATAGCCTGTGCTAAAACATCTCTGTCCCAAGGTAAATTACCATAGGCATCAAGTGCTTTGTCATCTATGCCAATTATAACTATTCTACTGTCGGGTGTTTGAGGTTTTTGGTAAAATGCATCGGACACTGTGTTTGAAAGCGGCAAAAATATTTGCGAACTTATTATAATATACGCAGCAATTGCAACGGCAAAAGCCGCTGCAACGCTTAATAAAAACTTTTTCATTTTAATACCTTTGCCCGTAAGCAATATTTTTTAATACAATGTATTAGTCGTCATCATCGTCATCAATACCGCCATCATCACCATCGTCATCATCGTCGTCATCATCGTCGTCGCTTGGTGCGGGCGCAGGCACAGGTGCAGGCGCAGGTGTAGGCGCAGGTGCCGGTGCAGGCGTAGGTGCCGGTGTAGGCGTAGGAGCCGGTGTAGTGACATTGCCGTTTACGGAATCAGTGGTTACGTTATTATTTGTGCCACCGGTTGAGTTATTTGCATTACCCGTATTGCTTTGATTGTTTGCATCGTCATCGCCGTCATCGTCGCCACCGCTCAAATTGGCATTGCCGCTGTTATTTACGCTTGTGTTATTATCGCCGCCGTTTGCGTTATCATCATCATCATCGTCATCGTCATCATCATTTGAATTAGTATTCACATTGCTGCTGTTGCCGCTGTTGCCGCTGTTGCTTGTGCTATTGTCATCATCGTCATCGTCGCTGTTGCTGTTTGAATTAGCATTCAAATTGCTG
>CAYJPD010000168.1:0-2408 GCA_964371975.1 uncultured Bacteroides sp.
ATAAGCTTTGAAAATTTTGCAAATGCTGAATTTGAAGAAGGCGTAACATATGATGCGATATTAGAGGATTTTGCACAGTCTCGAGTAGGCAGTGTAACTTTTATAATTCAAGGCGATAGAAAATTCGGTGAATATATACCACTGGGCATTGAAGATTGGACACTGTTTTTTGAAATTTCAGAAAGCACATTAAGTAGTGCGGTTAACAATATAAGCGCCACAATGACCTTTGTTAGCGTTAGCACTTTTTTGGCTTTTATTATGCTTATTATTTATGTGCTATATAGCAGGAAAAAATCGCTTTTGGAAATTGAGCAAATGGCATATTTTGATAAATTCACAGGCTTATTTAACTTAGTAAAGTTCAAATATGATGTAGAAGCGATTTTGAAAGGCAAAAAAGCAGAAAATGCAAAAGATGAAGAATATGCGCTTTTGAAGTTTGACCTTGAAAATTTCAAGGCTATTAATGAAGTGTTTGGCTTTGATATCGGTAATAAAGTTATACTGAAAATGGCACAAATTGCTCAAATGGTTAAAGGTAATAAAGTAAAAATTGCACGCACAGGCACAGACGAATTTATGGTTTTTGCCACAGTGCAAGAAATGAATAACTTTTTAAGCGAAAGACAAACATTTGATGCTATTATTAAAAAAGATATACCAAATGTGCAAAAGCATATTTTTAACTTTAAATATGGGCGCTATTTCGTTGAAAAAGATGAAAGCAATATTGATGATATTGTAAATAAATTGAATATGGCACATAGTTTTGCGCGTGCTGAAACAAAGAGTGCTTTGTGGGATTATGATGATAAATTTAAACAGCATTTAATTCATTTAACCGAGCTTACAAACAAAATGCGTGATGCGCTTAAAAACAGAGAGTTCAAGCTTTTTTTACAGCCAAAGTACAATTTAGAAGATGAGAGCATTGTAGGTGCAGAAGCGCTGGTGCGCTGGATAGAGCAAGACGGTAAAATGATTTATCCAAGTGAGTTTATACCGCTTTTTGAAAAGAATGAATTTGTTGTTAATGTAGATAAATTTATGTTTGAGCAAACTTGTATTATGCTAAGCCAGCAAATAATTAATAGTAAAAAATGTGTGCCAATTTCTGTTAACTTTTCAAGGCTTCACTTAAAAAACAATAATTTGGCAAAAGAGCTTAAAACTGTTGCAGAAAAGTATGATGTTCCAACTTCTTTGCTTGAAATTGAAATTACAGAAACAACTGTTGCGGAAAACAAAAAAGCTGTTGAAGAGATGATAATTAGTTTAAGAAGCGAAGGCTTTTGCGTTTCTATTGACGATTTTGGCTCGGGGCACTCGTCGCTTGGAATGCTAAAAGATTACAAAGTTGATGTAGTAAAGCTGGATAGAAGCTTCTTTGTAAGCGAGCCTAACAATAATATGGGCGAGCTTGTAATTAAAGGAATTACGCATATAGTCAACAATTTAGGTGCTAAAATTATTGCAGAGGGCATAGAAACAAAAGAGCAAATAGACTTTTTAAGAACTACAAATTGCCACTATGTGCAAGGCTATTATTTTGCAAAACCCATGTGTGTTGACGATTTTAAAAAGTTAATGGATTAAAAGTTTGTACTGAATAAAAAAAGAGGCGGTGATTTTATCACCGCCTCTTTGCTTTATAGTTTGAAAACTATTAGCTCAAGCCCATAGATTTTTTTAGCTCTTCAAGCTCGCTATCAACGCTAACGCTCTCTGTGTTGTATTTTTCCTCTATTGCTGCAACTTCATCAATAGGCTGTGCGTTTAATTCAGCTGATGCAGTTGCTGTATCTACCATACGATTAATTTTGTCTTCCATTCTTGTGAAATCGCCCAATGTACCTTGTAGGTTGTCTGCGCTGCTGCCAAGCTCGTTAACTTTTTGCTGTGCTTCGGCAATGCTAAGCTTTGCTTTTAGCTCATCGCGGCGAGCATGTAAAGTGTTGATGTCGTCTACAAGTTTATCGTGCAATTGGCGCATTTTAACTGCATTTGCCTTTGCTGCATCATAAGCCGCTTTTAAAGACACGCCTGTTTTTTCAAGATCTTGCTTTTTGCCAATAAATGCTTTTGCATCCTCTTCGTTTCCACTTGTAAGTGCACGCTTTGCAAGGTCTGTATATTTTTCAACTTCGCTTGTGTTTTCATCATAAACGCGCCTTGCACGGCTTTCTTCAGCCATAATGCCCGCTGTCTCTTTTTTAACTTCGTCTAAATCTTCAACAGCTTGCCTTAAATATTGGTCTATCATTTTTTCAGGGTCTTCGGCTCTGTCGATCAGTGCGTTGATATTTGCTTGTAGTATGTCGCTTATTCTTGAAAATATTCCCATTTTTTACTCCTTATTATCTTGTGTGTTTGTTTCGTATTTTTTTTCTAAATCGTTTAAATTG
>CAYJPD010000169.1:0-2389 GCA_964371975.1 uncultured Bacteroides sp.
AAAAAGTAATGAAAAAATAATTTTTTTAAAAAATTATTTTAGTTTAGTTAAGTTGCCTTTAAGTTACAAAAGATTATAGTGTTTTTGTAAGATTATTAAAGGCCTTTAAATGCGAATTTTTTTAACAAGTATATTACTCCTTTTGAAATTAACGATAAAAAGATATATTTTTTATATTGTTTTTTATGCCTAATTATTTTTATAGCAACAGCTTAAAAATAATTAGGCAATTTTTGTATTTGTGTTATGGGTGATTTTGAAAAAAGTTACTTGCATTAGCAAATAAACCACTAAAAATTTACATAATATTACATTGACACATATAAATGCATATGTTATAATTTTCGAAGAATTCATTTTGTTATATAAGTGAAATTTCAAGGTGAAATTGCAAACTAATTTGGAGGAAATTATGAATTTAATGAAAAAAAGGTTTAATAATAAAGGTTTTACATTGGTAGAACTAATTATAGTTGTAGCTGTTATTGCTATTCTTGCAACAGTTTTAGCGCCGCAATACATTCGATATGTAGAGCGCTCGAGAGAAGCGAATGATGCGCAAATTGCAACATCAATTATGGATGCGGCAACAGTTGCTATTAATGACCCTCAAAACCATACTTCATCAGGAGAAATTTATCGTGTAATTTGGTTTACAACTCAAACACCGGTAGATTACGGTTGGAGCGAATATTTTCAAAACACGGGAAGCGCTCGTAATTCAATAGGTGCTATTGCAGTAGGCCCGGGCGAAGGATTTAATGTGTATGATTTTTGGTTAGGGCAAAATCCACCGTCGCCTTACGGATGGTCTCACCCATACGTTCAAGAGGCTATTACCGGTGTTATGGGTTTGTGGAACACTTCATTAAGTGACGCAAGTGTTGTTGAAGCAGAATCTGCTATTGGCCTTGGGCAAAATTTTGTGTTTGATATTAATACCACAACAGGTGTAATAACAATTTTACCGGAATCTTCTGATTGGGCAGAACTGTTAGACATGGAGTAAAAAATTAATTTATTATATAAACACAAAGGAGTTTATTATGTCGATATTAAAAACACTTAACACAAGAAGTAAAAACAATAAAGGTTTTACTTTGGTTGAATTAATTATTGTAGTTGCTGTTATAATGATACTTATGGCTGTAATTGCACCACAATACACAAGATATGTTGAGCGCTCAAGGCAATCTAACGATTTACAAATTGCAACAACTATTATGGATGCGGCTGTAATTGCTATATCCGACCCTCAAAATGAAATACCTAGTAATGCATTTATTCGTATTGCTTGGTTAACGGCAGGTAGTGGGGTGGATATTGTAATAGCTAATTCTGCGTATGGTTCAAATATTAAAGACATTTATCATTCAAGCGGTGTGTTGTTAAGTGAAAACCTTGAAAATGTAATTGAGGAAATAGTTAGCGGTCAAAACAGTTCTGGTGCAGAATCTGAAGCAGGTAGACACCAAAACTTTATTTTTAGCGTTGATGCTGATACAGGCAAAATTTTAGTTGCAGGTGAGAACCCTAACCCTGCTTCTAATGGATGGAATCAAGGCAGTTACAAATGGGTAGAAGAAATAGGCGTTAGAGCAGAACTTACCGATAGCTTCTATTTCTATTATTAATTAAATAAGCAAACTGTTTTAAACCGGCCTACTATAATTTAGGTTAACCTAAGTTATAGCAGGTCGGTACTTTATAATAAAAAAATAGGAAAACAAAATGCAAAAAACAAAAAGACTTTTATTAATTTGCCTTTGTGTATTTTTTGTTTTAGCCGTGTGCGTTACTGTTTATGTAACAGCTTTTGCAAGTAAAACGCTTGTAACAACAAATGTGCAAAGCAGCGATGAAATTTTGCAAAATTGCGGTGAGAGCGTGCAAAGCTTAGAGGAATTAGTTGCGCTAGGAAGAAAGGGAGATATACTTATATCCGCCACGAACGAGTCAGGTTTTGAGGTGTATGATTTAAGCTTTGCTTTTCGCCATGGGCAAGCCGCCATTATTTATAGCGAAGATGAAGTTATGCACTGCCGCGGTGTTGGCAATGTGAGTGAGCTTGTTTCACTGCCCGAGTTTTTCGAGGCAGAGCAAGTGCGCTTATACACAATAAGCGGCGTTAGCGATGAACAAGCGGCAAGCGTTGCCAATTATGCAAAGGAAAACCTTTTAGATATCCCTTACATGTTTTAGCAAGTTTCTTTTCTAAAAGCACATTAAACTGCACTACTATAGTTTACCACGCCTATAAAGACGAGCTAAATATTACATTTAACACAATAGCAAACACTGTTTCGCCTGCAAGTTTTGTATCAGACGATAAAACTATATGCATAGGCAATATTAACTGGCTAGGCGATGCTAATTCTTTTGAAATTTA
>CAYJPD010000170.1:0-2361 GCA_964371975.1 uncultured Bacteroides sp.
CTTTGGCTGCAAACACACAAAGGGTTTGCGCCGTGTTTTGGCGCAAAAACTCGGGTGGTACCGCGGAGCTACGCTTCGTCCCGTGTATTCGGGGCGGAGCTTTATTTTATTTTAAGGACGTGACAAATTATGAAGCAGGCGTTGCAAGAGATACAAACTACCGCTGCGGGGCTTATTGCCGCAGCTGCCGATACAGCCGAGCTTGAGGCGCTTAGGGTGCGGTATCTTGGCAAAAAAGGCGAAGTTACTGCGATATTAAAGCAGATGGGTGCGCTTAGCGCCGAGGAGCGGCCGGCTATGGGCGCCTTAGCAAACACCGTGCGTGAAGAGCTGAGCGAAGCCATACAAAAGCGCACTGGCGAGCTGGCCGGAGCGGCGCAAGCACAGCAGCTTGCTAGCGAGGCTATTGATGTAACGCTACCAGGCAGAGTGCCAGCGCTTGGTGGGCGGCACCCGCTAGACCGCGTTTTGGCCGAGATGAACGAGATATTTTTAGGTATGGGCTTTGACGTGGTTACAGGGCCTGAAGTTGAGTATGACAAATACAACTTTGAGATGCTCAATATGCCAAAAAGCCACCCCGCACGCGACACGCAAGATACATTTTATATTACCGAAAACATTCTGCTGCGCACCCAAACCAGCCCAATGCAGATACGCACCATGCTGGAAAGCGAGCCGCCAATACGCATTATATGCCCCGGGCGGGTGTATCGCTCGGACCCGGCAGACGCCACCCATTCCCCCCTATTTAACCAAATTGAGGGGCTTGCGGTGGACGAGGGCATTACGTTTACCGACCTTAAAGGTACGCTTGACTTGTTTATTAAAAAGCTGTACGGTCCCAGCACCAAAACGCGCTTTAGGCCGCATCATTTTGCCTACACCGAGCCAAGCGCCGAGATGGACATGAGCTGCTTTAAGTGCGGCGGCAAAGGCTGCTCTATGTGTAAGCATGAGGGCTGGATAGAGATACTTGGGTGCGGAATGGTGCACCCTACCGTTTTGCGCAACTGCAATATAGACCCCCAGCGCTACTCCGGCTTTGCGTTTGGCGTTGGGCTAGAGCGCATTACCATGATGCGCTACGGCATAGACGATATTAGGCTACTATACGAAAACGACCTGCGCTTTTTGCGCCAGTTTAATTAAGGGGGGCAGCAAAGATGAAACTACCGATGAGATGGCTAAAAAGTTACGCCGATTTTGCTGCCACACCGCATGAATTTAGCGAGCGCATGACCATGAGCGGCAGCAAGGTGGAAAAATGGGAGAGCGAAGCCGACAACATGGAAAATGTTGTTGTAGGCAGGGTTATTAAGCTTGAGCGCCACCAAAACTCTGACCATTTGTGGGTATGCCAAGTAGATGTTGGCAATGAAGTTTTGCAGATTGTTACAGGGGCGCAAAACCTAAAAGAGGGCGATTTGTGCCCTGTGGCGCTGCACGGCGCAAAGCTGCCAAACGGCATGGAAATTCGCCGAGGCAAGCTGCGCGGCGAAGAGAGTTGCGGCATGCTGTGTAGCCTGCCGGAGCTTTTACTTAGCGAAAACGACTTTCCGCACGCTACAGCCGAGGGCATACTTGTGCTGGACGAAGAAGCGCCGCTTGGTACAAACGCTGCGGCAGCGCTTGGTATGGACGATATTGTAGTGGAGTTTGAGATTACGCCTAACCGCCCCGATTGTTTATCGGTTAGGGGGCTTGCACGCGAGGTGGCCGCAACATTCAACGTGCCTTTTAATGATATTTCGCCTAAAGCCCAGAGCGGCCAAGGCGAGGTGGCTGAGCATTTAGCTGTTAAGGTAGAAGCCACAGACACCTGCATGCGTTATTCGGCTGCTATGATAAAAAATGTGCGCATAAAGCCAAGCCCAAAATGGATGCGCGAGCGGCTGCGAGGAGCCGGCGTTAGGCCTATAAACAATATTGTAGATATTACAAACTACGTTATGCTGGAGTATGGCCAGCCTATGCATGCGTTTGACTATGCGTATGTGAACGGTGGGCGCATTACCGTGCGCAATGCCAAAAGCGGCGAAGAAATTGTTACGCTGGATGGCATAACACGCAAGCTTGAGCCCGACATGATGGTTATTGCCGACGAAAAGGGCCCTATTGCGCTGGCGGGCATTATGGGCGGCGAGTATTCCGGCGTGTATGACAGCACAAACATGGTTGTGTTTGAGGTGGCGGCGTTTGATGGGCCGAGCGTTAGGGCTACCTCTCGGCGGCTGATGCTGCGCACCGAGAGCAGCACTCGGTTTGAAAAAGGGCTTGACCCTAACCTTGCAGGCCCTGCCATGCTGCGGGCATTGCAGCTGGTAAAAGAGCTTGATGCAGGCGATATTATTGGCGGCA
>CAYJPD010000171.1:0-227 GCA_964371975.1 uncultured Bacteroides sp.
ACTTATTAGCAAATCTTTTTGCAAGCTTGGGCCAATTACGCCAAAAGTTTTTGAAAGCTCGCCTGTAGAGCGAATTACCCTGTGGCAAGGAATACAAGAATCTTTACAAGCTGCCATAGCATAACCAACAACTCTGCTGCGTTTAGGGTTACATGTCAAAAAGGAAATTTGGCCATAAGTTGACACTTTGACTAAAGGTATAGCCTTTACGATGTTATATATTAATT
>CAYJPD010000171.1:237-472 GCA_964371975.1 uncultured Bacteroides sp.
CTTTATAGTATAATGCAAAAATTGAAAACTTATATAAAATGTGCCTGTTTAATATGTTGTAAAAATTATTCGCTGTTAGGTAAAAAAGCCGAGTTTGTTTGCCATAGGAATTTTTTTAAGTTTACGGTGTTGTTTTCACAAACTTCTACACCTTCACTTATTATCAAATCTTTTTGCAAGATTGGGCCAATTACGCCAAAAGTTTTTGAAAGCTCGCCTGTAGAGCGAATTACCC
>CAYJPD010000171.1:484-858 GCA_964371975.1 uncultured Bacteroides sp.
TGCTTAGTTTCGGGTTACCTGTCAATATGGCAATTTGGCCATAAGTTGACACTTTGCCTAAAGGTATAGCCTTTACGATGGTATATATTAATTTATATAAGTCGCTCATGTTTGCATCACCGCTTTGTGTTAGTTATTAAATAGCTTAATAGGCTTTTGCTTTTTATGTAAACCGTGCTTAAAAAATAAAGGGGTGTGAAAAATTAATGCTAACAAAAAATGTTATAAAATATTTAGCTCATGCAAATCTTTTATAAAATCTTCTGTCCTAATTTTTTTACCATTTGAATTTAAGTGGTTGTTTGAGTTGAAAAAAAGGCTTTCATCCATCATTCCTTCGCGGTATGAGCCAATCCATGGAATACTGCAGTTTT
>CAYJPD010000171.1:868-2056 GCA_964371975.1 uncultured Bacteroides sp.
TTGGGTTAAATAGTTTTCAAAATCTTCTATATCTTGCAAGTTTTCATTTTCAACAGCCAAAGCGTTAAATGGCGCATAAGTTAAATATATTTTTATGTCCCTTGCATCTGCCCATCGTTTTAAACTGTTTAATTCATTTAAAACAGAGCTCTCAACGATTTCTTCGTTTATAAAATATGTGTCGCCTTTGTTGTATAAATCTGTAAGGATATTCTCTGTGTGCTCTATTGTATAATCGCCATACTCGTTAAAGCCTGCTGAAATATAACCATGCTCTTTTGTGTCAATTTCGGCATACTCTTCGTGTATAAAAAGCTTGCCTTGAGCATAGTGATAATAATTTAAAATAAGCTGTGGCATATAAGAAAACGGAATGATTTTATACATATTTTCATGGTTTTCTATAGCTTGCCAAACTGTTTGATAATCTACTATATTGCTATATACTGAATTTTCTAATGATAGTACTATTAAATCTCCCGGTTTTGCGTAAGACTTAATTTGAGTAACAAAAAAATCAAGGCCTAAATAAGCAGTTGTTCCCATATTAAAAACAGGCATATCAAACTCTTTGGAAATATCCTCGGCTGTCAAATTATAAACAACATTACTTCCGCCAACCAGCACTATTTTCTCTTCGTTTATTGCACTAACCAAATCAAGCTTCATGCTGCTCACTCCCATAAGCGATCCTGTTGAAGTTGCGGCAAAACTTTGAACATACAAAAAGGCTATAAAAAAAGGCAGAATTAAACAAAGAGCAAAAATTGTTAATTTCAAATAAAATTTCTTCATTTAATTCCTCCTTTTTTTGTTTAGAATTGAAAATATATAAATTCTGCAACAACGCCACTTGGCGCAGTTAAAAATGCAATTATAGCTATAAAAGCTATAATATAACTAACCGTATATCTAATATAAGCTTTTTGTTTAGATAAAACTGTAAAAGGCTCATAACCTTTATATAACAAAGTATCATAGAAAAATAAAATAAATATGCTTAAGGCTATTCTTACTAACTCGCTTGCACCTATGCCTAAAGTTAAAACAGTTTGCTCAAAGTTTATAAGCGGGTTTGCTATTGCTTTAGGTAATTGCATTAGCATGAAAATAGCATCGGCAATAGTATTTGCTCTAAATAAAACCCAACTAGCACAAACTACTAAAAATATAAATGCTGCCCTAAAG
>CAYJPD010000171.1:2066-2355 GCA_964371975.1 uncultured Bacteroides sp.
ATGTGTTTCTAATTTTACTTCGCAAATTTTCACTTTTATCTTCTATTATCTGTGCAATTGCATGGTAAAGCCCCCATAAAACAAATGTCCATGCCGCGCCATGCCATAAGCCGCTTATTAAAAAAGTTATTAGTAAATTTAGCGCTTTTGCTGTAGCGCCTTTTTTATTGCCGCCTAAAGGTATGTAAACATAATCTTTTAAAAAGCTCGATAAAGATATATGCCATCTTGCCCAAAATTCTCTTATTGATTTCGATAAATAAGGCGTGTTAAAGTTTAACATTAAATC
>CAYJPD010000172.1:0-2331 GCA_964371975.1 uncultured Bacteroides sp.
CAAAAGCCTAAATAAAACAGCGCCGTCAAGCAAACGCCCCAGCGCTAATAATGCATAAAAAAACACCGCATTCATTTTTTCACCTGTTTTTGTATTATTATTGCAAAATATACTAATTGTATATAATTAGCTTATGTATTGCAACTGTTCAAATTCGCTAAGCGGGTTTGTATATTTACCATTTTCTATAAGCTCAAAATGCAAATGCGGCCCTGTTGAATAGCCTGTTGTGCCCATTGTTGCTATTCGCTCGCCTTTTGCAACGCTTTGCCCTTGCCTTGCAAATGTATAATCTAAATGCTGGTAAAGCGTTTGCAAGCCACTTGTGTGGTGAATAATTATATAGTTTCCCCTAATATCATTGCTACCACATTCAACAACAAAGCCGCTTGCCGCACTAAAAATATCGCTGCCCTTTTCTTTAGCAATATCTATGCCCAAATGGAATTCCCACTCGTTTGAAATTGGGTTAGTTCTATAACCAAACTCTGATGTCAACACGCCATATGCCGGCTGTGCCAGCTCTATACTTTTGCTGTATTCGTTAGGGTTCACATAGTGCAAAACCTCACTGCTTATGCTCTCTTGCGTTTTACCGCCCATGCCTAAATTTTCATTTTTGGCATTGCTGTTTTGCAAATTGTTTTCGCCCTGCTGTGTGCTTTGCACATTATTTTCTTCCAAAGTGCTTTCGTTAATTAGTCCTTGCTCGTTATAGTTTACTGCGTTTTCTGTATTTAAAAAAGCCGGTTGCTCCTCTTGGCTTTTTGCTATATTGCCAATATTCAAAGCTATGTTTTGCATGGTTTTTACGCTCTCGTCAATGAAGCGCAAAATAGGCGTTTGCTCGCTAAAATTAATGCCCTGTGTAATGGCAATTTCATAAGATGTTTTAAGCTGGTAATATGAGTTTGCGCCAAAAATTTTAAGTAGCAAAACAAGCGCAATAAACACAGCGCAAATTACACTTTGAACAAGCATTAAATTATCTTGCTTTTCACTATGTTTTTCATCAGAATTATATAAATATTTTCTTTGGCGTTTTTTGCCGGCTTTCTGCTTTAAAAACATATTTTGAGGGTCTTTCTCCGCTATTGTAAACTCGCTTTTATTTGCTTGGCTTTTTTGTGCTGCATTGTCGTTTAAAGGCATATTTTCTATTTTTTTATGCGTGCTCTCTTGCATTTTACCACTTCCTATAGCTGTTAATTTACTCAAAGGGCAGTTAATTAATTGTATGCTATAAGTGCAATAAAAATTACTTGAAAGCATACTAAATTCACTAGCCAAGCCGATATAATCCAAGCCCGCCTAAAAGCACATAATTTGCACAAAACAATAGTAATGCTCAGCTTATAAAACGCAATAAGCAAAGCCGTCACACTAATAGCACTTTTCAGCTTAGCTGATAGGCAATAATATGAAAATGCTTATTGCCCGTTAATTATACGCATAGCTTGCAAATTTAATATACCGCAAAAAAGGCCGCTGCACTAACACAATTAAGTGTTAATGCAGCAGCCTTTTTTCGCGGTTTTCTTTTTAACAAATTACATTTAGGTTTTAGTGTTTATCAATGCACTGTTTATATAGTGCTACATATAAGGCTTATTCATCAAATTTGAAAAAACTTATCAAGCGTTTGAAAAAGCCCTGTTTTTTGCTATTGCCCGTTTTATTCTTAGCACCAAAAGCCTTTGAACTTTTTTTCTTTACATTCTGTGGTGTGTCATCCATAAAATCTTCTGCTAATATATCATACATTTTGCTTTGCGCATCAACACAGTTTTCTTTATCAGCGCACACAATTTTTTTGTAAGTGCCATCGGGGTTCATTTCGTATGAATTCACATTATCATCAAGTTGTGTATTCAATATGCATTGCAATTTTTCAACAATTTTGCTATCAGTAACGCGAACACCTGCTTCAACCCTACGCTGTGTGTTTCTGGTTAAAAAGTCGCCCGAGGCAATATATACGCGCACATTTTCTTGCCTGCCAAAGCTGTAAATTCGGCTGTGCTCTAAATATCTGCCAACAACACTTATAACTTTAACATTTTCGGTTAAACCTTTCACGCCGGCTTTCAAACAACAAATCCCACGCACTATCATGTCTATTTTCACACCTGCGTTTGATGCTTCGCTTATTTTTTCTATTATATCTTTATCACTGATAGAATTGCATTTTAAAACAATTTTACCAAGTTTGCCCTGCTTTACAGCATCTATTTCTTGTTGCATTTCTTGCATTAAAACGGTTTTAAACCTAAGCGGCGCTACCAGCAACCTGTTTGTGTTAGCTGTTAAACGCTCCATTGCTAAGTCGTT
>CAYJPD010000173.1:0-2328 GCA_964371975.1 uncultured Bacteroides sp.
ACTTCGCACAATGAACACAAGCGAAATAGAGCATAAAAAAACAAGGGCGAAAATACAGGCTTTAAAAAAAGAATTTGTGCTAAAAAGCGATTATGCAGAAAGTGAAAAATTAAGCGCAGAGCAAAGAGAGCAGCTTATGAAGAAAAAGCTAAATATGCGCTTTGAACAAGCACATAAGCTCTTGGGCGGTGAAAAAGCATAGCGTTTTTAATATAGCGGTTAACAATGTTTTTTCACCGCCAAAACGCATAGGCTTTGTTTATGCTATTTAAGCGTGCTAATTTGTTAGCCTTTACTTTTCACGCTGAAAAGAAGGACGTACCACAAAATTCAAAACCCAAGAAAAGCAAAAAAACAAGGCACAAACCCTGCGAAAACCCAAAAAACCAAAACAACCATAAATCAACAGCGAAAGGAGTGAAGTTATGGCATACGATGGCAGTTTAATTTTCGACACGCATATAGACACAAACGGCTTTGAAAAAGGCCTTGCGCATTTGCAAAGCATTGCGGGCGCAGGCAGTGTTTTAGACACTCTCAAAAATTCTTTACAGGGCATTAGCACCGCTGCATCAACTGCACTTCAAAGCGTTTTGCAACTTACACAATTGCCCACATTGCAAATAACACCATTTGGCACAGGCGGCGCTTTAAGTGCCGCAAGCGAGCTGAAAACAGCTATGCTAAGCGCTGTAGCCTCAGCGCAACAAGCGTTTATGCAAGCGGCAAGCTCTCAAAACTTTGAGGGTGCAGGTAGGGCAATGATGCAAAACACAGCAAAGGGCGTTCAAAGCGATGGAATGCTTTCTACAAGCATAGGTGCAGTTATGCAAAGCGCATACATAAGGGCTAATTTGAACAGCGCGCAGTTTTACTCTGTTGGCGTTTATATGGCAAAAGGTATTGAAAGCGGCATAAATGCAGGCGCAAGCGGCATAGTTAGCGCAATGGTTAGTGCGGTTAATTCAGCAGTGGGTGCCGCAAAAACAGCGGCGGCAATTCGCTCGCCTTCACGGGTTTTCAACTTGCAAGTTGGGCGCATGTTTATGAAGGGTATACAAGATGGCATTGAATACGGCACAAGCGGCGCCTCAAAACAAATTGAAAGCGCTGTTCAGAGCATTTTAAAAAGCGCACAAACCGCAAACGGCAAACTATCGCAAAACTTACCGGCACTAAATGCCTTGGGCGCACAAAGCGCACTTAGCATTTCGGCGGCGCAATCGAATTTGCTTTCAAAAATAGCAAGCGCGGCAAATAGCACATCTTTGGCGCTATCGCCTGTATATGATAGCGGTGTGCAAAGCACACAAAGCGGTAAAAACGGCGGTGATGTTAACTTATATATGACAGTGAACTCGGCAACCGCCTTAAGCGAAAGCGAGCTTACAAGGCAAGCGCAAGATTTTTTAGTTAAAGCTAAAAGAAAATTACCTTAAGATATGCACTTTGCCTTTTAAGCGCATTGCTTAAAGAACAAAACTGCTAAAAGCTGCAAAAAGCTACACTGTTTATGTGCACAGCACATGAAGCGAAGAGGTAAAAGTGAAAAGTTAATGTACCTAAAAAGCGCTTGTTTAATAATGTATCTTATAACGTTTTAACAAATAGCGGCTTTTTAGAGGATTAAAACTACAGTAACAATTCACTGTTCACTAAAGTTACACTTGAGAGGAGGTTAGCCTTTGACAGATAATGTTAGCGTAACATATGAGAGCGGCGGCAAAAAAATTGTGTTTTCAAAGAGCACAAACTTTTGGCTTTCAGATATAAGCGGCCTTGGCCTTGATATAGCCTATGAAAAAACGCAAAACTATTTTAGCGCAGGTGAAAAAATTGACTCGCAAAATGTGCAGGGTAGGCAAATGAGTTTTACAGGCGACATAACGGGAGATATTAATTTTAACCGCGAGCTTATGCTTAGTGCAATTGTTCCTTTCCAAAGCGGTGTATTAACATTTGAAGAAGACGAGCAAAGCTGGCAAATTGAAGTTTTTCCGCAAAAAACACCCGAAATAGAACCCGGTGCAGGTATGCAGGTTTTTCAGTTCACTCTGTTTGCCCAGCACCCCTATTTTCACACAAAAACGCAAAAAACCTATACGTTATCGGGTTTTTTGCCAAAATGGCAAACGCCGTTTTTTATGGGAGAGCCTTTTTATATTTCGCGCCAAAACCCCGATGCATTCACAAAAATAAACAATATAGGCAATATTGCACAAAGCTTTATTTTAAGCATTTATGCTAGCGCAGAAGTAACAAACCCCACAATAAAAAACATTGCTACAGGCGAATTTATAAGCATTGAAAAAACAATGCAAAAAGGCG
>CAYJPD010000174.1:0-1201 GCA_964371975.1 uncultured Bacteroides sp.
AAACAGCAAAAAAATTGCAGGCTCTTTGTGCGCGCTTAAATGTTGATTTACGTATTTTTGACTTACGTAAAGAATTTGATGAGCTTGTAGTTCAACCCTTTGTTGAGGCTTATGCTTTAGGACAAACCCCAAACCCTTGCAGTCATTGTAATGCACACATTAAATTTGGTTTGCTTATGCAAAAGGCCCTAACCCTCGGGGTGGATTATTATGCCACAGGGCACTATGCAAAAATTCAAAAAAGTGGCCCTAGTCCTTTGTGTAAAGAGCAAACTACTAAGTCTGAAAATATAAAATTTTTGCAAGAGCGTGGTATTGAGATTCCGGTACAGCGCGAAAGCCAAGAAATTTGTTTTGTACCGCAAGATGCTTATCGCCCATTTTTGCAAAATGAAGCCAAGGCTCGCGGTATTGCATTACCACCTAAAGGACCCATGATTATTTTTGATAATGCAGAAAAAAAGCAAATTGGTCAGCATGAAGGTTTATGGCAATATACTGAGGGGCAAAGACGTGGTCTTGGCATTGCTTGGAAAGAACCACTTTATGTAAAGACAAAAAATTTATTAGAAAACGAACTTGTGCTTGGAACCGCAAAGCATATTAATTTGAGCGGTTGTGTGGTAGAAAATGTAAATTTTTTAGTGGACATTGAGAACTGGCCAGAAGATATATTAGTTCGTGTGCGCTATCGGCGGCACTATAAAGGATATTTTTTAAGAAATACTTGCACTTGACTTTTCTTAAGCAGAAAGCATATTTTGTTAGCAGTTAATTAAAATAATTTTAGGATAATACAAATGTTTAATAATTCTCAAAATGAACTAAGTAACCCAAAATCAATGTTTCGTGAATACGCAGAAGCCTTAGCAATTGCCATTGTTTTAGCCTTTTTTATTCGTACTTTTTTTGTGCAAGCTTTTAAAATTCCGTCTGAATCAATGCTTGAAACTTTGCAAGTGGGTGATCATTTACTAGTTACAAAATTTGCTTATGGTGTTAAATGGCCTTTTAGTAGCAGCTATGCCTACGAAGGAAGCGACCCAGCCTATGGGGATATAATAGTTTTTAAATATCCTAAGGATCCATCGCTTGATTATATTAAGCGCGTTGTGGGTCGCCCCAATGATGTGATTGAGGTTCGAAACAAGCAGTTTTATCGTAACGGGGAACCCGTTCAAGAAGATTATATACGTTTTAT
>CAYJPD010000174.1:1211-2276 GCA_964371975.1 uncultured Bacteroides sp.
GGTCTGCTAACGGTTTATCAAATATACGCTGGCAACGACTCTTTATGCCAGTTGAATAATTGTTTATGATAGTTCATTTAGCTAGTGCAAGTTTGCATGGCGTTGATGCCTTACGCGTTGATATTGAAGTGGATATCACACGCCACGGTATTCCAGCGTTTACCATGGTTGGTCTAGCTGAAGGAGCTGTGCGAGAATCTAAAGAGAGAGTTTTTACCGCTTTGCGCAGTTGTGGGTTTAAAATGCCTGCTGCGCGTATTACAGTAAATTTAGCCCCAGCAGATAGGCGCAAAGCCGGAGCAGGCTATGATTTACCCCTAGCCATTGGCTTGCTTGCTGCAGCTGAAGTTATACCGCTATCTTGCCTAGATGGTTGGTTTTTTGGTGCAGAGCTTTCTTTAACCGGTGCTCTAAAACCAGTTCATGGCACTCTACCCTTAGCCATACTTGCTCGTAACCAAGGTGCCAAGGGGATTATAGTTGCACCAGCAAATGCGCAGGAGGGTGCAGTGGTGCAGGGGCTTACGGTTTTAGCTCCAAATGATCTCACGCAGTGCGTTGAAATGCTGTTAAAGCCAGAGACAGTAAAGCCAGTATTACCCAAAGAAATTACCGCGAGCGAGCAAATTTATAATTTTGATTTTGCAGATGTTAAGGGGCAAATGGGCGCAAAGCGTGCACTTGAAATTGCTGCTGCTGGCGGGCATAATATTTTATTAATTGGTCCTCCAGGTTGTGGTAAAACCATGCTTGCGCAACGTTTACCCACTATTTTACCGCCACTTTCCTTTGATGAAGCTCTTGAAGTAACAAAAATTTATAGCGTTGCAGGAAAATTGCCGCAAGATGTTGGTCTAATGCGCACGCGACCATTTCGCGCCCCGCACCACACTATTTCTGATATAGCGCTTATTGGGGGTGGTAACATTCCGCGTCCGGGTGAGGTGAGTTTAAGCCACCGTGGCGTGCTATTTCTTGATGAATTTCCAGAATATAAAAAATCTACCCTTGAGGTGCTACGTCAGCCCCTTGAGGATGGTATTGTAAGTATTGCAAGAGCTAGTC
>CAYJPD010000175.1:0-2256 GCA_964371975.1 uncultured Bacteroides sp.
CCCACTAAAACTATTGCCTCAATTGAGCCGTGCCCAACGCCTGCGCCAAGGCCAAACTGATAGCTTAATTTCTTCTTCATAAAGTAAAAAACAACGAGCCTGCCGCCTGTTTCGAAAAGAGCCGCTGTGAAGCCTAAAAGCAGCGCATAAAACACGGTGTTCTCGCTTGCAAATTGCACAAATTGCGGCAAAGTTCCAACCAATTGCAATAGGGGTATTCTTATTACCATTTGCGGTACATAAAAGCCTAATGCGCCCACTATAATTGCCCCAGACATGCCTTTATATTTAATGGCTAAAACCACACATAAAATTATGGGTAAAATTAGTGTAATAAAAAGGGTTATTCCCATGAAAATAAAAGCGGTAAAAGATACCGAAGCGCTTCCCATTGCCATCATACAAATTTTACCGCTGTGCCATAGGCCATAACCTCAGCTGCGCCTGCCATAACAGATGCCGACGAATAACGCATTGCCAAAACAGCGTCTGCGCCCAAAGCCTCTGCCTCTTGCACCATTCTTTTTGTTGCAAGCGCCCTTGCTTCGTTCATCATCTCTGTATAAGAAACAAGCTCGCCGCCAACGAGTGTTTTAAAGCTGGAGCCTATATCTCTGCCTATATTTTTGCTTTGTATTGTAGAACCTTTAACCATGCCTAAAGCTTCAATGTTCTTGCCGGGTATGTTTTCTAAAGTAACAATTAACATAATAGCGCCTCCATAATTAAATTTATATTTAATTATATCAAATTATCGTTGTTTTTTCAATGCTTTTTGTGAAAAAGAGTTTTTTTAAATAGCACTCAGAAAATATCGCAAAAGCATTGATATAACAGGAAAATAATATTATAATGAAACTAATGCAATTTATATTAGCTTTGCTAACATAAATGTTTTATTGCATTGGGCTCGCCGCAGGTGCGGTAACCGCCCAATATACCAAAAAATAACACTTTGAGTTATTTGTATAATATTATTTTAAGCGAGGTAATTATGGAAAACACAACAAATTATCAATGCCCAACTTGTACAGCTCCGCTTAGGTATGATGGTAAAACTTCAAAACTGCAGTGCGATTATTGCTCCGGCAGCTTTGACGTGGCACAAATTCAAGCATTATACAGCGAAAAAAATGCAGCAGCAGCGCAAAACAGTGCGCAAGCTGCGCCTGAACAAAGCGCAAATAAAGATTGGAACAGTTCAACGTTAAACACAAACTGGGGCGAGGATGCGGCAAAAATGCACGCGTATAATTGCACATCTTGCGGCGCGCAAATAATGTGCGATGCCACTACAGCCGCTACAAGTTGCCTTTACTGCGGCAACAACACCATTGTGCCCGGGCAGTTTGACGGCTCTCTTAGGCCCGATTATGTTATACCGTTTAAGCTTGATAAAGAAGATGTTAAAACTGCGCTTAAAAAGCATTGTAAGGGCAAAGTTCTTTTGCCTAAGTTTTTCACAAAAGATGTACATATAGAGGAAGTTAAAGGCGTTTATGTTCCCGTGTGGCTTTTTGATGGCCAGGTGCAGGCCGATGTAAGGTATAAAGCAGATGATTCAAGCACGGTTAACTCAGGCGGCTATAAAGTTACCACAACGAAGCATTACGATGTTCACCGCGAGGGTATAGTGACGTTTTCAGATATACCTGTAGATTCTTCAAGCAAAATGCCCGATATTTATATGGAGAGCATAGAGCCTTATGATTATAGCGAGCTAAAGCCTTTTTCAATGGCATATATGCCGGGCTTCTTAGCCGATAAATATGATGTTAGCGTACAGGAGTGCTCGCCGCGTGCCGATGAAAGGGCCGTGGAAGCGGCACTAATAAAAATGCGAAACAGTGTTACAGGCTACAGTAAGTGCATAGAAACCGGCAGAAATGTGAATTTGTTAAGGGGCGATGTGCGCTATGCAATGGTGCCTGTATGGCTTTTAACCACAAAATGGCGAGGCAAAGTTTACCTGTTTGCAATGAACGGGCAAACGGGGCTAATTAGCGGCACGCTGCCTATAGATATGGTAAGATATTTTTCAAGGTTTGCCGCAACGACAGCAATTGTTACCGCCATAGCTTATGGCATACTAACATTTTTGCTTTAAGGGGGTGCTTTTATGTTTAAAAAAATAACAGCTTTGATTTTATGCTTATTTATTTTTACGCTTTGCATACCTGTGTTTGCAAGCGAGGCGGATATTGATTTTATCATCGACGATGCAAATATTCTAACAGATGATGAAGAAGCTTATTT
>CAYJPD010000176.1:0-2243 GCA_964371975.1 uncultured Bacteroides sp.
GCTTAAATATAATTTACGATAAGCTTAACAACTGCCCCGACAAAGGGCTTGTTAGCGAAATATCGGCATACTTAATGCTGGCTATATACAAAATGTTCAGGTTGTTATACCATTCAGAGCCGAAAAATTCAAGCAGCATGTTCAGTGTGAAAAAGGGCACATATTCCGGCTATAGCGATGCCGCTATGCGCATTGCCGAGGCAAATGTTAGGGCAATTTTAGCGGGTGAAGATATAGGAATGGGCAAGCCCCTTAAAACAAAGCAAGCCTTTAGGCTAACAACCGAGAGCCTTGAAAAAGAATACCCACTTTACGCCAGCAGCCTGCTTAATTTAATTAAAACGGGCGAAACAAGAATTGATAAATTTAACGATGTTTAACTTATTATGAATTTTATCCCCATGCGGCAATGCTGCGTGGGGATTTTTATTTGTTTACTCGGAGCCGCTATGCAGGGTAATACTCTTTGTATTGCAAGCGTGCAAAACACAGCTGAATGAAATTTATTGCAAAACAATGCACTCAAGGTTACTCTCTACCTGCCTACAGTTACTGTCCAGCTAAGTTCATCTTCAGCGCGGCCCCATTGAATATCGGTTAATGTATTATAAAGCTTTTGTGTAATTTCACCTGCACTGCCATTGCCTATAACTGCGCTTTGCCCTTTGTAGCTAAGCTCTTTAACAGGCGATATTACCGCCGCTGTGCCCGTTCCGAACACTTCTTCTAAATCGCCGTTTTTGGCGGCGCTCATTAAGTCGTCTATAGCTATTTTATTTTCAACTACCTCATAGCCCCATTTTTTGCACAGCTCTATACAAGAAGCCCTTGTAACGCCCGGCAAAACTGTGCCTGCGCACGGTGCTGTATGTATTTTGCCTTTTATTTTGAAAAATATATTCATGCTGCCAACTTCTTCAACATATTTTTTTTCAACACCATCAAGCCAAAGCGCTTGTGCATAGCCGTTATCGCTTGCTTTTTCACCGGCTTTTATGCTTGCCGCATAGTTGCCGCCGCATTTATATGCGCCTGTAAGGCCCGGCGCCGCACGAATATATTCATCTTCAACATAAATGCGCACAGGCTTTATGCCCTCTTTGTAATATGCTCCCGAAGGCGAGCAAATTATAATAAAGTAATAAGCTCTCGACGCTTTTACACCAAGGCCTACGTCTGTGGCGAAAACAAACGGGCGTATATAAAGGCTTGCATCAGGTGAATGCGGAACCCAGTCTCTATCAATGTTTACAATTGTTTTAACAGCTTGTAAAAAATCTTCAACAGGTATAGTTGGTATACACATTCGCCCACAGCTATCTGCAAAGCGCATAGCGTTTTTTTCAGGCCTAAACAGCAAAATTTCACCGTCATTTGTACGGTATGCCTTCATTCCCTCAAACACCTCTTGTGCATAATGAAATACAACGCTTGCAGGGTCAAGCGATAAATTTTTATATGGCTCAATGCTTGCATCATGCCAGCTTTTGCCCTCTTCATATTTCATAATGAACATATGGTCTGTAAAAATTTGCCCAAAACCCAATTCGCTTTCGTTTGGCTTTTGTTTTGGGTTTTGTGTTTTTGTTATTTTAATGTCTAACATTGTTTTCCCCTCTTTTGCTTTATTTTCATAAATTGGCATGTTAACGCTTGTGCTTCACACGCCTAAAAATAATAATGTAATAATCTATATATACTATAAAAACTATTTATATACTTTCCAAAATATCATAAATATTGTCAGCTTTTATATTATAAAATCACAAATTGATTTTTTGAATATATTTTGATATAATATATTTCGTGAAAATCACTTTAAGCATTTTGCTTTTTCACTTTTTTTCTTTGGTACTTTAAGTATTGGCTCTAAAACATCAATAAGCTTTTTGCAAAGCTTTGCATCTTCTATATCCACAATATAAACAAGGAGTTATTATGAATTTTGAAGCAATTTTATTAGATATGGACGGCCTTATGTTTGACACAGAAACATATAATGATTTAGCGTGGTCTAAAGCTTGTGAGCAAACAGGGTATAGTATAACCGAGGAAGTGCTTGCCCTTACGCGCGGGGTTAACTCTAAAAAAGCAAAGGAAGTTATGCTTGAGCACTTGGGCAAGAATTTTCCTTATGACGAAATTCACTCACTTGTGCGCACATATTGGTATAGCATGTTAGATGAGAATGTTCCGCATAAAGAGGGGCTTTTAAATTTTTTAAACAGCGCAAAAGAGAAAGG
>CAYJPD010000177.1:0-2236 GCA_964371975.1 uncultured Bacteroides sp.
TATTGCCTGTGCTTTTTGTTTCATCTGACAAAAATTTTGCTCTAGTTTTTGCAAAGTCTTTGTTTGTCAACAGCTCCCAATAGGCAGGCTCATTGCTATACAATAGCTTAAATATTTATTATCCTTGCTGTTTTTCATAACAATTACCTCCGATAATACGTTTATTATACCATAGTTTTTAAATTAGTGCACACATATTGTGCCTGTTTGCAATTAAAAGAAAACAGCCATTTTAATGTGCCAAAAAATACCTCTTGACAATTCAGTTTATTGCTGATAAACTGAATATAGTTTATTCACAGTAAACAGAAAAAGGCGTAGCATAATAATCACGATATCAACTATTAAAACGGCGGCTACTCACATGCTAAATAATATCCACTTTGTACGGAGATTATTTAAAGCTGTTTGTTCTGTGCAAAGAATGGAGATTAATATGATTAATTACAAACTAGGCGAAATTGAGATGCAATTTGCGGATATAATATGGCAAAACGAGCCGTTAAACTCCCGTGAGCTGACAGTGCTTGCACAAAAAGCGCTAAAATGGAACCGCTCAACCACATATACAATACTTAGAAAACTGTGCGAAAAAGGTATTTTCCAAAATGAAAAAGCACAGGTAACTTCGCTTATATCAAAAGCAGAATATACTGCCATGCAGAGCGAGCGCTTTGTTGAGGATACCTTTAAGGGCTCACTGCCAAGCTTTTTGGCGTCGTTTACAATGCGCAAAAAGCTTACGAATAGCGAAATAAACGAGATTATGAAAATTATAGACGAAAATAAGGGGGATGTGTGATGAACTTCTTTTTATACGAGCTTCTCCCGAGCATACTCAACATGAGCATCACAGGGAGCATTGTAATAATTGCCGTTTTGGCTATAAGGTTACTGCTAAACAAAGTGCCTAAAATATTTTCTTACGCTATTTGGGCAGTGGTGCTGTTTAGGCTACTTTGCCCTTTTGCGTTCGAGAGTGCCATCGGGCTTTTGCCAAACACCGAGCCTATACCTGTTAACATTGTCCACGAAGAATATCCACAGGTAGAATTGCCGCTACCTATAATAAATGATGCGAGTAACGAAAACTTGCCGCAAAGCGAGGAGCAAGTGGGCGCAGACCCATTGGAAGCGGTGGTGTCAATAGCAACGTTGATGTGGGCAATCGGAGTTTTTGCAATGCTTGTTTACAGCGTGGTGCAATATGTTTTGCTCAAACACAAATTAATTGGTGCAACGCCATTTGAAAATAATATCTACCTTGCCGACGGGATAAACTCACCGTTTGTTATGGGCTTATTTAAGCCTAAAATATATCTGCCGTCATCACTGCCAAAAAGCGAATATGATTTTATAATAGCACATGAAAATTGCCACATAAAAAGGCTTGACCACATTACAAGGGTGCTAGCGTATATTGCGCTTGCTGTGCACTGGTTTAACCCTCTTGTTTGGGCAGCGTATATTGTTTCAGCAAAAGACATGGAGATGTCTTGCGATGAGGCCGTTATGAAAAATATAAGTAGCGATATTCGCGGCGAATATGCAACGTCACTGCTGCGCATTGCTACAGGCAAAAAATTAATTGTTGCTACACCGCTTGCCTTTGGTGAGGGCGACCCTAAAGGCAGAGTGAAAAATGTGATGAGGTATAAGCGCCCTGTGGTTTGGGTGAGTGCTATTTGTTTAATTTTGGTGGGTGTAATTGCGGTTTCGCTTATAAGCACTGCCGAGAAAGAAGAATATATTTCAAGCAGTATTAGTTTTAGCGATGAAAAAGAATTTGAACTCACCTTGAATGGAGAAAACACAAGTGCCGGTTTTGGTAATACTGTTTTAAACAAAGGCGATGAAGTTAAAATATCAATAAGCTCAAATAGTGAAAGTGAAAGTGCAACTGAAATTCAAGTAGGCATTATTCCAACGGATGAATTTGACAATACAAACTCTGAAGAATTCATAGGAGAAACTGTTTTACTAACAAGTGAATCACAAGAAATTGTAGTGGAAGTTCCAAATGACGATATGTATAAAGTGTGGTTTATAAATACTACAAATGAATACGTTTTAGCAACAGGTACAGTTGAATACATAATAGATTTAAATAGTATAGAGCCAATTACTGCTATGATTACTGAAATTGACAGAGAAAACTATACAATGAAAGCCCAGCCTTTGGATAGCAGTAGTGAGTTAACCGAGAGCATAACGCTTGACGTTGAAAGCACAAGTT
>CAYJPD010000178.1:0-2222 GCA_964371975.1 uncultured Bacteroides sp.
CTGCATCATCGTAGTTTGTAAGGCTTGCTGTTAAGCGAACGCTTAAATCTTCGCTATTAGTAGCTAAGCCTGTTGCCTCCCAAACATTTGTAACTCTTTGTTGTGCTTGAATATCTGTATAAGTCGCCTGTGTCCAATTTGTGCCATCATAGCTGTATTCAAATGTTAAAGTTATGCCTTTATTAGCTATATCTTGAGATCTTTGCAAAGTGCCGTCTAAATAAACGCTATAGCTTTCAATTGGCGCGTGTGGGTCTGCATCATAAATGCCATTGTAAGCGTTAATAGTAGCTGTTAGGCCATCGCTATTAATTAGCGTTAAATCGCCATCGTGGAAAGAGAGTCTATAGTTTTGTAAGCTTGTAACTGTGCCGTTGGTATCGCTCAATGTTACAATAACATCGTAAGGGCTACCGCTAACAGGTGATATGTTATTTGCATCTGTTGAATAAGATGCTGTTAAGCCTAAGCTTGTTAAACTATCACTGCCAAGGAAACCGCTTGCTGTAGTAGAGCCTTTAACTGTATAAGTATGGCCTGCGTTTGCAATATCTGTGTGTAAAACATTGTTTGCGTCGTAAACGGTGCCGTATACAATGCCGCTAACATCATTTGCCTGTAAAGTTAAAGGTGCTTTTTCAATTAATGGGTAAACTGTTACGGTTCTTGGGCGAAGGTTAGCAGCTGTTGCTGTAATTGTAACAGCATAGTCTGTGTGGTTAGAAGCATTTGTAACGCCTGCTAAAGTTTCTACATTTGCGTTTGTGATTTGCTCAATTGTATTTGGGTCTGCTGTTGTTTGAGCATTGCTGTTTGCATCTGTGTATTCAATAGATAATGTTGCGCCTTGTGTGTAATTTAATGCTGTTAATCTATCGTGCGCGCTTGCATCATAAGTGCCTGTGTAAGCTGTTGCAGAGAGATCTACATAATCCCATACATCACTAAACACATAGAATATTGTGCCTTGTGCAACTGTTTTTGTTAGAACATTACCTGTTCTGAATGAATAATATTGTTTTAACTTACTTGCATCCTCGATTATTGTTACAGTGCCGGGGTAGTCTGTGACGTTTTGAGTATCATAAACTGAGTAAGTGTTGTTACCGTTGCCGTTTGCGTCTAAATTTTCAGCTAAATACTGTACTTGATAAGTAATTTTGGGAACAGCCTCGTAAACAAATTGAATTTGTGTTACAGGGTTTTGTGCCGAAGAGGCATCTTCTTCCATTGCTACAGTTTTTGTTGCTTCTTTTGCTGTGTAGTTAGGAATAGCAATGCTGTTAAATGTTTCAAATTTGTTTTGAGTTGTAACTACGTCTGTTGGGTTTTTAATTGGAGCGCCTGAAGCATCTGTAATTGCTATAGGGGCGCCATTTTCGTCAACATAGCTTATTTGGTAACGGTATTCAGGGCCACCAAAGCTATATGAAACTGTAATTACATTAGAACCCTCTTTTAATGCAAATTCATAATCACCGCTTGTATTAGCATTTACTGTTTCGGTGGTTATGCCTGTGCTGCTTGTTATTTCAGCAGAAACGCTGTCAAATGTGTAATCGCCTGTTGGCCAGCTGTAAGGAGGTGCTGCAAGCTCTGTGCTTGTAGGAACATCAATAGGGATTGTTGTGCCAATTGATGAAGGCTCTGCAGGCATTGTGTAAGAGTTTGCACCGCTTACATATTTAATAATGTAAGAAGTTGTTGGCTGTGAATAAACTGCAAGCAGGTAAACGTCACGGTTAGCAGCTTGGCCGAATAAATAAGGAGTAGCGGCAAGTTTTGGGGCTACGCCTTTTAAATATTCGTCAACATTTGTAATTTCATACCAGCCTGCAAAAACTTCGTTTGCATTATCAGGCTTTGGATTGCCGCTAAATGCGGTTGTTGCAACTGTTACTTCAAAAGGTGTATCGTTTTTAATTGTTTCGTTGTGCTTTTGGTTTGCTTTATTAGCAGGGTCAAGGTTTACTTCGTAAGTTTTTGGATCCCATTTAGCGTAAACCATGAAGTTTGAGTTTGGCATGGTAGCGTTGCTGGTTGCCGCATCAAATTTTGTGCTTATATTCATAGCGCCCGGGTCTTCTGTTACATACCAACCAGCGAAATCATAGCCTGCTTTTGTTGGTGTTACAGTGTCATCGAGCAAACCTGTCATTAATACAGTGTTGCCATTTTTATCTGGGTAATTAAAAGGCTCGCCATATTTAACGTCAGTTATT
>CAYJPD010000179.1:0-868 GCA_964371975.1 uncultured Bacteroides sp.
CATGGACAACCACACCGTGGACTTTGCCGTCAAACGTGGCGCTTTGCGTTAACCCAAACGAAGAATATGCAAAAGTTAAAATGCTTGAAGACGGCAAAATTTACTATTTAGCAAAAGCACTTGCAGATAAAGTTCTGGGTGAAGAAAGCTATGAGTTATTAGATAGTTTTAATGGCAAAAGTCTTGAATACAAAGAATACACACCACTTTTTGATTTTGTAAACCCTGATAAAAAGTGCTTTTATGTAACTTGTGCAGATTTTGTTACGCTAAGCGACGGTACAGGCGTTGTTCATATAGCACCTGCATTTGGTGAAGACGATAATAAAGTTGGCGTTAGTTATGATTTGCCATTTATTCAACTAGTTGATACAAAAGGTGAGATGACAGAGCAAACAAAATGGCCCGGCGTTTTTTGCAAAGATGCAGATAAAGAAATTTTGATGGACTTAAAAGAACGTGGCCTTCTTTTCAGTGCGCCTAAATACGAACACTCTTATCCTCATTGTTGGCGCTGCGATACACCGTTAATTTACTACGCAAGAGATTCTTGGTTTATTAAGATGACAAGCGTAAAACAAAAGCTAATAGATAACAACAAAACTATTAACTGGGTGCCTGATAATATAGGTACAGGCCGCTTTGGCGATTGGCTTGAAAACGTGCAAGACTGGGGCGTTAGTCGCAATAGGTATTGGGGTACTCCTTTAAATATTTGGGAGTGCGAGTGTGGGCATAAGCACTCTATTGGTGGCATAGACGAGCTTAGAAAAATGTCGCCTAATTGCCCAGATGAAATTGAGCTTCACCGCCCGTATATTGACGATGTTACAATTACATGCCCTGAATGCCAAAAACAAATGACTAG
>CAYJPD010000179.1:878-2215 GCA_964371975.1 uncultured Bacteroides sp.
TGGATTGCTGGTTTGATTCAGGTGCTATGCCTTTCGCACAGCATCACTATCCCTTTGAAAATAAAAATCTATTCGAAACGCAATTCCCGGCAGATTTTATATGCGAAGCTGTAGACCAAACAAGGGGTTGGTTCTATTCACTGCTTGCTATATCAACGCTTATTTTTGATGTAGCGCCATTTAAAAATGTATTGGTGCTTGGGCATGTGCAAGATGAAAACGGCCAAAAAATGAGCAAATCTAAAGGTAATGCAGTGCAGCCGATGGACGCGCTAGCTCAGCACGGAGCAGATGCAATTAGGTGGTATTTTTACACAGCGTCTGCGCCATGGCTACCGAAAAGGTATAGCGATAAAATAGTGCAAGAAGGCCAGCGCAAATTCCTTGGAACACTTTGGAACACTTACGCTTTCTTTGTACTTTATGCTAATATAGATGAGTTTAACGCAAATAATTATAAGCTTGAAGCCGATAAATTATCTTTGATGGATAAATGGCTTTTATCTAAATTAAACTCGCTTGTGAAAAATGTTGATAACCACCTTACAAACTTCCAAATCCCTGAAGCTGCAAGGTGTTTACAAGAGTTCACAGACGACATGAGCAACTGGTATGTGCGTAGAAGCCGTGAGCGTTTCTGGGGCAAAGATATGCCGCAAGATAAAATTAATGCGTATATGTCGCTTCATACAGCGCTTGTAACCGTTGCAAAACTTTGCGCACCTATGATACCGTTCTTATCAGAGAATATTTATCAAAACGTAGTGTGCAGTATTGATAAAAATGCACCTATAAGTGTACATTTGTGCACATACCCAACAAGTGATGAAAACTATATTGATGAAAACATAGAAAGCCAAATGGATGCAGTTTTAAAAATTGTTGTTCTTGGCAGAGCGGCTAGGAATGGCAGTGCAAGAAAAAACCGCCAACCTTTAGCTAAAATGTTTGTAAAAGCCGAAGAAAGCCTTAGTGTAGACTATATCAATATAATAGCTGAAGAGTTAAATGTAAAAGAAATTGAAATGACAAACGACGTTTCTGAATTTACAAGCTATAACTTTAAGCCACAACTAAAAACACTTGGCCCAAAATATGGTAAACAGCTGGGCGAAATAAGAGAGGCTTTATCTAAAATAGACGGCGTAAAAGCGAAAAAAGAATTAGACGAGAACACATATTTAACACTTAATATATCTATAGGCGACATTAAACTTGAAAAAGATGATTTATTGATAGAAACTGTGCAATCTGAGCGCTATTATACACTCGAAGATGGTGGAATTACAGTTGCGCTTGATATAGAACTGACAAATGAGCTTATTCAAGAAGGATAT
>CAYJPD010000180.1:0-2210 GCA_964371975.1 uncultured Bacteroides sp.
TATTATATATCACCTTTGCCATATGGGTCAAAATCCAGCAACTCAAATTTATCTACTAAATCTTTCAGTATGGCCGCTTGGCTGCTAAGTTCCTCTGAGGACGCAGCCGTCTCCTCTGAAGTTGCAGCATTGCTGTTCACAATATTGGATATTTCCGAAACTTCGCTTGTTACTTCTTCAACAGATTTTTGCTGTATTTCACTATCTACCGCTATTTTTCCAACAAGCTCTGTTATAGAACTTGCCGCTGTAATTACCTCTTTAATAACTATAGCTGTTTCGTCAACAATTTGTGTGCCCTCTTTTATTGTTGCTATTGTTTCATCAATAAGCGCTTTTGTATCTGTTGCCGATTGAGCGCTCTTTATAGCTAAATTGCGAACTTCGTCTGCAACAACGCTAAAGCCTTTGCCCGCATTGCCTGCCCTTGCCGCCTCAACTGCGGCGTTTAAAGAAAGAATATTTGTTTGGAACGAAATATCATCTATAGTGCTTATAATAGTGCTAATTTTATTAGATTTGTTTTGAATATTATTCATGGATTCTATCATTTTTTCCATTTGCTTGCTGCTCTGCGTTGCTTTTTCATTGCTCTTTTCAGCTTCTATTCTGGCATTGTCCGCATTTTTAGCGTTTACCATGGCGCCCTCAGATATATTTTTAAGCTCGTTTAACAGCTGGCCTATGCTGCTGCTTTGCTCTACCGAGCCTTGTGCAAGCACTTGTGAGGCTGTGCTTATTTGGTCTGAGCCTTGCGATACTTGCGAAGATGCATTATCTATTTCCGATAATGTATCTGAAAGCTGCCTTGATATTTTTGCTATTAATGTATTAAGCGATTCAAAATCGCCTATATACATGCTTTCATCGGAAGATTTAACTGTGAAATCACCGTTTGCAAGGCCTGTAAGGCGCTCGTCCATATCGCCTATTATATGTTTTATAAGCGCGCAAAGTTCACCCATTGTTGCAGCCAAATTACCAAGCTCATCTTTAGAGCTATGCTCAATTTGCGCTTGTAAGTTACCACTTAAAATTTGGTTTGCCGCTTCTTCAATTTTCTCTATAGGCTGTGTTATAAGCTTTATTGTTTTAAACGCAAACAACAAAGATATAATTGTTCCCAAAATTGCTATGCTCAAAATGAAAATTCTCGAGTTATCGGAATATCTTGCACTTGAAAGGCTTGCTTTATCTGCGCCGTCTTTATTAAATTCAACAAGCTGCGTGAAAACGGTGGAAACTTCATCGAAAAGGATTTTAGACTCATCGTTTAATATTTCCATTGCCTCATCTGCTGAGTTTTGCGCAGAATAAGCTATCATTTCATCGTGCACAACTAAGTAGTTAGCCCACATACTTTTCGCTTGCTCAATTAAAGCTTTGTCTTCTTCGTTTGTTACAAAATTTGTTTCATAATCTGTAAACATCAAATCTATGTTTTGCTCTTCTTTTTTTAAATCTGCCTCAAACTGTAGCATGTCTTGCGAGCTTTGTGATACCACATGCGCATATTCCGCTACTCTAAAATCAGAGGTTGCTGTGTTAAGTTCCTCTGCTATAATAACAGCGGGCAGCCAGTCGCCTGTAACTTCTTCGGTATTGGCTGTAATGTCGCTCATTGCCAAAAGCGCCAATATGCTTATAATAATCAAAGTGGCAAGTACAATTGCTAATAATGCAAAAAGCTTGAATTTAACTTTTAAATTTTTCATTATAACACCCCTTATATTAAGTGAAAAACCATGTGTAATTTACATACACGCATACAGATACCTATCCAAGCCGATGTAATCCGAACCCGCCTAAAACCGCATAAATTGCACATCTAACTGCGTTATCCTCCTATACAAACGATAGTGTACCGTCGTCGTCTGCCTTGTTATATGCACAATTTATGTGCTTTTAGGTCTATATATTTTATGGCAAAGGGGTTTGTATTGCATCGGTTTGGCTAACTAAAGCATACCACAAACAATAGTGCAATACAATGTATTTTTTTACTAAAATCTTCCTTTTATTGCTTTTTTCGCCATTCAATATTTTTTTAAAAACATATTTTTAAAAATTGTTTGTTAACACGTTGTTTTTCGTTTTAACTTCAAAAAATTCAGGGTAAACCAAATAAATTTGTTTTACCCTGAATTTTGCAAACTAAAAGCTCATATTAAAAGCTTAAAGTGTTTTTGCAAGTTCTTTAATATAATTTT
>CAYJPD010000181.1:0-2208 GCA_964371975.1 uncultured Bacteroides sp.
GCAACCTGCAAGAACAATTGCTCTTTCTAACATAATAATGCCTCCTGTAAAAATAATTTTTTTGTATATGTAAATCGGAACATCCGATTGGGTAACGAAATGAACATGTGCATGTTTTACAAAACAAAAGTGTTTTGCATATTTGTGTGTGTTTATATATTATTTCATCAAAATTTCGCATTCGGTAGCAAAAAAGGTGCCTTATTGCGAGCTGTTTTAACTTCTCTCAATTGAATAAGCCGCAAGAGGTGCTTTATTGCGAGTTTATTTAGTCTGTTGCAGCAGCATTAGCAATATAAAGTGTAGTTAACATACAGAAAATAAACGCTTGCATGAAACTTGCGAAAACGTCGAAGTAAACTGATAAAACCGCAGGCACGCCAACTTGTAATAGCGGAATGCTTGCAATAATTTCACCTAAAACACCCGGAATCAAACCAAATAGTGCACTTGTTGCAACAGCTAAAGCTGCATAAATTAATGTTGTAATAACACTACCTGAAACTATGTTACCGTAATGACGAAAAGCCATTGATATTGGCGTTGAAAGTTCTGAAAGAATGTTGAAAGGTGTTAAAACCGCAATTGGCTTTGTAAAGCCTAGAGCATAACCACCTACGCCATTTGTTCGTATTTTTGTTGCTGTTATAAGAACAAAAACTAAAATAGCCCACGCCATAGTTGTTGATAAATCGCTTGTTGGCGGATATAGACCTGTTAAACTTAGCAGGCTACTCAATGCAGAAGTTGCAAAAAGCGCAGCAACAAAAGGTGTGTAATGAGCAAATTTTTCACCCATGTTTGAATGAACAAAATTTTTACCTGTTTGAACAAGCAGTTCCGCCACTAATTGACGTTTTGTTTTTGCGTGAACTTGCAAATTACGCCCAAGTAAATATGAAACGATCAATAAAATCGCTGTTACAAGCGCCATATTAACCATCGTTTCTGTTATAGGAATGCCACCGAAAACCGGAATTGTATATAATATCTGCGCGCCATTAATTGTTATTTCCATCTGTGTTGTTGCCCCCTTTTTCAGAGTTTTTATCAGGTTTATACATGCCTGTTAGTTGCATTATCATTATTGTGATGCGCGGAAACAAAAGCGGAATTGCCGTTGCAAGCCAGTTAAATAAATCTACTTGTATGGCTATTATAATAATTACTATTAAAAGCAACATTCTAAGGCTATAAGAGAATTGCAGTTTAAGCCTTCCGCGTTTTTCATCGTGGGGTGAATTTGCAATTTGCTGTACTGTTATACCCAGTAACAAAAAATTACCCACTGCTAAAACGGCACCCAATAAAGAGCCAAATAGAACGGATAAATCCCAAAAAGAAAATAATAAAAAAACTACATTCATCAATGCTACTAAAATTAAGGTACCAATTGCTATGCGTACTGTTTCTTTAACAACAGCTTTTTGTAACTTCATTTAATTTTTCCTCTCAGTTCATCCGGTATTGTTTGCTCTGAGTACTTTGCGTGTTTTTTCCCTTTATGCTTAAATTCTTTTGCAAAACCTAACATAGACATAAACCCAGCGCCCAGGCCCACTATCAAAGCTGCAATATAAAGCCATAGAGGCGCGTTTTTACTTTGCACAAACCAATGTGCGGCTAATAAAAGTAAAATTAAAGGTGTTGCAAACGAAAGGCCAACTTGAGTAAGGTAAGCAAGGCCCTGCAACATAGCCATTTTAGGCTTTTTTTGCATTCAAAGGCCCCCTTTAGCATTTTTTTAACAAACTTACAACATTATTATACCAAATCAAAATTTAAAATACAAGCAAATACACTTAAAATAACATTTTTCATACCCAAAATTTCACTAAAAACCACATAATTTTTTGGTTGCATTGCCGAAAACAATAAGTGTTTTTTGCCATATTGGCTATAATATTAAAAATTCCTATGATAATTTTAAAATAAATTTATAGTATTTCCATAAAGCAAAGCTCCCTATCATTTTTGCGTTAAATATCAAAAGTTTCAAAAATTTAAGCATAGTGAAAATAATTTTGTTTGGTTTTCCTTTTGGCATAGCAAAACTGCACCCCTTTCGTTGTTCATATAGTTATTTTACCATATGTCTAACTAATTGGGTGCAGTTCATTTTTTGATAGTGACAGTTTGTTTCTATGTAGATTATGCTCATTATGTGTGGTAACAATCTTCTTCCCATTTTTGTGGGTTGGTGTCGAT
>CAYJPD010000182.1:0-2194 GCA_964371975.1 uncultured Bacteroides sp.
AGCAATAATTGCAAAAAGCTTGCCCTTAATTTGTTTTAGTATTATAATATATTTATTAAATTTGAAATTATACATTGATTTTGTGCAATATTTTGTTTAAATAACTAACATTACAGAGGTGAAAATGAACGATAAAATTTTAGATGACATTCAAGAGGATACAGCGCTTGAATTTGATGAAAACGGTGAGGAAAATATAGGTATAACAAACGGTGCCCAAAATGACGACAGCGAAGAGCAAGAAAGAGGCGCTGTTTTATTTGGCGTTGATTGCTCTTTATACGATATAGACGCCTCTATGCAAGAGCTTACCTTGCTTGCAGAGGCAAGAGGCCTTGAAACGCTTGCTATTGTTGTGCAAAAAAGAGAGAGCGCATTAGGCGCAACAGTTTTGGGCGTTGGCCGCTTAGAAGAGGGGCGCGAGCTTTGCGAAAATTTAGGCGCAAGCTGTGCAATATTCGATTGTGAGCTATCGGGTAGCCAAATAAAAAGCATTGAAAATATATTGAATGTTCCCGTTATTGACAGAACCATGCTCATTTTAGAGATATTCGCAAGTAGGGCAATAACAAATGAGGGTAAGCTTCAAAGCGAGCTTGCCATGCTGCAATATAGGCTTCCAAGGCTTGCGGGCCTTGGCAATAGTTTATCAAGGCAAGGCGGCGGTGGCGGCGGTGGCGGCGGCGCAAGGCGCGGCGCAGGTGAAAGCCGCCTTGAGTACGACAGACGCTATATAAGAAAGCGCATAGATACATTAAACGCTAAGCTTAAAAATATAAAAGAGCGCAGGCAAATAACAAGGAAAAGCAGGCAGAAAAACGCGGTGCCTGTTGTGGCGCTTGTGGGCTACACGAATGTTGGCAAAAGCAGCTTGCTAAACAGCATATGTGGTGCAAGCGTTCTTGAAAAAGATATGCTTTTTGCAACGCTGGACCCAACAGCAAGAAGCGCAAAATTGCCAAACGGTATGCAAGTTATTTTTGTTGATACGGTAGGCTTTGTCAGCCGTTTGCCCCATAATTTAGTCAAAGCGTTTCAAAGCACATTGGAAGAGGCAAAATATGCCGATTTAATACTGAAAATTTGTGATGCATCTAACCCTGAAACAGATGTTCAGCTCGATATTACACACGAAGTTTTAAGCGAGCTTGGCTGTGGCGACATTGCACAAATGACGGTGTATAACAAGGCAGATAAAATTGAAACGCAAAGCTATTTACATGAAAACGCATTGTTTGTTAGCGCAAAAACGAAAAGCGGCATAGAGAATTTAATGAACAGCATACAAAATGAGCTTATGCATAAAATTTGTGAAATAGAAGCGCTTTTGCCATATAACAAAATAAAGCTTGCAAATTGTATGCGTGAGCACGGCAAGGTTAAAAGCGAAGAATTCCTTGAAGATGGCGTTTTAATTAAAGGCACTGTTCGCACGCAAGATTTACACATTTTAAAGCCTTACGAAATAAAATAAATTATTTTACGGCATTAAAAATAATTTTTGTGTTATGAAATAAATTACCTGTGTAAAACGTATATTAATTAGAAAAGTAATTTTATTGGTATGTAAACTTATATTTTACTCGAAATTAAAATTGCTTTGCAAGAGAAAGAGGCATAAATGGCACAGCCTAATTATTTAACAGACCCTCAAGAAATACTGAATGCCTACGGCGACATGGTTTTTCGTGCAGCATACAGCCTTACAAAAAACAGGCAGGACGCTGAAGATGCCGCGCAGGAAGTGTTTATTACACTTGTTGAAAAACAGCCTAAATTTGAAAGTGAAGCCCATCAAAAAGCTTGGCTTTTAAGGGCGGTTGCAAACAGGTGTAAAAGCCTTTTTCGAACAGTGTGGCATTCTCGCACAGAGGGCATAGCGGAAGATTTCCCCTCGGCAGATTTCACTAAAGACGAGCAGGGCGTTACAGACGCTATTAATGCTTTGCCGCCAAAATACAAGCATGTTATATACCTATATTACATAGAGGGTTACAGCACTAAAGAAATTGCAAAGCTACTTGACATAACACAAAATGCTGTGCTATCACGAATGGCGCGCGCACGCGCTTTGCTTAAGGAAATTATAGGCGAGCATGATATAATAAAAACTATCGGTAAGGATATCGGAGGTAAAAATTTTGAGTAACAAAGAATATAAAAGCGCAATGAATAAAATAGAGGCCTCTGATAC
>CAYJPD010000183.1:0-2110 GCA_964371975.1 uncultured Bacteroides sp.
GCCGCTTGTATGCTTAAATTGCCTTTTGTTTTAATAGCCCAAAGCAAATCGCCCTCTGTTATGGTGCCAATGTATTCGCCGCTTTTGTTTAATATAGGTATAGAGGAATACCTGTGATATTCCATTTTCTCAAGCGCCTGGCGCAATGTATAAAAGTCTTCAAGATATTCAACTTCAATTTTCGGTGTTAAAAAAAATAATATATTCATATTAATACCTTTGTATTTTATAGAATTTGTTTAGTATAAATAATGTGTTTTCACACTTTGTTTACTATACTGATTATAACATATATATGCGCTTACTACTATAAAAATTTAGTAAATATTATATGAATTATTGCACAAATATTTTTGTACATAGTGCGATTGTTCATTTGAATTTTTTAATCACCCTTATAATACTGTACTATACAATATACAATATAATATTTTATATTGACTTTTAATTGTATTTAGCAATATAATAGTAAGGAGGGAAGTTTTAGGCAATGTAGCAAAAGTTTTTATAATTTGCCCGCAAGGGGCCGCTATTAATTTGCAAAACAATGCCAAAACCTAAAAAGTAAAAAACAGGAGGGTATAAAAATGAAATTTGAAAGTAGTTATTTGCAAAAGGTGTACGATACGGTGCAAAAAAGAAACGCAGGAGAAAGCGAATTTTTGCAAGCGGTAGAAGAGGTGCTTTTATCGTTTGAGCCTGCGCTTAAATTAAACCCGGCGCTTGAAAAAACAGGCGTTATAGACAGAATTGTAGAGCCTGAAAGGTTTGTGCAATTTAGGGTGTCTTGGCTTGATGATAACAACAATGTGCAAGTTAACCGCGGCTTTAGGGTGCAGTTTAATTCTGCAATCGGCCCTTATAAAGGCGGCTTGCGCTTTCACCCAACAGTTACGGCAAGCGTTATAAAATTCTTGGGTTTTGAGCAAATATTCAAAAACACATTAACAGGCCTGCCTATGGGCGGCGGAAAAGGCGGAAGCGATTTCGACCCCAAAGGTAAAAGCGATTTTGAAATTATGCGTTTTTGCCAAAGCTTTATGACAGAACTTGCAAAACATATTGGCCCGAATACAGACGTACCTGCAGGCGATATTGGCGTTGGTGCGCGTGAAATAGGCTTTTTATACGGGCAATACAAGCGCCTTCAAAACGAGTTCACAGGCGTTTTAACAGGCAAAGGGCTAACTTATGGCGGCTCGCTTGCAAGAAAAGAAGCTACAGGCTACGGCACTTGCTACTTTACACAAGAAATGCTAACTAATTTGAAGAAAGATAGCTTTGAGGGCAAAACCGTTGTTATTTCGGGCAGTGGTAATGTTGCTATTTACGCAACAGAGAAAGCTTATGAGCTTGGCGCTAAAGTTGTGGCTCTTTCAGATTCACAAGGGTATATTTACGATGCAAACGGCATAAATTTAGATGTGGTAAAACAAATTAAAGAAGTTGAGGGCAAACGCATAAGCGAGTATGCAAACAGGGTGAACGGCAGCGTTTACACAGAAGGTTGCCGCGGAATTTGGAGCGTTAAGTGCGATATAGCCTTGCCTTGTGCAACACAAAACGAGCTTAACGGCGAAGAGGCAAAAGTGCTTATTGCAAACGGCTGCATAGCTGTTGCAGAGGGCGCTAATATGCCTTGCACACCGGAGGCTGTTGAAGCTTTCCAAAGCGCAGGCGTTTTGTTTGGGCCGGCGAAAGCGGCAAATGCAGGCGGCGTTGCTGTTAGTGGCCTTGAAATGAGCCAAAACTCTATGAGAACGGCTTGGAGCTTTGAGGAAGTTGATGGCAAACTGAAAAATATTATGGCAAATATTTTTGCAAGCGCAAATGCGGCATCTGAGAAATACGGCGATGCCGGCAATTTAGTGCTTGGTGCAAACTTAGCGGCTTTTGAAAAATTAAGCGAAGCTATGATAGCACAGGGCGTTGCATACTAATTGCTTTGTAAACATTAATACAAATAAATTTTAATAATGAAAGGTGTGTGCGCATTGGAAAGTATAGATGATTATCCCAATACTAAAAAAAGCGCACACACCGTTTTTTGTTTTGCGGTGTAAAGCGCAGAAAGCGAGCTTTACATGATAAATATTTACGCAACATCAAA
>CAYJPD010000184.1:0-2090 GCA_964371975.1 uncultured Bacteroides sp.
AAAAGTAAAACGACCTACAAAGCTTACCACAGCTTAACCCTATAACCCCAAGGCATCTTTTGCCTTTTTGCTTTTTGCGTTAAAAGCAAAGCACAAAATTGCGCCGATAGCGGCAATTATAACCCATAAAATGAAGTTGAACGTCCAGCCCATAAGCTCGCTTATGCGCGCAATTAAATAGGCCGATATGGTGCTGCCTAAATATGTAAACGAATTCAAAAGCCCTGAAACCGTTGAGATTTTGCCAATTTTAACAAACCTTGCGGGGAAATTACCTATTAAAAGCATATTAATACTGTACATGCAAGACGTTAAAAGCGTTAAAGCGGCAATGGATATAAACATATTGTTTATGCCAATTATTAGTATACCGCCGAAAACTACAGCACTTGCCCAATAAAAACCCGATAGTAAAATTTCGTTCTTCTGCTTTTTAGCAATGTGGCGTGTAAATGTTATTGCGGCAATGCTGAATATTGGCAAAACGGTTGTTGTAAAAATCGAAACAGAGGACGGCTGGTTGAAATTCTCGCTAATGAAAGCGGGTGTCCACGTTGTTATGCCGTCGCGAAGCATACCTTGAAGCGCAATAACCAATAAAATCGGAATGAGGTTATAGCTTACTATCAGCTTTGACATTTTAAAGTCTTTGTTATTAACGCTTAGCTTCCTATCGTCGGCTATTTCAATGCCTTTAAGCGCTTTGTTCCAAACAATAATTACAATAAAAGCGAGCAGAGCGCTGAAAAAGAAAATTAGCTTATAGCTGAAGAAGTTTATGAAAATAGGAATTGTAAGATATAAAAGCACCGTTGCAACAGATGCTGACACCGTTACATAAGAACAGCATTTAATATATTTTCTATCAGGGAAAACAGAAAGCATAATTTTAACAAGCGGCGGCCATAACAACGCCTGTGCAAAGCCGTTTATTGCCCAAAAAACCATTATTAAATATATATTGTTAGTAAACGCTACAGCAAAATTCATAAGCGAGGTTAATATTAACCCCGCTGTTATAACTTTAGTGCTATCAAATTTATCGCCCAAATAGCCTGCAATTAGTTGGCCTGCGCCGTATGTTATATAACTTAGCGAAACAGGCAAGCTTGCAAGGGAATTTGTAATATTTAAGCTGCGTGAAATATCAATTAAAACTACGCTGTAGTTTAGCCTTGCAACATAACTTGTAAAGTAAACAAGGCAAAACAGCATAGTGTATTTAAAGTCAAAGCTAAATCGTCTCATAATCACCCAGCAAAGATTTGCCGTCCCAATCGTTATTTGGCTCTATGCCTATTATTTGTGCTATAGTTGGCGCAATGTCTATTATATTGGCGCTATCGGGCAATTTAACATCGGGCGTGAAGCCCTCGCCGGCTATTATTATAGGTATTGTCATATCCGAGGGCAAATCTGTTCCGTGTATTCTATCGTGGCCGCCGTGGTCGGACGTTATAACAATTGTGTAATCTTTTGGTATGCTCGCCATAAGCTTTTCTATGTAATCAAAGGCGGTGTTTATGCCTTTAATGTATTCGTCGCTCTCCCAGCCGTTGTTGTGGGCAATTACATCGGTGCTTCCAAAATAAAGGAACACAAAATCGGGGTTTTTATCGTTTATATAATCAATTGCGGCATTTGTTAAAGGCAATTCGTCTTTTTGATCACACTCAATTCCCGTTAAAAGGCTGTGCTGTAAAGAGCCCTCTTTTGCAAGGTTGCGAAGCTGCTCCCAGTTATAGAACATAGCGGCCTTTTTGCCTTGCTGTGCCACACAATCTATTATGGAATCTATAGGGCGCACCTGGGGCACATATGTATTTGTTAGTATGCCGTGCCTTTGTGGCACAACGCTTAAAAACAGCGATAAATGGCACGGCAAAGTAACGCTTGGCATAACCGCTTGCGCGTTTAATTTGCTTGTGTAATTTTCTACTAATTTTTTTGCAAATTCATTATTACAACCTAAAACGCTTTCACCCTTTAAACCGTCTACTAAAACAAGAACAACTTTGTTTGCCATAAGTATTTCTCCATTTCAATTTTTAATGTGCGGCAATCGCTATCCGTTAGGGAATAATACGAAC
>CAYJPD010000185.1:0-2012 GCA_964371975.1 uncultured Bacteroides sp.
GAATTTAGGATAGAAATTATCATGCAAAAAATCGTTTTAACCCTCTCGGGTGGCGAGATGCAACGCCTTGCGTGTGCCTCGGTACATATGAGCCTGCCGGATATTTACGTATTAGACGAGCCTAGTGCAAACCTCGATTCTACCGGAATTGAGGAATTAAAAGATGCTTTAACAACCATAAAAAATAGCGGAGCAACCGTTATAATCGCTGAACACAGGATATATTATGCATTGGAGTTATGCGACAGAGTTTTCCATATGGAAGATGGCAGGATTGACAAAGTTTACAGAAAAGATGTGTTTTTGCGGCTTGATGAGCAACAATTTCACTCTATGGGGCTGCGTAGCATAAGTGCACCAACCATAACAAGAGAGCCATTTGTCACAACGGACAAAGAGTGCATAAACGTAAAGAGATTGATCTGCAAAAGGAAAAATGAAACACTTCTCGACATCACGAATTTAAACATTCCAAAACACTGTATAGTAGCAATAACAGGTATAAACGGCACCGGTAAAAGCACCTTTGTAAAGACTTTTTCCGGAATCATGAAAGCTGATGTGGTGATAACCGACGAGAAGCCATTATCAAAAAGAGGGCGAATCAACAGCAGTTTTATCGTAATGCAGGATGTGAACAGCCAGTTGTCTTGCGAGTCGGTTTACGACGAGCTGGTGGAAAAGGACACTCCGGAAAACGAGTTGCGCGCGCTTAAAATTCTCGATTCACTCAATCTCTCCGACAAAAAATACGAACACCCCTTTTCGCTGTCCGGAGGTCAAAAACAGCGTGTAGCAATTGCAACCGCCCTGTTTTTAAACAAAAAATATATATTTTTTGACGAACCGACAAGCGGACTTGATTTTGAAAGCATGGTAAGGGTGTCTGCTCTCATTGAGGAGGTTTCAAAGACAGCCGAAATAGTTTGTGTTGTCACGCACGACAACGAGTTTATCAATCGGTGCTGTGATTATGAGATAAATTTCGGCAAATCGAAGGTGCAATCATTTTACAAAATTACAAAGGAGAAATTAAATGGGTAAGGTTTTCGCCTATGCCGGCGAGCTTAAAAAAAACATGTACGGCGCATTGTTCTTTTTGTTTTTGAGCGTTATATTCGGTGTCCTGCCGTATCTTGTACTAAGCAATATAGCGGTGTCACTTATAAACGGCTCTGCCGTCGAATTGGATTATATACTGATGATATGTTTGGTTATCTTTGGTGCGCTTTCCTTAAAGGCGATTACTATGGGTGTCGGACTTGCAAACTCCCATGTCGCCGCTTTCGGTATTCTTTATAACATAAGAAAATCTAAGGCAAAGGACATGATGCAACACCCGCTCGGTTTTATCGAGCATAACGGTGTTGGCAAATATAAAAAAGGTTTTGTCGAGGATGTCGACCTTTTAGAAAACCTTGTCGCACACATGATACCGGAAGGCATCCCAAACATATTTATTGTGCTTGTGACATACATTTACATCTTTGTTATGGATTGGCGACTCGGCCTTTTGTCCTTTGCCATAATCTTAGCAGGCATTATTCCGATGATGTCGATGATGAGTTTGGGGCTAAAAAAGATGCCAAAGTATTTTGCCGCCCTCGACAACATGAACGGTAACATCATAGAATATGTCGGTGGCATGGAGGTGGTTAAGGTTTTCGGCAAAACCTCCGGCTCCTTTGAAAAACTAAAGAGTGCGGTTTTACACGCAAGGGACTTAACCTATAATTGGTATATAGCCTGTTGGCGTGATATGTCTATTATGAATGCGGTCATGCCCTGCACGGTATTGCTTGCACTACCTATCGGTATTTTATTTTATCAAGATAACAGCATCACATTAGATACTCTGATATTGACAATGTTGTTGAACCTGTCTCTCTCAACACCCCTTATCAAATTAATGTCTTTTATACCTGTGATACCCCAGGTGGGATATGCTATTGAAAAGAATGACGCCACCTTTGCCGCAGAACCTATAGCGATCGGTGAAAAAACCGACAACC
>CAYJPD010000186.1:0-1984 GCA_964371975.1 uncultured Bacteroides sp.
CACATCATTGATGTTAGGCAGAACGATGATATCGTTACCGCTACCGCCAAGGATGGTGTCTCCAGTACCGCCGAAGATGGTATCATTACCGCTACCGCCGAAGATGGTGTCGTTACCGCTACCGCCGAAGAGAATGTCATTACCTTCGCCGCCGTCGAGATAGTCATCACCACCAAGACCGAGCAGAATGTCATCGCCATCGCCGCCGTAGAGGCTATCGTTGCCGTCGTTTTCGGACTCCATACCGTTGGGGTAGTCTTCCGAGCCTTCGACAACCTCTTTGAGCTTGTCAATGTTGCCTTGAGCAGCGTCCACAAGGGCTTGTGAAAGCGCAAGAGCTTCGTCGGCTGTACTACCATAACCGGGGTCACCATCTTCATCGGCATCTTTAATATTCTTTAAGGCCGTTTCAGTATACAGGTCGCCGTCTAAGTTCAGCGCATCACCAGCGATCGGTGCAAGTTGGCTAATATTACCGTCACCGATAAGCATATCATCGCCGCCTTGACCAAAGGCGGTGTCGTTGCCTACGCCGGTGATGATTATGTCAGCATCAGCAGCATCAACGGGCTTACCTGTGACAGAGTCAGCATCTGTTTCAAGTCCAGCAAACCATTCAGGATTTTCACGAACATACTTCATGGCTTCCGAAACTGAAGGTGTGTAACCTGCAACGCCTACGGCGGTTTTTACATGACCTATAATTTCTTCTAGAGTCATACCACCAGCAACGAGGTCATTACCAGCTTCTGTATTCGCTATGTTGGTATCTGTAGCATCACCGCTTATGTTACCTGCTGTAGGTTTAAAGAGATCACTTGCATCGGATGTTACAACAATATTAGTAGCATAGCCTTCAAAAACATCATCAAGTTTATCTTTGTCAATACCAGACCCAAAGCCTACAGCGATAAACTCATCACCGTTTTTAAGTACGCCATTAGTCATATTGCTAACAGCACCTTGGGCATTAGAGTCTTCAGTAGTCGTTGAGTTGTTACCAGTGCCTCCTGTAGAAACAGTATTCGTTGAAGAGGTAGTGCCATCCTTATGCTGCGCGCTCAGTGTCCAACTTCCCTGAGCATTTGTGGACAATGTTAGCGTGTAATCACCATCAGTCCATGTGTCACCAGGAAGCTTACCAGCAATGTCAAAACTTTTGTCGGCAGTACTATCTGTATACCCAACTTCAGTTGTTTTCGCTGTGCTTTCGCCAGAGGCTGTATACCAAGCCTTCAATTGCAAGGTGTTATTATCACCAGCAATGAGGGTTAAGGTATAAGCACCGTCAGTCCATGTATCACCTGCTTCATGATTTGATATCGTAAAGAATTTCATTCCACCTGCGCCTGAGTACATTCGTATTCTTACAGAATCATTGAAGTCTCTGCCAGTATTAATATCATCTACTGTGACAGTATTTTGCATATAATATGTAGGATCACCATCGGTAATAAAGAATACTTTATTATTCTCTGTTCCGTTGGGGTCTTCACTCTTAAGCCATTCATTTGCGTAGCCCATGGCGACTTCATAGTTCGTACCGCCGTTAGTTATAATGGAACCATTGTTTTGGTATGTCCCAAGCCCATCAATGATAGCGTCAGCTGCATTGGTGTAAGAGTCACTGGGGTATATTTGTTTATCTTCAAACTTAACAACACCCTCTTCTATACTGAAGACAAAAGATTTTGCAGAGTTAGAGAATGGTACGATTTGTAAATTAACTACACCACCATACTCACCTTGATTTGCGTGATTGTATAATGTGTCATTAATAAACGACTCAAGCGCCTTTTGTACACCCTCTATCTTATCACCAGCCATGGAGCCTGAAGCATCAAGTATAATAGAGATATTGTAATCAAGCCCTGGAGTAATAGTTGCGGAGGATCCAGATAAGCCCACAAGTTCGTTTTCAGCTGGTGGTGTGTTATCCCAATCAGCTTTTACTTGGACGGTTTTATCGTCGCCATCTGCATCT
>CAYJPD010000187.1:0-1971 GCA_964371975.1 uncultured Bacteroides sp.
AATCTTATTGTTAGCGAGCGATTGTGATTGTTCTTTGTTGCGGATATTAGGGCACGGCGTTTGGGGTCTGGGGACATACGCAAGTCCCCAGCGCTTTTGCTTCTTTTCACGCTGAAAAGAAGGGCGAACCGCAAAACTTAGCCACTAAAGCTAACTAAATAACAAGGCGCAAACATTGCGAAAAGAAAACCAAAAGCCAAGCCTAAATATTACAAGCAAAGTCCACAACCTTTTGCTTCTTTTCACGCTGAAAAGAAGGGCGAACCGCAAAACTTAGCCGCTAAAGCTAACTAAATAACAAGGCGCAAACATTGCACAAAACCAAAAGCACAAAAACCGTAAAATGCAATTCATATAGCTTTTAAATAAAGCAAAACAAAAACAAAAATCACAAGCCTTACGAAAAAACAAAAATTTAAACGAACAAAAAAGCTAAAAATTGTAAATATTTAAAATAATATAAATTATCAAAAAAAGAGGAAAAAACATGGAAAAGAAAACATATTACATTACAACGCCTATTTATTACCCGAGCGATAAATTGCATATAGGCCACAGCTACACTACCGTTATTTGCGATGCCTTAGCACGCTATAAGCGCCTTGAAGGCTACGACGTTATGTATTTAACCGGCACAGATGAGCACGGCCAAAAAATACAGGATTTAGCCGCGCAAAAAGGCGTTACGCCAAAGCAATATGTTGATGAAATTGTTAGGGGTATTAACGAGTTGTGGGCACTTATGAATATTTCACACGATAGATTTATTCGTACAACAGACGATTACCATGTTGAGAGCGTGCAAAAAATATTTAAAAAGCTTTACGATAAAGGCGATATCTACAAGGGCGAGTATCAAGGGCATTATTGTAAACCGTGCGAAACATTTTGGACGCAAAGCCAGCTTAATAACGATAAATGCCCCGATTGCGCAGGCGAAGTTTACGAGGCGAAAGAAGAGGCGTATTTCTTTAAAATAAGCGAATATGCCGATAGGCTTTTAGCGCTTTATGAGGAAAATCCGCACTTTATTCAGCCGGAAACACGCAAAAATGAGATGATAGCTTTTATAAAGCAAGGTCTGCAAGATACCTGTGTTTCACGCACAAGTGTTAAATGGGGTGTGCCCGTTAGCTTTGATGATGCACACACAGTTTATGTTTGGGTAGATGCCCTTTCAAACTACATAAGCGCGCTTGGCTATGAGAACGATAAATACAGCGACTACGATAAATACTGGCCGGCTGATGTTCACATTGTTGGCAAGGAGATTTTGCGCTTTCACACAATAATATGGCCTGCTTTGCTAATGGCGCTTGAATTGCCGCTGCCGCACAGGGTTTTCGGGCACGGCTGGCTACTGCTACAGGGCGGCAAAATGAGCAAAAGCAAGGGCAATGTTGTAGACCCAGCTGTGCTTTGCGAGCGCTACGGCACAGACGCTATACGCTATTTTTTACTGCGTGACGTGCCTTTTGGCAACGACGGCGTTTTTACAAACGAGGCGCTAATTGCGCGCATTAACTCAGATTTGGCGAACGATTTAGGCAACCTTCTAAGCCGCAGTGTTGCCATGGTTGAAAAATATTTTGGCGGCACTTTAAAATGCGCAAAAACGCATATTGAAAACCCGAGTAGCGATTTTGACAAAGAGCTTATTGCAATTTGCGAGCAGTTGCCGCAAAATGTTAAAAAACACATGGACGATTTGCTTGTGCCGGGCGCGCTTACCGAGATATTTAAAGCCATTCAGCGCGCGAATAAATATATAGATGAAACCATGCCGTGGACGCTTGCAAAAGACGAAGCAAACAAAGAGCGCCTTTGCGAAATACTTTATAATTTATGTGAAGTGTTGCGCTATGCGTTTGTGCTTTTAGCGTCATTTATGCCTGAAACATCGCCGAAAATTGCAGCGCAGCTCGGTGTTAATTTAAGCGATTACAATTTGCAAAGCCTCAGTAAATTCGG
>CAYJPD010000188.1:0-1970 GCA_964371975.1 uncultured Bacteroides sp.
TCTTCAACCGATTTAACAGATTACCTCGAAACAAAAGAGCGTGGCGATGAAGTTCAACTTCAAATTGTGCGCGAAGATAAAATACTTGCCGTAAACGTTACATTGCAAGAGCGCAGCGCAACCGCAGATGCAGATGCCAACGCAGATGCAGAAGAATTTTTCGGCGGTGGCGATGGCTCAGGCGATTTATTTGGCGAAGGTGATTTATTTGGCGAAGGTGATTTATTTGGCGAGGGCGATTTAGGTGACCTTTTCGGTGAATAATAACTGCAAACTGTAATAATATATAAATTTTGGGCAAATTTAATTTGCCCAAAATTCAATTTACAAACTTGTAAATAAAGTCCTGAAAATATTTAACAGCAAAAAACGGGTTATCTCCATTGGTATAAATAACAAATAGGAAAACAAAAAAATTAATACGAAAGTGTGATATAAAATTGGCAAGTGCTCGCTATACTTTAAATATAAAGCATGAAGAATCTGAACCTGAAAAAATATATACAAAAAAAGAGAAATTTGCTAATTTTTGGCACTATCACAAATATATAATTTTAGGAGCTATCACCGCACTTATATTAATTGTGTTTTTTATAGTAGATGTATTATCGGTTGTTGAGCCTGATTATAGCATCGGTATTTTAAACCACTCCTCTTTACCCTCACAAGCTATAGATGCCCTAACAGCAGAGCTTGAACTTCAAGCAGACGATTTAAACGGCGATGGCGTAGTTAAAGTTTTTGTAAACCAATACACTTTGGCCCCGCCGTCAACTGCTTCAAACTCAGAGCAAACTAGTGATACTTCAAAAGCAAGCTCAGATTATGTAGACCCGAGTGTTCAAATGGCAAGTGTAACAAAATTTATAGTGGATTTGCAAGAGGGCACCAGCATTATTTTCTTAACAAACGATGCTCAAAGCTTTGAAGCACAATATGGCATTTTTGCATATAACGACGGTTCAACCCCACCTGAGCAAGCGCAGATAAATTATGACGAGCTTGGCGTTTTATGGCAAAACAGCACCACGCTAAGTTCTTTTGAGGGCGAGTTTGTCGATGTTTTACAAAATACTTACTCTTTGCAAGATGCCTTTAGCGATTACACCATAATGCTACGTTCTTTTTATGGCACTGCCATAGAAAAAGATGACGATATATTGCCATATTATAACGCAAGCATCGATTTGTTCAATAAACTAATTCAATAAATTTATTTCTACTTTTCTTTTTCTAACAAGAATTCTATAATAATAAAAAAGCTGCGGCGAAATTTCAGTATTTCGCCGCAGCTTTTTTATTAAATTTAATCTGTAGGGCTATCGCCAGCAACTTCTTGTGTTTCCTCAGGCGTTATAATTTCTTCATTATCTACCGCTTCCACATTTTGCGCCATATCTTCGCCGTCTGTAACAACAATAACTTGTGCTCCGCTTGCAAAATTATCATTTGCCTCTATTTCCTCTTGAGTTAATGGCGCCCCCGCCTGCTCTGCGCTCTCAAGCGGCAAAACCTCTCCCGATGGCTTTTGCAAAATATACGCACCCACCGGCTTATTCTCTTGCACTAAAACTATCGCATAACTTTTCACTTCCTCTGTGCTTTGCGAGGGTACCAAAAGCGCCCATTTATCAACTTGCTTGCCTTTGCTTTTTTAAAGCGTTAAGCCGCTTTGCTCTATAACCTCATTAAAGGCATCAAAGCTTTCGTCCCACTTTTGGGGAACTGTAACGCTTGTAACTGTTGCTGTTGCTAAATCTGCCTGCACGCCAAAGCCTTGCAAGAATGTTACTAAATCTTGTGCGCTTGAAAGCGGTGTATCAAGCCCCAGTGCAACTTCGCTACTGCTCTCGTTATCGTTAAAAAACAACGAATTAACGCCAAATATTGCAATTGCGAGAAGCGCTACACACATCGAAATTACACCCGCTTTTTTTAACCCTTTTTTCCTTAATGTCATTACAAACACA
>CAYJPD010000189.1:0-1892 GCA_964371975.1 uncultured Bacteroides sp.
GCCTCGGGCATCAGCTTTTAGCTTTGGCGAACGGATTTAAGACCGAAAAGTTGGTTTTTGGTCACAGGGGGGCAAATCAGCCGGTAAAAGATTTGGTGACCGGCAGAGTATATATATCAAGTCAAAACCATGGATATGCGGTCTGCAATGACAGTATAAAAGCAGAGCGTGCAAAGTTATGGTTTGAGAATGTAAACGACAAGACCTGTGAAGGGATTATCTACAAAACCGCCAATGCCCGATCCGTTCAGTTTCATCCCGAGGCAGCGGCCGGACCGCTCGACACAGGGTTTTTATTTGATGAATTTGTAAAAAATATGGAGGCGAAACATGCCACTGAATAAAAAAATAAAAAAAGTTTTGGTCATCGGCTCCGGCCCGATTGTGATAGGACAGGCGGCAGAATTTGACTATGCCGGCACACAGGCTTGTCGTGTGTTGCGTGAGGACGGGATTGAGATAGTGCTTATAAACTCAAATCCTGCGACAATAATGACCGATAAAAATATTGCCGACAAAATCTATATCGAACCGCTTACAATACCTACCGTAAAACGTATAATCGAAAAGGAGCGCCCCGACAGTATTCTATCCGGACTTGGCGGGCAGACCGGCTTGACACTTTGTATGCAACTGGCAAAGGATGGGTTTCTTGATCAGATGGGTGTGCGACTCCTCGGCTCTGATCCGACTACAATAGACAAGGCTGAGGATCGGCTTATCTTCAAGGAGACGATGCAAAAAATAGGTCAACCGGTTATACCATCCATCATTGCAACGCGTATAGAGGAAGCGGTTGATTTTGCAAATTCAAGTGGGTATCCGCTGATCATCCGACCCGCCTTCACACTCGGTGGTAGCGGAGGCGGAATAGTAAACAACAAAAAAGAACTGATAGCCACAACGGAAAATGGTCTTGCACTCTCACCCATAACCCAGGTGTTGGTAGAAAAATCCATCGCCGGATGGAAAGAGATCGAGTTCGAGGTTATGAGAGATGGTAATTCCAACACCATAACGGTCTGTTCAATGGAAAATTTCGATCCCGTGGGCGTTCATACCGGTGACAGTATAGTTATTGCACCTGCCGTGACACTGTCGGACAAGGAATATCAGATGCTCCGTACCGCGGCAATGAATATTATTGACGAACTCAAGGTTGTGGGTGGATGTAACTGCCAGTTTGCACTGCATCCGACAAGTTTTGAGTATGCGGTCATTGAGGTGAATCCACGTGTCTCACGTTCGTCGGCACTAGCTTCAAAGGCTACAGGTTATCCGATAGCTAAGGTAGCCACAAAAATAGCAATCGGTTACAACCTTGATGAGATAGTCAATGCGGTCACCGGCAATACCTATGCAGCTTTTGAGCCGGCCCTTGATTATGTTGCGGTAAAATTTCCCAAATGGCCGTTTGATAAGTTTGTCTATGCAAAAAAAGAACTCGGAACCCAGATGAAAGCCACCGGTGAGGTTATGGCAATAGCAGATAGCTTCGAGGCGGCGTTGCTAAAGGCGGTAAGAGGTGCGGAAATTGGACTAACCGACCTCCGACTTCCAAGACTAAAAAACAAGAGTGATGCTGAAATAATCGGTGAACTTCAAAATGTCACCGATGAACGGTTGTTTGTTGTGTACGAAGCACTTTGCCGTGGCATAACGGTGGATGAACTCTTTGAAAAAACGATGATAGACAGATGGTTTTTGTACTGCTTAAAAAATATTGCTGATGGATTTGTGAACAATACCGAGCTGTCCTATAAGATGGTGGATACCTGTGCCGGTGAGTTTGAGGCGACTACCCCTTATTTTTATTCCGTGTCGAACGGCGAAGAGGACGAAGCGGTGTATTTCATCGAGAAAAGCACTAAAAAACGTATAGTTGTGCTCGG
>CAYJPD010000190.1:0-1890 GCA_964371975.1 uncultured Bacteroides sp.
AATACAACATAGTAATTGGCAAAAAAGGAAAGACTTTTAATTTATCTGTTAAATTTAACGACACTGAATTTGTCCAACTATTAGGGCTGCAAAAATTAGCAGATAATGAATATATTAGAACATCTGCACCACCAAAGATTTTTCACAATATTATATCTCAAAAGATAACTTACGACGATATAGCAAAAAGCAGATATATTGATAAAATACAAGATAGATTTTCTCCCTTTGTTCGCATAGAAGATATATTTGATAACAACAATATAATATTTCGCTATAATGAAAAGCTAAACACGTTTTCAATGATAAAGGCAGATTTTTTGCCGCTCATTCTTTCCAAAATCTCACAAAGATTACACAGAAGGGCAAACAAAATATACCTTACTATATAAAGAAAAGCTTAACGTTGAAACAGGCGACAAACAAATTCAATACGACAGATTAAATAAGTAAATTAATTTGTGCTTCTTTTTACAGCACAAAAACTTAGAAATTAAAACCATACCGACAATTAAATATCTAAAACAAACCTAAAAGCTCTGTATAAAGCCAATATTTTATACAGGGCTTATTGTTTTATCCACAATTAACAAAATCAAGAAGTGCTATGATTTTCACGAAATGTCAAAGTTTGCTTTTAAATTTTGACAAACTTTTAAGTTTAAACCCTTCCATTAATATGGATTTTGAGGTGAATTGTATAAACACTAACACAACCGAGTACATGTTTAGATGCAAAAATTATAAGTGCTGTTGATGCAAATAGCATGAATATTTAGCTTACTGAAATTTTAAGATTATTTGCAAAGAAGTTAATAGAATGCCCTAGCGAACTAGAGCAGATGTTGCTTGATAAGATTAGGCAAAATGAGGTAGCAAATATTGTTTATTCTGATGTGCTTAGTGCGAGGGTAATACGGCAGGTTGATGTACTGGCTGACGGTGGGCTTAGGGTGGAATTTTGGGATGTGGTGAGTTTTGAGTTTAGGGTGAATAAATGATAATAAATCTAAGTTGTTTTTTGTTTATAAAGTCAATTGATTTTTTTTAATAATATTATATAATATTTACAATTAATATGATTGGTGGTGATTATAGTGAAAATGCGAATAAATTACAATCTGCAATGTGTTGTTGATGTGCGCAAATGTGATTGCCGTAAGGAACCTGCTCATTGCCATATCGAGAAAAATGGTTTTCGTGTTGCTCAAGTTTGGTTAAATCCAGTTAACATTAAATCGGGGCATTCCTTGGATCGTAATGAGGTAAATTTAGTATATGATTTCGTGAGTACCAATAAATATGATCTAGAGAAAGAGTACATTTACAACAGCGAAAATGGTGCCGACTACTAAAGGGTCCGTGAAAAAAAACTCTATAAATATATAAAAAAAATAGCCTTCTATGATAAAAAAACATAGGAGGCTATAAAAACGGCAAAAAGAGAAAAAATGAATGAGAACAAGACAAATCTAATAGCGGTGCTTATTGAAATGTACGATATTGGTATGGGAGATTTTATTGCGTAGAAAAGTCATCTAATTATAAAAGCCACAACAAAGACGAAAAATGCAAGCGTATTTAATACAGAAAACTTAGCGCTGGTTATTTAACCAAAACTAAACAAAGATACCACTGCATAAAACCAATACATGCCATTAAATGATATTGTAAGATGTTTGTTTATAACAAGGTACGATGAGCTTAGATTTTACAGCAAGATGAAAATGTGCAGCTTAGATGACGGTAGAAAGCAGTTTAAAAAATATAATAGAAAATCTAATAATAGAAAGAAAATTTGCTTAAAATTTAAAACATCTAACGAGATGATGGCGCAACACTTAGGCATGATTTAGAAAAACCTTCTCCATTCCTCGCCTACGGCTCGTC
>CAYJPD010000191.1:0-1866 GCA_964371975.1 uncultured Bacteroides sp.
AAGACGAGCTAATAAATGCCCTTAATATGTTTAAAGAGCTTTGCGGCGTATTAGGTATATTGCAACAGGAAAACACCGAGCAAACACCGCCGGAGGTTATAAAATTGGTGCAAAGCCGCACGAATGCAAAAGCGCAAAAAGATTTTGCAAAAGCAGATGCGATTAGAGATGAAATAAAAGCGCTTGGCTACAGCGTAGAAGACACGAAAGACGGCCCAAAAGTTAGCAAATTAACAAATTAAGCACATAAAAAAGCCTTACCGATAATTGATCGGTAAGGCTTTTTACTGTTTGTGGTATTAAGAACATGCGTGAAATTTAAAATATTTGTGCAATATAATAAGAATTAGCCATTGGCTTGAGAACTTACTACTTCGCTCGTGGCGGCTTCGCTGTTGGTAACTTCGCTCGTAACTTGCTCGTTTATTGTTTCATCAAGTGCATCGTTAAAAAGCTCGGCTGTGTCTTGCTCTAAAGTAGGGGGTGCAGTGCCCTCAAGCACAGTTTGCTCACTGCTTACAGCTACATTTGCTTGTAGCTCGCTCGTTCTTATTGCAGTTAAATAATAATTGCCGTCCTCATTGCGCGTAAATACAAAATCGTTGTATTTTACAGGCTGAATAACGGTGTCGTAAGGAACATCATAGCCTATTGTCACTGTGTGTATATTGCCCGAACGGCGCATTTCTTGCGCTATTGGCACAAAATCGGTAGGAACACTTGTTAAAGGCATTAAGTATGCCTCGCGCTCTGCGTCATAAATAAATTCTAAGCCGCTAAGGTCAAAATCTGCAAAGTTAAACTGTATATCCGGGCCGTATAATTCGTCTATAGCTATGTTCAAAATGCTTACAGGTAAATAAATAGCGCCAATTTCGTTGTATTCAAACTCAGACAAATCTTCTTGCGACACTATTGCGTGGCTCATTGCCGCAAATAAAAGAGTTGTAAGCGGTGCTTCGTTCATATCTTCAAACGGCAAAGGGTCCAGCGCGACAACATAGCGCATACGCTCTGAATATTCTTCAAGAAGCTCTGTGTCATCAAAAGCGTTTCTGATTAGCCCTGCCGCAGCTGAAAATATTGAGAAAATGCCAACAGTTATTAAAAATAGCGAAATAACACCCATGAACTGCCTGCGGCGGCGTGTATGCCTCATTTTCCGCAAGTTCTTTTGTTGCTCTTGAAGTTCTTGCTCTTCAAGCGTTAGTTTTTGAAATTCAGTGCCATTTTTGCTTTTTTCACTGTCTTGTTGTGCTTTTTTTGCAATGCGCTCACTTTGTTTTATTAATTGCTCTTCTTGTTTTATTGCCGCCCTTTCACTTGCGCTAACTTTTGCTTTGTTTTGTGCTTTAGCGGCATTGCCGTTTGCAATTTGCTTTTCATCAGCGCTTTTGCCGCCGATTTGTGCGTTAGTGGTGTTTTCATCTGCGGCATACCATTCGCTATTGTGCGGGTTTGAATACTGCGACCAATCCATTGATTTTGCAGGCTTGCCGATAGGCTTTTGCCCTGTGGCGGTTGCACTTGCCGCATTTGAATTATCAGGTGCTTTTACGCTTGCGTTTGCAGCGCTTGCAGCTGTTGCGCTTTTGGGCGCTTTAGGGTTTACGCTTGCAGTTGCTGTACCTTGCACAACTTTGTTTTTTGCATTTGCACCGTTTGCATTTGCGCCTTGTGGCGTGTTAATTATATTATTGTTATTAGCGGCGGTGTTTTGAGTGTTCTCGTTAGCGCCGCTGTTTTTTATATTATTTTGTGGGCCCATAAGCATCTCCCTTTTCCATAGTTAAGTAATTATAACATATAACAGCAATAATTGCAAAAAGCTTGCCCTTAATTTGTTTTAGTATTATAATATATTTA
>CAYJPD010000192.1:0-317 GCA_964371975.1 uncultured Bacteroides sp.
CAAGGTTAGGATCTTTTAGCCAACCATCAAGCTCATAGCTAAAGGCCATATCCTTTGGTGTGCGAGCACCATACAGTAAGGAAACTTTGCCGTAATCAGCTTTGTTTTCAAGTACATGCAACATGATAGTGCGAATGGGGGCCATACCTATGCCGCCACCGATAAAGAAAATATCCTTACCCTTCCAATCAGCACAAGGAAAGCCTTTACCTAGAGGTGCGCGAACACCAACTTTATCACCAGCAGCTAGCTTGTGGATAGATTTGGTTACTTCACCCACTTGCATGACTGAGAATTGAATATATTCCTTTTGCGAA
>CAYJPD010000192.1:327-1843 GCA_964371975.1 uncultured Bacteroides sp.
TACCCCAAGGCTAAAGCCTTGTGGCTCTGATTTTTTTGTAGCTTGCACCACAGGAAGTTTGGCTTCCTTCACGGCAGGAGCTTTGGCCTCTTCCTTAATGGCAGGAGCCTTAGCTTCTTCTTTAATGGCTGGGGCCTTGGCTTCTTCCTTCACCGCAGGGCTAACAGCAGTTGCTTTAGCTGGTGGTGTAGGAGTATTTTCAGCAAGAGCAGCAACTTCTTGCTGACTCTCTACTTTTGTAGCCGGAGCTGCTTTCTTAGCAGGGGCTGCTTTTTTGGCGGCTGGCTTTTTTGTAGTAGTTTTAGCGCTCATGCTCTCTCCTTACTAGTCCTTTTGGCCATCAGTTGGCATAATAGCTGCCAAGACAATGGAGCGAATATCAAGATGAACAGGACATTGACTAATGCAACGCCCACACCCATTACATGAATATTGTTTATCCCATACTTCAGGGTAATAACTAAACTTATGCGAAATACGATTACGCATGCGCAAGGCTTTGGCTGTGCGCGGGTTATGTCCACTACCTTCACGAGTAAAGTGAGAGGCCATGCATGTATCCCAAGTGCGTAAACGTTTGCCGCCTTCTTCGTTAAAGCCTTCACCTTCATCGGTTATATTAAAGCAGTAACATGTGGGGCAAATATAAGTACATGCACCACAAGAAAGACAATGCGCAGTTTGTTGTTCCCAGAAAGTAGTATCTTCAAAGCGCGCGGCAAGGCTTGCTTGAGCGGCACTTAAATCTGGCCTCTTATCAAGCGTTGCCCCAGCTGCGGCATGAGCCTTTTTAACTGCTTCTTCAAGGTTTGCGTCTGCTTCTTTGAGACTAGTCTTTGCTAAAAGAGCTTCGCCTTTTTCGGTAACAGCTTGCAAGGCATAACCATTTTCAAGTTCAGTTAAAAGTATGTCGGAGCCTGTTTTATCAAGTGGTCCAGAACCTACCCAATGGCAGAAACATGTGGAACATGTTTCTGTGCAAGCACGAGTGATAACAATCATTTTTTCGCGTTTGGCCATATAATAAGGGTCTTTGTATGGGCCTTGAGTATATGGGCGGTCAAGCACAGTAAAGCCACGTGCATCACAAGGACGAGCCGCAAAGATAATTGTTGGATCATGGTGATTTTATCTAAGTTTTCTGGATCCTTGCTGCGTTTATAGTTCACTAAGGTTTCACAGCGTGGGAAGGCTACTTCCTTGGGAGAAATTGCAGCTTTATCAAAGCATACTTCATTCTCCGCCTTATAGGGCATAAATATTACGCTATTGCCCTGTTTGGTAGGGGCAAGGACGCGATATTCTTCGGCATTATAAGTTCCAAGCCAAGTTAAAAACTCCGCTAGGGATTCCTTTTCTAAAAAGCGTTGCTTGCTCATTTCCATTCCCTCTCGGTTATATTCTTCTCTTCTAGCGCGTAGCCCAAGAGAGGCGGGGTAGCGTCTTTATTCATACCGGCTTTGTAGCCATCAAAGAGTTGGCCAATGGTGCGTCCGAGTACTTGGCGTAAGGCAAG
>CAYJPD010000193.1:0-1834 GCA_964371975.1 uncultured Bacteroides sp.
AAAAGGCGAATGTTGTGCCATTTGTAACAGATAAGAACAGCGAAGAAGTTATTGCACTTTGCAAAACATATAATGAAGTAATGGGCAAGAATGAAGAGCCGTTTTCTATGGGCGGTGGAACTTATGCAAGACATTTCCCAAGAGCGGTTAGCTTTGGCCCGGAGGAAGAGGGCGAAGTTTTCCCCGATTTTGTAGGGCCAATACACGGCGCTAACGAGGGCGCAAGCATAGAGTCTTTGATGAAAGCGCTAAAAATATACATACTTGGAATTGCAAGGCTAATGCAAATTGAGTATTGATTTTGTGTGCTTTAGATATTCATTTAAGCGAAAATGAACAGTGATTAATAATGGTAAGAGTTGCAACTAATATAATTAAGTAGCTTTTGTGCATTTTGATAAAAACAGAAAACATAAAGCCGATACTATCATTTTGAAAGTATCGGCTTTATATTTTGCTTTTAAATTATTTTAACTAATTACTCGCTTAGTTTTTGTTTTAATTCGCATTGTTATCTATTAAATGCTTTTATAGCTTGCCGCTTTTTACTTCACCGTTAAAAATAACGGCACGAAGGGATAAATCGGGGTTTAAAACAACTATATTTGCAATTTTGCCATCACAAAGGCTACCGTATTTATCGTAAATACCCATAGTTTTGGCAGGGTTTACCGCGGCGGCAGTAACAGCACTGTGAAGCGGTATACCAAAGCCAACCGCCGTTACAAGGCATTGCATTAAATCTGTGCAAGAGCCTGCAATAGTGCCGTCGCTCAATGTTGCAAGATTACCTTTAACATCAACTTCTTGGCCGCCTAAATCATATTTACCGTCCTTTAAGCCGGTGGCACGCATAGAGTCGCTTATAAGTGTAACTTTACTTGCGCCGAAAAGTTTGAACACACTGCGCACCATAGCCGGGTGAATATGTACGCCGTCGCTTATTAATTCAACTTGGCATTCACTATCTGCCGCCGCGCCCACAACGCCGGGGTCACGGTGTAGAAAGCTGTTCATTGCATTAAAAAGGTGGGTAACTTGTTTTGCACCGCTATCAAATGCATGCAAAGCGGTTTTATAATCGCTTGTTGTGTGGCCTATAGAAATAACAACTTCATCTTTGTATTCTTTGATAAAATCTATAGCGCCTTCAAGCTCGGGCGCAAGGGCAATAATTTTTATTAAACCCTCTGCCTCTTTTTGAAGCGTTCTAAAAAGTTCTTTGTTTGGTTTAAGTAAGAATTTTGCGTTTTGTGCACCTTTTTTTGCTTCGCAGAAAAATGGACCCTCTAATTGAATACCAACAAGCTCGGCACCTGTTGTTTTAGCTTTTTTATACTCGGCTGCAATGCGGCATACTTTTACTATATCGGGTACATCAATTGTTAAGCTTGTAGGGCAATATTGAGTAACACCTCTTGAAAGCTGGTAATCGCACATTTTGGAAAGCCCGTCATAGCTCGCATCAGATAAATCCTCACCGGCGCAGCCATGGCTGTGAACATCGGTTAAGCCGGGTATAATATAGCAGCCGTCAAGGAGAATATCGTTGCCATTTGCCTCGCTTTTAATATATTTGCCGTCAATGCATATATCTTTTTTTACAAAGCCCTTACAAACATCAAAAACATTTGCGTTTTTTAATCGCATAATTTTTCGCCTGCCTTTACTAATTTGTGTAGCGCTGCTTCATCGCCCACTAAAGTAACATCCGGGTGCAACTGCAAAATAGATGCAGGTAGCTCTGGCATAACGGGGCCTTTGAATGCCTCGTAAAGGATATCTGCTTTATCTTCGCCGCTTACGGTAACAAGAATTTTTTTTGCGTGCATTA
>CAYJPD010000194.1:0-1823 GCA_964371975.1 uncultured Bacteroides sp.
CATAGCCCGAATGCTGCTACAGTTTGTTATTGCTATTTGCAAGGATATACATCGCAAAAAACTATTTTTTACAGTTAGCTATTAATTTATGAAAAGAGGATTATATTATGGTTTTAATGAAAGACAAAAATGAAAAACTGGCGATCGGCCTAATGAGTGGCACATCTGTTGACGGAATAGATGCCGTTCTTGTGAAAATTAGCGGCAATTATACCGATACAAATGTGCAACAGCTGCATTATATTAACACACCTTATGATGATAGCATCCGCGAGCTTATACTAAAAACAGCAGGCGGAGAGTTTGGCGGCTCTAAAGAAATTTGCAGTTTAAACTTCCTTTTGGGCGAGCTTTTTGCCGACGCATGTGAACAGCTTTGTGAAAAAGCGGGCGTTAACAAAAACGATATAGATTTTGTTGCAAGCCACGGGCAAACAATATACCATATACCTCAAAGCATAAATTATTATGGTAAAAATATTAGCAGCACTCTTCAAATAGGCGAGGCTAGCGTTATAGCGCAAAGGCTTAACTGCCCCGTTGTTAGCGATTTCAGAGTGCGCGATGTTGCCGCAGGCGGCTTTGGCGCGCCTCTTGTATCGTATACAGAGTTTTTGCTATATAGACAAAGCGAAAAAACAATTGCGCTTCAAAACATAGGCGGCATAAGCAATATAACCGTTTTGCCAAAAAACTGCGAGTTAAATGATGTGCTAGCGTTTGACACAGGCACAGGAAATATGGTTATGGATGCGCTTGTGTTCAAAATAACAAATGGCAAACAGCGCTATGACGAGGGCGGAAAATTAGCAGCTAGCGGCAATATAAACGAGCAACTTTTAAATTATATGCTAGACGATGAATATTTAAAAATGCCTTTGCCCAAAACCACCGGCAGAGAATATTACGGCGAGCAATATGTTAGCGATTTATGCAACAAAGCGCAAGAGTTAAATGTTGAGCTAACAGATGTGCTTGCCTGCGCTAATATGTTCACTGCAAAAAGCATAGCATTAGGCATTGATAGCTTAAAAACCAACAGGCCCGAGCAGCTTATAATAGGCGGCGGCGGCAGTTATAACAACACGCTTTTAAACAATATAAGGCACTGCCTTAAAGATATACAGGTAATAACAAACGAGCAACTAGGCTTTAGCAGCGACGCAAAAGAGGCCATTGCTTTTGCAGTGCTTGGCAACGAAGCGCTGTGTGGCAACACGAATAACGCGCCCTCGGCTACAAACGCAAAACAAGCGGTTATAATGGGTAAAATCAGCTTATAATGCAATGCATAAAAGCTACTGTATTCTTTGTTATTAAGGCTTATAAGCTAAAACAGCGCCCGCTCACCATAAGGCGAGCACAAAAATGCGCGCTATTTTAGCATTTGGGCTATATAATAAAATTAACAACCCTTTAAACTTAGCTAATTAAAATTAAAGCTCCCTCTTATTCAAAAAGAGGGAGTTTTATTTTTAAGGTAATTGTATTATTGAAAACGCGCTATTCCTCGCTTGGGCCTTCTTGTTCATTTGCATCATTTCTAAGGCGCATATATGCGTCTTTTTCTTGTGGCTTAAAGCCGGAAAACAAGCTTTTATCATATATGGTATATGTGTTTTTCCCAATGCTCTTTGAGTGGTACATGGCTAAATCTGCGGCATTAAACAAACTTTCAAAAGATTGCCCGTCTCTAGGCGCCGCCACTATGCCTATACTGCTTGATATTTCAACGCTAACTCCGTTTTCAGCTTTATAAGTTTTGTTAAGCTCCTCGCAAATTTGCTTTGCTTTGCGCTCAACGGTAGACTCTTTAATAGTGC
>CAYJPD010000195.1:0-1804 GCA_964371975.1 uncultured Bacteroides sp.
CCGAATTTACTGAGGCTTTGCAAATTGTAATCGCTTAAATTAACACCGAGCTGCGTTGCAATTTTCGGCGATGTTTCAGGCATAAATGACGCTAAAAGCACAAAAGCATAGCGCAACACTTCGCACAAATTATAAAGTATTTCGCAAAGGCGCTCTTTGTTTGCTTCGTCTTTGGCAAGCGTCCACGGTGTAGTTTCATCTATATACTTGTTTGCGCGCTGAATAGCTTTAAATATCTCGGTAAGTGCGCCCGGCACAAGTAAATCGTCCATGTGCTTTTTAACATTTTGCGGCAACTGCTCGCAAATTGCAATAAGCTCTTTATCAAAATCGCTGCTCGGGTTTTCAATATGCGTTTTTGTGCATTTTAAAGTGCCGCCAAAATATTTTTCAACCATGGCAACACTGCGGCTTAAAAGGTTGCCTAAATCGTTTGCCAAATCGGAGTTAATGCGCGCAATTAGCGCCTCGTTTGTAAAAACGCCGTCGTTGCCAAAAGGCACGTCACGCAGTAAAAAATAGCGTATAGCGTCTGTGCCGTAGCGCTCGCAAAGCACAGCTGGGTCTACAACATTGCCCTTGCTTTTGCTCATTTTGCCGCCCTGTAGCAGTAGCCAGCCGTGCCCGAAAACCCTGTGCGGCAGCGGCAATTCAAGCGCCATTAGCAAAGCAGGCCATATTATTGTGTGAAAGCGCAAAATCTCCTTGCCAACAATGTGAACATCAGCCGGCCAGTATTTATCGTAGTCGCTGTATTTATCGTTCTCATAGCCAAGCGCGCTTATGTAGTTTGAAAGGGCATCTACCCAAACATAAACTGTGTGTGCATCATCAAAGCTAACGGGCACACCCCATTTAACACTTGTGCGTGAAACACAGGTATCTTGCAGACCTTGCTTTATAAAAGCTATCATCTCATTTTTGCGTGTTTCCGGCTGAATAAAGTGCGGATTTTCCTCATAAAGCGCTAAAAGCCTATCGGCATATTCGCTTATTTTAAAGAAATACGCCTCTTCTTTCGCCTCGTAAACTTCGCCTGCGCAATCGGGGCATTTATCGTTATTAAGCTGGCTTTGCGTCCAAAATGTTTCGCACGGTTTACAATAATGCCCTTGATACTCGCCCTTGTAGATATCGCCTTTATCGTAAAGCTTTTTAAATATTTTTTGCACGCTCTCAACATGGTAATCGTCTGTTGTACGAATAAATCTATCGTGTGAAATATTCATAAGTGCCCACAACTCGTTAATACCCCTAACAATTTCATCAACATATTGCTTTGGCGTAACGCCTTTTTGCGCGGCTAAATCCTGTATTTTTTGGCCGTGCTCATCTGTGCCGGTTAAATACATAACGTCGTAGCCTTCAAGGCGCTTATAGCGTGCTAAGGCATCGCAAATAACGGTAGTGTAGCTGTGGCCTATATGCAATTTATCGCTCGGGTAATAAATAGGCGTTGTAATGTAATATGTTTTCTTTTCCATGTTTTTTCCTCTTTTTTTGATAATTTATATTATTTTAAATATTTACAATTTTTAGCTTTTTTGTTCGTTTAAATTTTTGTTTTTTCGTAAGGATTGCGCCTTGTTATTTAGTTAGCTTTAGTGGCTAAGCTTTGTGGTTCGCCCTTCTTTTCAGCGTGAAAAGAAGCAAAAGCGATAGAGGCTGTAAAATTACGCAAAGTGTTTAAAATTATTTTTGTTGTTCTTAGTATTTAAGCTTGCATTTTTGTTTTTTCGTAAGGATTGCGATTTTTGTTTTTGTTTTGCTTTATTTAAAAGCTATATGAATTGCATTTTACGGT
>CAYJPD010000196.1:0-1792 GCA_964371975.1 uncultured Bacteroides sp.
ATTGCTCGGTATCCACCAAAACATCTTGGCTTTCTACCTTGTTTAATAAAAGTATGTTTTTAGATAAACTTACAAGCCTTGCAGATTCATTTGCTATTACCGAAAGATACTCCGTTTTTTGCTCATTCGTCAAATTATTCTTTATCAAAATATTTGCAAACCCGTTTATAGAGGCTATTGGCGTTTTAAATTCATGCGAAAAATCGTTGATGAAATTTTGTTTAAGCATTTCTGTACTTGCAAGTTCTTTTGTCATTATATTAAAGGAGTGCACAAGCCCGGCAATTTCATTAGGGGAATTTTTGGGTGTTTCCAATTGCATGGAAAAATCACCCTTTGCCACATCTTCCATCGATTTTTGAAATTTTCTAAGAGGTTTTAGCTGTATGCTTGAAAACCAGTATGCAATAAGAGCCATGAAAATTGTAAACCCTGACAAGAGCAGCAAAAAAGCAGGCCTATTAAATGGCAGTTGCAATATTCTACTTACAGCCTCACTCAAATCATACTCAAATACAACCGCTAAAAGTAGGATTGTTATTACAAAAGTAAACATAAAGGCAATAAACAGCGTGCCTACCGTGAATATAATTTGAAAGTTATTTTTAAATCGCTTATTCATATTTTACCGCCTTGTAGCCAAGCCCTCTTATTGTCATAATCTCAAATTCTTTTATGTGTGATAGTTTTTTTCTAAGCCTATTAACATGAACATTTATTGTGTTATCGTCAGTTTCTGTGTCCATACCCCAAACTTCGTCCATTATTTGAAGCCTTGTAAATATTTTGTTTTGGTATGAAAGCAGCTTGAATAACAGCATAAATTCCTTTGGCGGCAGTTCAATGCTCTCGTTTTTGTCGGTTACGGTTAAGCTGTCGTAATCTACAAGTACACTGCCCACCGTTATCTGCTTACTTTTGGTGATTTTTGCACGTCGCAAAAGTGCTGTTATTTTTAGCAGTAATTCTTCCTCATTAACAGGCTTTGTCATATAATCGTCCGAGCCAACGGAGTACCCCCGCTTTTTATCCTCTATATATGTTTTGGCGGTGAGCATTAAAACAGGCATTTCATACTGTGCATCTCTTAAACTTTCCACAAATTCAAAGCCGTCCATGTTAGGCATCATTATGTCGCAAATAATAAAATCTACACTTTGCTTTTCAATAATGTCCCACGCAAGCAAGCCATCGCCTGCTGTATATACATTATATCCGTTTGTTACAAGCAGCGCCTGTAAAAATTTACGTGTAGATAAATCATCTTCTACTATTAATATATTAATCATAGCCTACTCCTTTTTAAAAATGTTTTTTAAAACATTTTATTCTTTGGCAATATAATACTCTTCAATTATAAACTGAATATAAACAAAATTACAAGCTTTGTTTATATTCAGTTTATTTTGCGTGTGTATAATTGCCACATAGCTTAAACGGGAAAGGTGATTACACGAAATGAAAACTAAACAAAAAAACAAAAAGAAATTCATATTAATAGCGATTTTAACCGCAATAGCACTTACAGTTGCATTACTTGTGCTTCCAAACAGTTCAAATGCAAGTGCCAAGGAACAGGAGCAAACCTCCGCTTTGCTTGTAGATACATTAACACTTAACAATGACTACATGGCAATTGAAAGCGAATTTGCAGGCACTATAATTTCCAAAAACACAGTTAATGTAATTTCAACAGCAACAGGAATGGTGGAAGAAGTATATATTACCCCCGGCACTTATGTTGAAGAAGGCACAGAACTTTTTAGAATAAATGACGATGCCGCACAGCTAA
>CAYJPD010000197.1:0-1789 GCA_964371975.1 uncultured Bacteroides sp.
TCGCCGTAAGGCAAGTTTTCCATCTCTTGGCTACTGCTTGCAATATGCGCAAGCTCCTCTAATGTTGAGGGCATTTGCGATGCCGCCATAACCGCAGTTTGAAGCTCGGGCGCCAATGCGTGGTAATAAACTAGCATTTCGGGGGTATAAGTGTTAAATTTGCCAAAATCATTGTCTTTTATCATAATTTTCACCTCTTTTATATTATGCTCAGGGTGATAATTGTATATTCAGCTATGATTTTGTAATATTTTCTTTTTTTGCTTGTTTAATACCGAAAACAACTCTATTTTTGTGCTAATTCCTACTTGCTAATGCTATTTCGCAAACTTGCTTTTGTGTGCTTGCAAACAGCGTAGCGCCCACATCTAAAAGCTGCTGTTTTGTTCTGTAGCCCCAAAGCGCACAGCACATATCAATGCCTGCATTTTTTGCCGCAAGAACGTCTGCCTCGCCATCGCCAACAAACAAAACTTCATTTTGCCCTACATTAAGCTCCTTACATATTGTAATTAAGCCTTGAGGGTCCGGCTTTAGTTTCATGCCCTCAATATGCCCAAGGCTCATATCAAAGGCATGCTCAAAATGCTTTTGAACGAGCGAATTTGCAAGTACATTGTCTTTATTGCTGAAAACCGCAAGTTTTACGCCTGCGTTTTTTAAAACTTTAATCATAGTGTGCGTTTTTTCAAACGGCTCGGTTTTATCTGCGCTGTGAAGGCTATAATAGTTTTTGAACATTTGAAGCGCCATTTTTTCCATTTCGCCGCCCCTTGCAGTTGACGGCAACATGCTTGTTACCAAATTCTTTATCCCGTGGCCTATCATATGTTTAAACTCCGCCTCTGTGTGCTGGTGCAAATTCAATTGCGATAACACATAGTTTCCTGCATTCGCTAAATCTTTTGATGTATCCAATAAAGTTCCGTCTAAATCAAATATAACTGCTTTATACAAATTTCTTCCTCCGATTATTATCTGAAAAACGGCAAGCTCATTGCCCTTTCTATCTCTATTCCCCTAACGCGCAAATCATACCCGTAGGGCATATCCACACGCAAGTTTGAATTTTTATTTTTAACGTTAAATATATGCTGAAACACCCTGTATTTCACATTGTGTGTGAACACGCATATTTCATGCCTTGTAAAAAACTTTGTGTAATAAAGCGATATTGTGCGGTTTTCGTTTTTGCTTACTCCCTCTTTAAAAAAGCCTTCTATTGAAACGGCAAGGCTTAATAAAGTAAAAAACACAGGTAATGCCATAAGCGCTGCAAGCGGTATTTGCATATAAGTTAAAACCGCAAATGCAATTGCGCACAAAAAAAGGCAAAACATTTGTTTGTAAACATATTGAAATATTGATTTGCGCTTATAATCGCATAGTTTTTCCGAGGGCAAACTAAATTCAGATAGTAGAATTTTCGGCCTGTCTTCGTGTTCTTTTTTATAAACCAACAGTGGGTAATCGCTGCTTTTATAGCTTCCTGCCGTTATATATAGCGCTTTTCTTCCTATTAAGCGCGCTATCGGCGTAACTTTTACATCACATGCTAAAATGCAGTTTGTGTTAATTCTGCGCTCGGTTTTTGTTATTAGCCCGCCTTTGCACAATATAACGCCGCCTGCACGGCACACCCTAAGACCCGCTGTGCGAAAAAACGAAAGCAGCACTGTTAGGCTTGCTATAAAAAACACAAGCGTTAATATAATTACAACACCTGCCGGTATAATGCTTTTAACCATTGTGCTTATGCTCACTATATTATCCCTTGCCAGCATCGCAA
>CAYJPD010000198.1:0-1779 GCA_964371975.1 uncultured Bacteroides sp.
GCGACTCAAAATATGTTATAGACGCATTGCAAAAAGGCTGGGCAAAAGGCTGGCGAGCAAAGAACTGGATAAAAAGCGACAGAAAACCCGCTTTGAATAAAGATTTATGGGAGCATTTATTAAATTTAGTTGAAGCACATAAACTCACCTATGTTTGGATAAAAGGCCACTCAGGCTATGCACAAAACGAAAGATGTGATGCCCTTGCTGTTGCGCAGGCGGCAAAATTTAAATAAATACAGCAAAAAGAAAGGAATGCGCTTTTATATTTTAGTGTAAAAAACTGCTTTGAACTTTGCCTATGCAAATTTTAAAACGAAGTATTATATTAATATTTAGCGCAAAGCTTAAACTATGAGCGATATTATAAGTGCAGGCAATAGTTTCAGCACATACGAAAAACAAGATAAAATATTAGTTGGCCTAAGCGGCGGAGTAGACTCTTCAGTTTGCGTGAACATTTTAAAAGAGCAAGGCTTTGATGTTCGCGCGGCTGTTATTAGGTTTTCAAGCGCACACGATGGCGCTGTAAGCGAGGCCGTTAAAATGGCAAAGCAGTTAGATATACCTCTTACTATAGAAGATTGCACCGAGGACTTTGAGCGGCAAATTATAAAGCCGTTTTGCAACGATTATTGCAACGGCATTACTCCCAGCCCTTGTGTTATGTGCAACCCCCTTGTTAAATTTAAAGCTTTGGTAAATGCAGCAAACAGATATGATATTAACTTAATTGCAAGCGGCCACTATGCAAGAGTTTGCGAGCTTAACGGTATTTTTTATGTGCAAAGGGCTGTAAGCGAGCAAAAAGACCAAAGCTATATGCTTTATCGCCTACCGCAAGATATATTATCGCGCCTTTGCCTACCTGTTGGCGAATTTGAAAAGCAAGATATTAGGCAAATGGCACAAAGTGCCAAATTGCAAAATGCCGATATGCCTGACAGCCAAGAAATATGTTTTATACCCGACGGTGATTATGCAACTTACATAACACAGCGTGGCTTACAAAGCAAAAAAGGCTGTTTTATAGGCCCAAAAGGCGAAAATTTAGGCGAACATAAAGGCATTATTCATTACACTGTAGGCCAGCGCAAAGGCCTTGGTATAGCTTATAGTGAGCCTTTATTTGTTAAAAGCATACTTTCAAGCGGCGATGTACTTCTTGCCGTTTCAGGCGGAGAGTTTTTCAGCACTATAACTGTTACAAACTTTGTTAAAACAAACGGCAAGCCTTATACCGTGGGTGAAGAATATTTAGGCAAAGTGCGAAGCCGTGGTGCTTTAAGCGCTTGCACAATAAGCTCAATAAAAGAAGACGAGTTACAGCTTGAATTCAAAGAGCCGCAAAGAGCACCTGCGCCCGGGCAAAGCATTGTTTTTTATGAAAACGAGCTTGTTATGGGCGGCGGCGTAATAAAAAGTGCGCTGTAAAAATGCATAATTGTGACGTAAAACATTGTTTTAATTTCCAATAAAAAGTGATGTTTAACAAAAAATTTTATTTGTTGAATTTTTGTAATTAATTGTAATTATTTTTTTGCAATAATTCCGGCTTTTGTTTCGTATTCTGCTTGACGGGGTTCAAAAAAACTAACGGAGGAAAAACAATGAAAACACAAAAAATATATTTGATAATCCTATCGGCTATACTTAGCCTTACAATGCTCGCTTCGTGCGGCGCAAGCTCCTATGATTATGCAACTACCGAAGTCGCTTCTCCAGAGATGGAATATTCCGAAGAAGCCACAGCCTCTTACGACACAGGCTTTTCAAACG
>CAYJPD010000199.1:0-431 GCA_964371975.1 uncultured Bacteroides sp.
AAATGGATGGAAAATAGTAAAAGAAGAGTGGGTGGGGTTAAATCAAAATTAATCATTAATCATCTGCTTAGGAGAAAGCTATGTCCGTACCAGGTGAAAAATTAAATTTGCTTATCATGCGTGATAGTGGTGAGACCAAGCGTTACCGTGTCCGTCGCACTTGGTTTTATGCACTTATTACAATATTGATATGCTTTCCGCTTATTAGTGCTTTGTTGCTATGGGGTGGGTATGTGCTTTGGCAAGAAAACATGCTTCTTAGCAAAAGAGCAATACTTGCTGAAAAATTAAATGAAAAATATGCCGCCACTGTGCAGCGTTTAACTAATCTTGAAGCTTTGCTCATTCATGATGACAAACTTGCCGATAAGCTTGAGAAGAATATTAAATCACAAGTAAAACCAACACAGATTGCTGAAAATAAAAAAAAT
>CAYJPD010000199.1:441-1505 GCA_964371975.1 uncultured Bacteroides sp.
GGCAAAAGCTGTTGAAGGTAGCCCTGCTTCTACAAAAGAAGATTCAAAAACCCCCACTGCAGAGGCTGAAATGATTGCTTTAGCTGAAGTTGCCAATAGCGACGTTGCAAAGCAAGATAGCCCTGTAAAAGATGCGCAAAAAGAAAAGGTGCAAACTGAGGGTGAGTCTAAAGTTATTGCAGATGCAAAGACTGTGGAAGATAATGCTAAGCCAAAAACTGATGCAACATCCGACCAAGCAGGCGCTGTAGACGAAACCGCCAAACCCACAGAGCAGAATACAGAAAATACCTCAAAAGTTGTTTATGCTGAAGAAGTACCAGTTGATGATGTGACCAACGACCAAGATGGACCTGGACATATTGTGGTGGAAGTGGTCGACACTGGAAAGGTTTTAATTGAAAATGTAATAAGCCGCATGGTTGGCGCAAATCGTTTACGCACCTCGCTTGATATACGCAATCCTGGAGATGAAAGTATTACTGGCGATATTACATGTACATTAAGTCTTGCTTCGGGTAAGACCATTCCCCTTGAGTTAACGCCTGAGAATATGAGTAAATTTAAAATTGCTAAATGGAAAAAAACAGTATTTTTTGCTAATATGCCAGAAGGGACAGATACTTTTAATGCTCAAGTGCTAATGGAAGTTAAAGATGATAAAGGTGAATTAATTTATCAGAATGTATTTGCAATTGAGCAATAATTTTTATCTATATTTGCGCATGCGTAACCAGTAAAAAGCAAGGGTTATGCCACCAAAAAGAGTTGTTATACTAGCCATGATGGCTATGATGAGTAAGCTAATATTCCAATTAATAAGTAAATCTTCAAATGGTATATCAATCATTAGCATGACGGCAACTACAATGGCATGAACAGTGGCAGCAGGCCAAATGCGCCCAGAAAGCTTAACGCCTAAAAAACCAATAAATGCTGCAAAAACACAACTAAAAACCATACGCAAAAGCATAATTTTTTGCAAAGCTTGGGTACTTTGTAGTTGAGCTACACTAGGTTCTGCATAATAATGCATGGCTGCATAAAAAATTATGCAAAAGAAC
>CAYJPD010000199.1:1515-1773 GCA_964371975.1 uncultured Bacteroides sp.
AATAAGAAAATCTTCTAAGTTCTAGGTTTGCTGGATAAAAAATCTTCATAGGCTAGTTTCAGCCCTTGTTCTAAAGCTATGGTAGGTTGCCAGCCAAGATCTAAAATTTTTGATATATCCAATAATTTTTGCATAGTTCCATCTGGTTTGCTTGGGTCTGTTTTAATTTCGCCTGCAAAGCCAACAACTCTTGCCACCAAATGCGCTAAATCCATAATTGATAAATCGTTACCCCATCCTATGTTTACATGCGAGGCT
>CAYJPD010000200.1:0-1752 GCA_964371975.1 uncultured Bacteroides sp.
GATATTACACAAGGTTTGCCACGTGTTGAAGAGCTATTTGAGGCACGCCGCCCTAAAAACATTGCTATAATGACAGAAATTGCCGGTAAAGTTAAAATAGACGACACTAAGAAAAACCGCCACGCTGTTGTTTTAGGTGTTGATGAAAACGGCGCACCTTGTGAAAAAAGCTATTTGATACCTTTCGGCCAACGCATTAGGGTTGAAGACGGCGCAGAGCTTGAAAAAGGCGATATTCTAACGGAAGGCTTTGCATTCCCACAGGATATTTTAGCTATTAAAGGGCCTATTGCCGTTCAAAATTACCTTATAAGCGAAGTTCAAAAAGTTTACCGCTTACAGGGTGTTGATATTTGCGATAAGCACATCGAAGTTATAGTTCTTCAAATGATGCGCAAGCTTAAAATTGAAAAAGCCGGCAGCACAAGCATTATTCCGGGCTCTGTAATGGATAAATTTGAATACAAAGGCATAGTAGAAGAGGCAAAGGCACAGCAAGGCGAAAACTTTGAAGAGCCCGTTGCTAGCGTTATACTAATGGGTATCACAAAAGCTTCTCTCGCTACAGATTCATTCCTATCTGCGGCATCTTTCCAAGAAACAACAAGAGTTTTAACAGATGCAGCCATAAAAGGCAAAACAGACCCGTTAATGGGCCTAAAAGAAAATGTTATCATAGGTAAATTAATACCTGCAGGTACAGGAATTCCCGAAGCTAACGCGGGCATTATCTCTGCACAAGAAGATGAAATAGAATTTGAAGAAATTCCAAGTGAAACCTACGTATTTTAAAGCTTATTAAATTTAAAGGAGCTGGATAAATGCTTTTAACTTTAATAGTAAGCCTTTTTGTGGGTTTATCCATCGGAGGTTTTGCTCATTTAATTTTCAAGGCTAAAATTGCATTACACTACAATATGCTGTTTGCTTTAATTGGCGCTTTAATTGGCGGTTTGTGCTCTTATTACATTTCTGTTCAAGTTTTCGCTTGGGCGTTTGAGCTTGGCATTGCCGCTTTGGGAGCTTTCGCTTTTGCACTTACCGCAAATTTACTGCCAAAAAACTAAGCTAAAGCAATAATAACATTAAACACAAAACTCCTGCCTTATCACTGGGCAGGAGTTTTGTTATTGTCTAAGGTAAATATTCCATTGTATTAAACATTTTTATATCGTTAAAGCCATATTTTTCATAAAACTCTACGCCCTCTTTAGTAGACCATAGCCAAACATGCGGTATATCTCTTTGCTTTATTTCTTTGATAAGCTCATTTAAAAGCGCTGTGCTTATGCCCTTTCTTCTGAATTCCCTCTCGGTATACACATTTGTTATGTAAGCACGCAAACCTTTTTTATTGCCAAAATGCGGTGGGTATTTTTGAAATATCACAGCGCTCGTTCCCACAATTTCGCCGCCGCTTTCCGCAAGCACAACTATAATATTTTTGTTTAATTCCTGTGTAAAATACTCTCTTAGCTCAGCGTGAATATCATTCGGGGCAACGGCTGCTTCCTCTATTAAAAGTTTTATTCTTAGCTCTATTATTTTATCAATGTCGCTGCTATCAGCTTTCCTATATACCATATTCTCTCCAATCAACTTTGTAATATCAATAACACATGGTATGTGTTTAAGTAAAATCATACCACAAATACCATGTGTTATCAATTTATTTTTCACAGTAAAATATATAAAGCAAATATAATAGTGCTTTGTTTTTGCGCATTTCGTTTTTTAAATTGTTTGCCTTTA
>CAYJPD010000201.1:0-1732 GCA_964371975.1 uncultured Bacteroides sp.
GCATTTTGTAAAATGTTGCCGCAAGCGCATAAACGTCTGTCCACGGGCCTTGTTCGCCCTTGCTTCTATACTGTTCTTCGGGCGCATAGCCGCTTTTTAATATTACGCTTAAGCTTTTAGAGTTAACAGCGCTCTCATAGCGAGCGGCGCCGAAATCTAAAAGTTTTATTTCACCGTTTTGTGTTATGTATATATTATCCGGGCTTATATCCCTGTGAATTATATTTTGCGCATGTATAGGCATTAAAGTGTCGCACACGCTTAAAATAATGTCCCTTGCCATATCATATTGCATTGGACCTTGTGCGTTTAAAATATGCTTAACGTCGCTACCCATTAAGTATTGCATAACAATATAGCCTGTGTTATTGCCAACAAATGTGTCGTAAATATCCACAACGCCCGGTATGCCGTTAAAGCTTGCCAGCGTTTGCGCTTCCTTAACAAAGCTGTTTAACCCCGTGCCAAATTGCTCGTTTGCGTTATTGCTGTTGTAAACGGTTAAGTGGGTGTCCCCTGGCAAACGCGTTGCGAATGTTGTAGGTAAAAACTCTTTTATCGCAACTGCGCGCTCAAGTTTTGCATCAAAGCCTATATAAGTTACGCCAAAACCGCCATAGCCCAAAACCTTGCCAACAATATAGCGCCCTTGCAATATTGTGCCCGGCATTAAATGGTAGGCTTCTCTTGGCGGCGTGCTTTGTTCATAGCCGCAATGCGGGCAAATAGAAGTTTGCCCCTCGTAATTATTCATGCATGATAAGCACCGATTCATATTTTTTCTCCTTATATTGTGGCTTTATGTGTTTATGTGGGTACTGCTGTAAAACGAATTACTCAGCTTTGCGCAAAGTGGCAAGAAGTGCTCTCTTTGTGCTAAAATTGCAGACTTTGTTGCCTAAGAATTTTTAACAAGTGTAATTTCAAATTCTTGGTCGTATATAATTCTTGCGCCTGAGCCGTCTGTTAAAATTGTAATGCCTACAAATGTTAATTCCACGGGGGCGTTTTGCCCTCTGTTGTACTCATCTTCATCTGTTATAGTTGCAAGCAATGTAGTTTCTTCATGTGAAAGATGCGGATAAGGATGGCTCATCGAATGGAACATAACAGCATTTTGATAAGGGTCTATTACCACAAAATTCTCCTCGGGATTATTTTGCACATAGTTAGCGGCATTTTCAAGCCCCTCGTCATTACCTATTGCCAAATTCCTTTTAAGCTCATACTCTCGCACAACAGGCGCAGCTGTGTATGCCCCTATTCCTTCTGCGCCCTCATAATAAATATATTCTTGCGAGCGATCCCTTGTGTGCCCAAAATAATCCTCTGAATCCTGATAGAAATTAGCAGTACCCTCAAGGCCTTCGGGGTGGTTATTTGAAAAAGCTTCGAATGCTGCATCGTATATGTGTTGCTCTTCGGGCAAAGCCATGCTTGCCATAAATTCGTGCAACTGAGCCTCACCGTTCCAATAAAGCCCGTTAATATAATAAGAGCCGTTATCAAACAGCCAAGAGCTCTCGGCAATTAAATAGCCGTCGCGCCAATCTGCTAAAATGCTTGAAGCAATAGGTGTTATATAAATTTCTTTATCGCCTTTATACACCTTTGTTATAACGCTTATTGGGTCTAAATAAAGGTCTTTATGGTTTAAGTTATCGCCATTGTCGTTAGGAATAGGCGAAACCAAGCCTGTTGGTATGCCGGTGTTGTTTGTGCCGGTGCCGCC
>CAYJPD010000202.1:0-1721 GCA_964371975.1 uncultured Bacteroides sp.
GCTAAATAATTCTATGAATCTCATCGGCGGCAAGCCTTGGCTTTTTTTCAGGCGATTCGTCGGGAATTCCGAACACAATTAAAGCCGCAACTGTTTCATTTTGAGGAAGATTAATTATTTTTGCTATTTCTATATCATTAATAATTCCCATTATGCAAGTTCCTATACCAATTGCGTTCGCTGCAAGGCAAAATGTTTGGCACGATATGCCTGCATCAAAAATCTCCCATGAGTTTTCTTTATTTGTTGCAAACTCATCACTACCTTTTAGTTTCCCACTTTTCCCTTGCACATAACTTAAAACAGCAACATTTGTTGCATTTACTAAGGTATTCATATTATATGCAAAATTATTTACACCGCTTTCACATATTTTTTTTATAATAACTTTATCTTGAACAATAGTATACCTTGCTGTTTGGGTATTAGCCCACGAAGGAGCAAACCTAACAGCGTCAATTATTGTTTCGATATCTGATTTGTTGATTAATGCATTTTTGTATTTTCTTATGCTTTTTCTTTCTTTTATAAAATCTAAAGTGCTCATAAATACCTCCATATTATTTAATATTATTATAAGTTTAAAAAGTAATTAACGCAATCTGTAAAACCTTCTCCCGATTCAAAATCGGCAATATATTTAGGCAAATTCTTCAAACTGCTTATGAATGGTTTAATATTAGCAACAGCCGTTGCATTTGGAAAAAATTCAAACATAGGCTCATCATTGGGCGAGTCTCCGAAAAACATCACTTGCTCTTTAATGTCGCTTTCGCTTAAATTTAAAACTTCTTTGAAAAACATGCGTGTCATGTCAACTTTGTTGTAATCTCCAAACCAAGTGTTTACATGTATTGAGCTAACTTTTGCAACCGCGCCCATGCTTTCGCATATGTTTTTTATTTCTTCTGCTGCTTCAAAGCCAAGGTATGGCTCATCTTCGTTAAAGTCTATAGCCACATCATAAATGCGGGCAAATTGGTCTTTGGAAACACGGCAACCCGCTACACCTTTTAAGCACGCTTGTTTAACTGCTTCAAGTTTACCTTGAACGTCGCCTGTTGAAACAGATGGGTGTGTGAAATTTTTTTGTTGCCCGTTATCAAAATAATACACAAATGCACCATTTTCGCCAACAACCGCTTTTACGGGCCACTGCCTAATTATCATGTCGCACCAACCGGCAGGCCTACCGGTAACAGGAATAACATGGTAGCCTTTATCGTGCAAATTCCACAGTGAAGCATAAGCTTGTGCGCTCAATTTACCCTCTGTAGTTATTGTATCATCAATATCACATAAAATATACTTAATTTTTTTTGCATCGTCTAAATTAATTTCTTTAAAAGATTTCATTTTACACCTCTCGCTTTATTTTTGTTGTTCGCTATAAGGAACCCATGTTGGGTCAATTTTCTTATAATAATCATAGCAACGCTTAACAGTTTTCTTTTCGTTTTCAATTCTATCGTTAGGGTTAATAAAGCCTTTGTTTGCAAGGTATTTATCTACCGCTACAGTTGCCTGCCTATAAGGGGGGCACCCCGCCGCCAAACACCCTTTTTGCTCTAAAAGCATTTTGTTTCGTAATTGTTTAACATTACCTGTAGCAGCGCATGCGCAATCGCCGAAAACAATTACCTTATCAGGGTCTAATTTTTCAGGGAATGCAACTTTGGGGTCAACACCTATAAGCAAAGTGAACTTTTCATCTTTGAATT
>CAYJPD010000203.1:0-229 GCA_964371975.1 uncultured Bacteroides sp.
TATTACGAAACACTATACTCTAGGCCGGTTATTTCTCTATCCGGTTTTTGTAAAGATAATGATATAGATGGAGAAATATTTGCATATTTAGCCTACGGCGGTGCTACTAACTCATCAAAAGATGCACTTGCACATGGCATTTTAGCATTAGCAACCGAGAAAAACTATTTGAAAGAAGGACAAAGTGTACTTGAGGCATCCAGTGGTAGCTTTGCGGTTGCACTTGCCA
>CAYJPD010000203.1:254-1282 GCA_964371975.1 uncultured Bacteroides sp.
GCTTATTTAGTTAATTATTTCGACAATGACTTGAACGCTGAATATCACAGAAGAATAACAGGCCCTTCACTTTTAAGAGCTACAGGCAACGAGCTTGATGCAATTGTAGTTGGCGTGGGAAGTGCCGGTACCATTACGGGTGTTGGTGAATATGCAAAAGCTTGGATAGGCGATGTGAAAGTTATAGCGGTTGAGCCATATGAATCCCAAGCTATTGGAAAAAACACGATTAGCAAGCACAAAATACCGGGTTTAGGGGCAGGTTTTATCGGATGCTCTTCCATTTTGCACAAGCGGTGGCGCTGTTCTTAGCGCAGCAAAGCAGCTTATGAAAGAGCAAAGCAAAATACGCCGTGTGGCATGTATTATTAGCGGCAAAAGCGTATACGAATAAACACTTTCGGAAAGGTGTGTGCAGCATGGTCCAGTTTGAAGCAAAAAGTATTAGTATCGGTATTGGCGACGGCCCCCTATATAATTTCGATTACAAGCTTAACCCAAAAGAGCAAAAAACACGCGATGGAAAAATTGAATTTGAGCAATTTGAAATTAGCATAAATGCGCTAAAAGATAATTTGCAAAAAAAGTTGAACTTTTATAAAGATACCGAGCAAGATACAATTGATTACATTAAAGAACATATTAAAATTTTGAATGCCCATCACTCTTTGCTTTGTGATGAAATTTTTTGTAATGATGTAAAAACAGAAATTCTCACAAATAAAATACAGGGCGATTATGCTGTTAAACGTTCTTTTGATGCGTTTTTGTTGCGCTTTAAACCCAAAGCTGTAAATTTTAGTAACGACGATTATGATAAATTATCTGACATATATAAGCAAATAATAAAAACAACTGCGCAAAATGCGCTAATTACACATTGCAATAAGTCTCAAAGCCGTATTGCGCTATATATTGGCGCACAAATAAATATTGATGTGCTTGATAAAATAAGCAGTAAAATATGCGCTTTAATTATAAAAGGTAGCGAGCTTAACAAGCATCACACTATTTTTGCAAATAGTAAT
>CAYJPD010000203.1:1292-1716 GCA_964371975.1 uncultured Bacteroides sp.
AATTGCGACGATTTAAAAGCCGGTGAGAGAACAATGGTTGATGGTGAAACCGGTATACTTGTTCAAAACCCAAACACAGACACAAAAACTACTTTTGCACGAAAGCACTTATTTTTAAAAAGGCAAGAAAGTGGCACACAGCATTTAAAAGGTGTTCCTACGGTTAGTATAAACGGAATAAATGTTAAGCTTTCATCTATTGCCGCAAGCGTTAAAGACGTTAAAACTGCGCTTATGAATAATGCCGATAGCATTTCAATTCTTTACACCGACATCCTTTTTGAGCTTCTTGAGCCTGATATGTTTGATGAGAATTATATTTATAATTTCTACAGGGATATCTTTTTAATAATGGGTAAAAACCAAGTTAGGGTTTTATTCACCCCCTGAAGAAAACGCCAAAATTACAGTATAAATTTAGAAA
>CAYJPD010000204.1:0-1712 GCA_964371975.1 uncultured Bacteroides sp.
TGCTCGCTAAAGCTTGTTTTGCGGCTACTGTCTGCGTTATAGCTTTTTGGTTATATAATGCTTAATAATGCACATTATTATTTATGTTAACATAAATACTGCAATGTGTCAACCTGTTTGTAATTGTATTTACAGTATGCTGTTTTTTTTATAAATTATTTTTTAATATTTATTCAGATTGCATTGTATTTGGCAGCTATTATTTATTGCTAATTTGTGAAAATTATGATATAATTAGACATGATATGCAATGAAACAAACTATGATTTTTTTTCACAAAACAGCAATAATTTAAACTTGCAAATCCCCTTTGAAATTTTATAGTAAAGGAGTTATTATAATGGTAAGAAAAACGCGAAACTTAATTATAATTTTAGCATTTTTAATTGCCAGCGTAATAATTTTTCACAGCTTAAATAACTTTGGTGCAGATGTAGACAGTGCAATTTCAGAGCTTGCAATCAGTAATGTTGAAGAACTTGCAAGTAGCCATCAAAATAATGTTGACTATCTTCTGGAGCACGAAATAAAAATTGTTGAAAGCATTGCAGATTCACTTGTTGTTTTTGGCTATGATGAACAATCCATACTAAATTATATTTCCTCTTTAAAATTCAGTTACAGCTTCGACACAGTTTATATAGTTGATGAAAAAGGCCTGGGAATGAATAACTCAGGCCATATAATAGATATTAGTGATGAATATTATTTTGATACAGCCATTAAAGGCGAAACAAATATTAGCAATGTTGAATTTTCATATGAAAACAATAATAAAGTTGTTATAATTTCAACGCCCATTTATGAGTTTAATGTTATAGTTGGTGTTTTAGCTGTAGAATACCCTATTGAGTTTTTAAGCAACCTTTTACCGGATTTTCTTGAAGGTGATGGCATTTCATATATATTAAAAAATGACGGAACTTTAATTTCAAGCAATGTTTCAAGTGATTTTCTTTCAGCTGATAATATTTTTATATCATACAAAATGGCTGAATTTGAAAATGATGTTACTGTAGAAACAATTCAAAATAATATTGCAAATGGTATATCGGGCGAATTACAATATGTTTTAAATGAAAACAGGCGATTTGCGGTTTATAAGCCGCTGAAAGTAAACGATTGGTTTATTTTGCTTGCTGCACCTTATTCAGTAATAACCGAGAATGTAAACTATATAGAAGAATCCATGAGCAACATTAACTTTATAACTATTGCTGTTAGTTTGTTTTTAATTATATGTATTTGGGCTTTGCTAACGTATTCTTCAAAAGAAATTGAAAAAACTGCTTATTCTGATGAACTTACAGGTTTAAATAATATTAACAAGTTCAAATTAGATGTAAAAGATATTTTGCAAAAAAACAATGTAAAAAGCAATTTCCAAGCTTATAGAGAATATTCAATTATTAAATTTGATATTGTAAATTTTAAAGTAATAAATGAAATTTTTAATTTTGAAACAGGAAATCAAGTTTTGCGAACAATTGCTAAGTTTATTAATACTTTTGATTTTGAAAATATGGTTTGTTCGAGAATTAATACAGATGAGTTTTTAATTTTCTCGCTTAAAAGTGATAGCGAAAGTTTAAGCTTAAAAGGCGAATATGAAGCTTCAATAAAAAGGTTGATACCTGAGATTAAATCTCATAAACTACAGTTTCGCTATGGTTTGTATAATATAGAACCAAACGAAGTAGATATAAACGATA
>CAYJPD010000205.1:0-1696 GCA_964371975.1 uncultured Bacteroides sp.
GATATATTTAATATGTCCTCGTGTATTAAATTTAAAACAAAAGGCCCTAAAACAATGCCGCTGAAAAGAATACCAATTACCCTTGGAAGCTTGATTTTTTTGAAAATGCTTGAAATAAAAAGCCCTATTAACAGTAACAAGCCGAAAGATAAAAGCATAGTATCCCCTCCAAAAAATTGCAAAAGCTCCTACTTTAAATCGCAAAAAAAGCTGATAATCCCTGCGACGTAAAATCACAGAAGTCATCAGCATAAAAGCGGTTTAGGAAAAATCCAAGGGAGAACCTCATTCCCGTTTGTATTATAGCACAGCAATAGGCATTTTGTAAACAGTTTGGCGCACATAAAGGCTTTAAATGTATATAATAATGTGATATACTATATTAGTAATTTATTCGGAGGTTAATTATGAACGATAAAATTAAGGCTTTTTATGAGAGTTTAAATGGCAAAAATGTTGCGTTTATTGGAATAGGCGTAACAAATATGCCGTGTATAGACCTTTTCGCAAAGCACGGTGCTAATATAACGCTTTGCGATAAGAAAGAAGACGTTAGCCGGCTAAGCTGCACAAAAGAGTGGTTAGACGAGCGAGGTGTAAAGCTTTCGCTTGGCGCAAATTACCTTGATGGCCTAAACGGTAAAGATATAATAATGCGCACCCCGGGCTTTGCCTATTATAGCGATGTTTTGCAAGCGCAAATAAAAAACGGCACGCTTGTAACAAGCGAAATGGAGCTTTTTATGCAAACTTGCCCGTGCCCTATAATTGCGGTTACAGGTAGCGACGGCAAAACAACAACCACAACTTTAATTGCTAAAATGCTTGAAAAAAGCGGCAAAAAAGTGCACCTTGGCGGAAACTTAGGGCGCGCACTGCTCCCAATTGTGCAAGACATGAGCGAGCAAGATATAGCCGTGGCAGAGCTTTCCAGTTTTCAGCTTAGCGGCATGAAAAACTCGCCCTATATTGCGGTTGTAACAAATGTAACGCCAAACCACTTAGACCACCATAAAGATATGCAAGAGTATATAGACGCAAAGCGCAATATTTTGCTAAGCCAAAAGAAAGGCGATGTTGCAGTTTTAGGGTTTTCTAACGAATTATCGCATAAAATGCAGGAGGACGTTCAAGGGGAACTGCGCTTTTTCACAAGGCACAGCGAGCTTGAAAGCGGCGCATATTTGCGCAGTGACGGCATGCTGGTTTATGAGAAAAACGGCGTTCAAACAGAGCTTTTACATAAAAGCGATATAGCGCTGCGCGGCGAGCACAATATAGAAAACGTGCTTGCGGCGGCGGCGGCGGTTTTTGATATAGCAGGCGCAAAAAGCATAGCGGATATTGCACAAAATTTTGCGGGTGTTGAGCACAGAATAGAGCCTGTTCGCAAATTTAACGGCATAATGTATTATAACGATAGCATTGCAACAAGCCCAAGCAGGGTTATAGCGGGGCTTAATGCGTTTTCACAAAAGCTTATTATAATAGCAGGCGGCTCGGATAAAGGCGTTAGCTACCAGCCTTTGGCAGACGAAATTTTCAAAAATGTTAAAGTTGTTGTTTTAATGGGGCAAACGGCAGATAAAATAGAGCAAACAATTAAAAACAGCGCAAACTACGCAAACAGCGATGTGCTTATTTTAAGGGCAACAGACATGCAAGATGCTGTAAACAAAGCCACTGCCGCAGCGAG
>CAYJPD010000206.1:0-1666 GCA_964371975.1 uncultured Bacteroides sp.
ATTTATTGTACAGTTCATATGATAAAATTAATTACCAAATATTTCCTGTATACTTTTCGCAAAAAGTATGATATATTAAACTAAAGAAGCAATTTAACCGCACATAAGTTTATTTAAATGAACTCAATGCAATTATAATAGTACAATTTAGTGAATTTTGCAAGCTTTTTAGTTCATTTTAATAAACTTTGTATTAGTGCACAATAAAATAGAGGTGGCTTTGTGTTTTTTGACAATTATTGTAAATTATGCGAGAAAAATGGGTTTTCCCCAACGGGAGCCGCATTGGAAATAGGTATAAGCCGTGGCACCGTTTCGGCTTGGAGGAACACCGGGCGTTTGCCGCAGGCATCGCAACTACGCAAAATAGCTGAGTTTTTCAATGTAACAACAGATACATTGTTAACATTCGGCACCGCCAAAAAAAGCGAAGATGACGAGCTTGGCGAATATTTAAACGATTTAAAAAACAGGGAAGATATGCGCATATTATTTTCGCTTGCGAGAAGTGCAACAAAAGAAGAGGTAATGCAAGCTGTAAAAATAATAGAGGCTTTGCGAGATAAATAAAAGCAGTATTTTAAAATACTGCTTAGTAAAGTGCGCAAATTTTCAATGTTATAAGTAACATTATAAAAAACGCGCATATATATGCACAATATAATTATGCATGTAAAAGGGAGGTGTGCAAAATTGAACATGATATTTATTCGGGGAATTGCGCTGCCGGGCAGTGTTCGTGGCGTAACGGTTAAAGACAGTGACGATAACTATAATATTTACGTAAACACAAATTTGAACCCCGAGTTGCAAGAGCTAACAGTTGCACACGAGCTAAAGCATATAAACTCTAACCACTTTTATAGCGAGCAAAGCGCTGTGGAAAACGAGCAAGAGGTGCTTGAAGATTTGCAGTATTCTTAGCCGCCGCTTACAGCTTTTTTTTGCGTGCAAGGCAAACCCCACACTGTAACACACAAGCCTTGCGCAAAAATGCGTGTTATAGTTATTGTTTTGCGGCTAAATTTGCTTTGTCTTTTACTATCTCTCTTTATCTCTTACACTAAAACTTATTAAAGGCCCATAAAAAAAGGCATGAAAACTTTTATGTGCAAAACACAAAAAAGTGCGCTAAATGCGGCTGTCAATAAAAAAAACAACCTGTCACTATCAAAAAAATTGATAGTGACAGGTTGTTTTTATATATAGATTATGCTTATTTTCTAAATAGCAAATGATTATAAAAAGTTGTTATAGAGCTTTGTAGAAACTTCTATTCCAAACCAGCCTTCTCCTTCGTCTATTCTGGGATAAACAGCTTTTAGCATATTCTTATCCTTTTCAGGTAATTCTTCAAAATCATTATATTTCTGTTCATATTTTACCGCAACAAATTTATTGTCATTATCATTGCGTTTAAATACACCGATAAGCTTAATACCTATTTCATCACCCAAGTTGTAGTGTTCATCAGTAACTAAAAATACATCTAAATGATGATTTGGTGGCGTTCCACTTTCTTTTATCCACCCATATGGAAAAGTGCACCCTCTCTCAAGATGTAAATAACCCCAGTCAGTTTCTTTAAACGAATTTGTTTCGGGATAATAGACTACTCTGTTTTTGTAATCAGCAGTTTGTTCGACTATCATTGTATATTTCATAC
>CAYJPD010000207.1:0-1661 GCA_964371975.1 uncultured Bacteroides sp.
AAGGCACATTGCGCACTTATATAAATGTGTTTGTTGTTTTTGTAGTTAGCGGCCTGTGGCACGGTGCCGAATTAACATTTTTATTTTGGGGTTTTTTGCACGGGTTTTACCAAATTGTAGGCTCTGTTACAAATAGCGCGCGAAGCAAAATGCGCAAAGCGCTGCACATAAACGAAAGCAAAGCTTTTTATAATATATACTCGCGCCTTATAACGTTTTTCTTAGCGGCTTTTGCTTTTATATTCTTTAGGGCAAACAGCATAAGCGAAAGTGTTGTTATAATAAAAAACATGCTCAACTTAAAATACTACGCTTTAAAATATTTTAATTTAACGTCGCTTGGAATTGATAATACACAGGCAATTGTAATTATAGTAGGCCTTGTTTTATTATTTATTTGCTCTTATTTACAGTATACAGGCAAATATATAAAATTAGGCGAAAAAACGCCGGCGCCGCTGAAGTGGGCGGGCTATATAATAGCTGTTAATTTAATTTTAGTTTTCGGCAATTACGGTGCTACAAGCACTGCGGCTTCGCAGTTTATTTATTTCCAGTTTTAATTTTTAAATAGCAGCTTAAAATTTATAAGTAATTTTAACGCACACAGAAAGGGGACAGCAATGAAAAAAATTGCAATTAAAATAACAGCTTTTTGCTTAATATTGCTTTTTAGCCTGTCGCCTGTGCTTTTATCGGGCGAAATTTTGCCAACAGCGCTTGTTCCTTATGTTCAAGGCTTTTTAGGCGAAGATTTTCTATACGGTAAAGCCTATTCAAACGACGCAACATACTATAAATTTAACATGATACATCAAAAACAGGCAGACGTTTTAGTAACGGGCACTTCACGCTCTTTACAAATAAGAGATTTTTTCTTAAACGACGACGTTAGCTTTTACAACGCCGGCTCGCTTTCGCCCACAACAACAGGGCTTGTTACAACATTGCCTAAAATAGAAAAGCAGGCGCTGCCAAAAGTGCTTATAATTAGCCTCGACGAATATTTTTTCAACACAGATTGGCACATAGGCGCAACAACAGCTTTTCAAGAGGATTGGCTTTATATACCCGATAATATAACTTACAATATAGCCGCTAAAGATATGTATGCCGATTTATTCGAGGGCAAACTGCATTTATATGAAATGTTTACAAATTTAGATAAAATAGGTGTTAACGCGAAAGTTGCAGGCAACGGTTTTGATGAATATGGCTGTTATGTTTATGGCGACGTTTACGAAAACACGAAGCCCGACAGCGAGAGGGTAGAGCATATTTTAACAGACATAAGCGAAATTGGCGGCCGCTATATGCCTGGCGATGATATAGAGCAAATGGCGCTAAACGATATAAAGTTTATATCTGATTTTTGCGATGAAAACGGCATAGAGCTTATAACATTCACGCCGCCGCTATCGCAAAGCGGTATGAGCGCTATAAATGCGCGCGAGGATATGGATTATATATACAAAATAGAAAGCGCCGTTAGTGCGCTTGCCGAGGAATGTGGCTTTGAGTTTTACCATTATACCGACCCTGCTATGCTAAACATAGACGACAGCTATTTTGTAGACGGCTTCCACGGCTCTGACAGCGCATATTTGCTTATGATGATAGATATGCTTGAAAAGGGCAGTATTCTTAACAGCTATGCTGAT
>CAYJPD010000208.1:0-1660 GCA_964371975.1 uncultured Bacteroides sp.
AGAAGGGCGAACCGCAAAACTTAGCCACTAAAGCTAACTAATAAACAAGGCACAAGCCTAACTAAAAAACAAAAACCCCAAACAACCCTAAACATTACAAGCAAGAAAAAAGAACTTCTTGCGCCTTTCAAAATGATAAAAAGGATTAAACTATGCTAAATAAATTTTTGCCGCTGTGCCGTGAAGACATGCTAAATAATGGCTGGCAATATGTAGATTTCATTGTGGTTACAGGCGATGCATATGTAGACCACCCAAGTTTCGGCTGCGCAATTATATCAAGGCTTTTGCAAAGCGAGGGCTATAAAGTGGGCATATTATCGCAGCCTAATTTCACAAACGCACTTGCCGCGCCAAACGGCTTTACAGAGTATGGCAAACCGCGTTACGGCTTTTTTATCGGCGGCGGCAATGTAGATAGCATGGTAGCGCACTACAGCGTAGCAAAAGTGCGCCGCAAAATAGATGAGTACTCGCCGGGCGGCAAAATGGGCAAAAGGCCCGATAGATGTGTTAGCGTTTACGCTAATTTGGCAAAAGAAGCTTACCCAAATTCGCCTGTTATTATAGGCGGCCTTGAGGCGTCTTTAAGGCGCTTTGCCCACTACGATTACTGGAGAGATGAAGTTATGCCCTCTGTTTTGCAAGATAGCAAGGCAGATTTATTAAGCTTTGGCATGGGCGAGCACCAAACAAAAGAGATAGCAAGGCGCCTTTTTAACGGCGAAAAAATAGGCGATATAAAAGACGTAAACGGCACATGCTATATGTGCGATATAAATGAGCTGCCAAAAGAGCATGCTCGCTGCGGTTCTTTTCATAAAGTTAGCATTGATAAAACAGCCTATGCAAAATCTTGCGTTATACAGTCAGATAATCAAGATGTTGTAACGGGCGAAATTGTTGTGCAAAAACAAACGGATAAATTCCTTGTGCAAAATAAGCCGGCAACGGCTTTAACGCAAAGCGAGCTTGATTTTATTTACTCACTGCCGTTTGAGCGCACATACCACCCAAGCTATGAAAAATTTGGCGGCATACCTGCAATTGAGGAAGTTGAATTTTCTATAATACACAACAGGGGCTGTTTTGGCGCATGTAATTTTTGTGCAATTCAAATGCACCAGGGAACAAGGGTTACAAGCCGAAGCGTTCAAAGCGTTGTAGACGAGGCAAAGCATATAACAAATGCGCCTAATTTTAAAGGCTATATTCACGATGTGGGCGGCCCTACGGCAAATTTCAGAAGCGATAGCTGTAAAAAACAGGGTAAAATGGGTATGTGTAAGGGCGATAAATTCTGCCTTGCACCTAAACCGTGCAAGAATTTAATAGCCGAGCACGGCGATTATTTGCAAATTTTAAGGCAAATAAGAAATTTGCCCAAAGTGAAAAAAGTGTTTATAAGAAGCGGTATCCGCTACGATTATTTATTGTGCGATAAAGACGAAAGCTTTTTAAAAGAGCTTGTAGAGCACCACGTGAGCGGCCAGCTTAAAGTTGCGCCCGAGCACTGCGCGCCGCAAACTTTAGCTGCAATGGGCAAACCGTCTATTGATGTTTTCGATAAATTTGCGAAGAAGTTTTACGATTATAGTAAAAAATTAGGTAAAAAGCAGTATTTAGTGCCTTATTTAATGAGTAGCCACCCCGGCTGCAC
>CAYJPD010000209.1:0-1641 GCA_964371975.1 uncultured Bacteroides sp.
GGCGAGGGCTGATAAAGGTAGGCTCGTCACTCGTGCCATTCACAAATAAATTTCCGAAAAATACCGAACTATACAAGCTATTAAGTACAAAACCCGGAGAAAAATTTGAAGATGAAATTGAGTAGAAATAGCATAATAATGTCCGTGGTGGTTGCGTTTGCAATCACCCTTTTTGTGTCGATAATTATCTTAACGGTACAGTATTTAGATGAACACCGTAGTGAACAGGCTTTTGAGGAGTTGGAGCAGATTATCTCTGTTCCGCCCACTGTGGAGGATATCGAGGACGAAACCGAACAAAATGAAATTATCCCAACCGAGGCATACAACCGCTATGATGATTTATATGAATTAAACCCCGACTTTGTCGGTTGGATTTCGATTGACGGCACCGAGCTGAGCTATCCGGTAATGCAAAGCATCGACAGCCCTAACTATTATTTAAAACGCAACTTTGACGGTGAATATTCCGACTATGGCGTGCCTTATGTTGACGAAAAGTGCGGAGTTGATCTATCAAACAACATTATAATCTACGGTCACAGCATGACAAACGGCAGTATGTTTGATACCCTGTTAAATTATGCCGACGAGGAATTCTACAAACAAAACCCCGTAATCCACTTCGACACCCTTTCAGGCTACGGCGAATACAAGGTTTTGGCAGTGTTCAAAATAGACGTAGCCATCGACCCATTTTTCTACACAACCTGCACCGACATGGACGAGGAGCAGTTTGACGAGTATCTGTCCGAGGTGAGGGCGAGGGCGATGTATGATACCGGGGTTGAGGCAGAGTTTGGGGATATGCTGATTACTCTTTCGACCTGTGAGTATACGCTGAAGGATGGACGGTTTGTGGTGGTGGGGGTGAAGAATTATTTTTTATGATATATATTTTGTGTAATCGAATTTACAGTAACACCATCATTTTTAACATCATATAACCTCACAAAACTTCGATCAGCCTCCCATTTGCTTATAGCATTGGCTAACAATGGATTGTTGCGTCCTCGATTAATTAAGTAATCAATGTGGTTAATTATTTCGAACTTTGATAACAAGTTGTCTTCTAAAATAGTTTTTAAAACTAAATGTCTATGTGTTTCAGAAAAATCATCTTTTGCATTAACATTATAGCCAAGTATATGCAGTAGTGATTCTTGGTTAAGCACTAAATGCCCTTCATGTTCTTTTGATATAAAAATATTGTTTTCAACAATCCTGCATATTAATGTTCCTCTTTTTTTTAATGACTGGTATTCACTTTCTAATATGTAGTATTTTTTGCATGATTTACAGTAGCCTGCTGAAATCGATATAATTTCAATTTCACCATAGTATGTAACTATTTTAATTGTTGCATTTATATCCATTAACAGGTGTCCTGAGTTAATACATTTAAATGCATTAATACGCACTAGAAAATCTTTTTTCGTATCTAAACAATCTGTTTTTTTTTCTATTCTAAAGATATTCTTGTTTTTATGTTCGGAAACAGTTTCGTTGACATTTTGTATCTTATCAATGAAATTATACTTTGTGAATCCTTTACGCAAATCATTGTTTTTACCATTAGTGAAAAGTTTGTCGCATGTCAAACATTATTTAAAAGAAATTATATGTGAATTGTCATTGTCA
>CAYJPD010000210.1:0-1637 GCA_964371975.1 uncultured Bacteroides sp.
TATTGCGGCTTAAAATGTGCCACATGTGCCTTTTTTATACTATTTGTAAATAATGCTTCGTCGCTGTACACAAATTTTGCGTTTGTGCTTTTAAACTTTTGTAAAACGGCAAAAACCGCATGTGGTGCAAGGGCGTCGTCGTGGTCTGCAAAGGCAATAAACTCGCCTGTAGCAAAAGAGGCGGCGGCATTTGTGTTTTCACTTATGCCCTCGTTATCAATTTTTTCGCATATAATGCGCTCGTCGCTATAGCTCATTACAATTTCGGCAACTTCAACGTGCTTATCGTCGCTTGCATTTACAAGGCAAAGCTGCCAATTAGGGCATGTTTGGCTAAGCACGCTATCTATAAATTGGCGCAGATGCTTTGGGTTTGTGTTGTAAAGCGCCGTACATATACTCAAAGTTGGCCAAGTGCTGTAATTAAACGCTTTTTGTTCATTTAGCACTTTATTCGGTGGCAAAAACCTACCCTTTTTAGAGGCGAAACGCCTTTTGAAAAACTGTGTTGCACGCTTAAAGGTGGGCAAAAAACCGTCTTGTTTAAGAGCTTGCACCCCATAGGCAAAAAGCTCTTTTATACGTTTTAACTTTAGCTTTAAACGCATAGTTTCTCCTTTGCTGCAGTTTTGTTTATTTCATTTTACACTTTTCTATAACGAATTAAAAGCTTTGCTTTGCATAATTTATGCAAAGCAAAATATTTTAATAGGTTTAAAAACTGCACAATATTTACTGTGCAGTTTAATATTATTTATACCCGTAATTTTCATAAAGCATTGTAAAATGCGGGTTGTAGTATTCATCGCATGTTTCAAGAAGTTTTGCATATTTTTGCCTGAAATAATCTCGCTCTTTTTCATAGCGCTCTTGTTTTTGGCCGCCCGCATTCTCATCGTATCCGCGGCTTTTGCTCTCGTGGTGGTAAGCTACAGCAAAAGGCGTCATGACATTTAAAAGGCCCTTTTGCCTTAAACGAAGGCAAAAATCCACATCGTTATATGCAACGGCAAAGTTCATGCTGTCAAGGCCGCCAAGCTCTACATAAAGCTTCTTTTTAACCATTAAGCAAGCGCCTGTTACCGCGCTCATATTTTGCGCTGTGCAAAGCCTGTACATATCGCCGCCGCTGCTTGCAGGGTGGCTTTTGTGGCTGTGCCCCGCCGAGCCGTTAATGCCTATAAAAACGCCTGCGTGCTGTATTGTATCGTCGCTAAAAAGCAGTTTAGCGCCAACAGCGCCCACATCTTCGCGCTGTGAATAGCTAAGCATTTCTTCTATAAAGCTCTCGCTTTTAATTTGCACATCGTTGTTCAATAAAAGTATATGCTCGCCATCTGCTGAATTCACTGCTAAATTATTTATTGCAGAGTAATTAAATTCACCGCTGTAACGCAGTATTTTCAAATTTCTAACTTTTGTTTTAAGCTGTTTGTAAAACTCAAAAGTTTTGGGATCTTGCGAGTTATTTTCAACTACAATAATTTGCAAATTATTATAGCCGCCAAATTTTAATAAACTTCCTATGCATTTGCGCAAATCGTCCACATGGTCTTTATTCGGGATAATAACACTCACAAGCGGCCTGCTTTGCAGCGCATATTTAACACGGTAAGCGCCCGGATGATTTTTTTGCG
>CAYJPD010000211.1:0-1625 GCA_964371975.1 uncultured Bacteroides sp.
TAACAAGCCTTGGGCTTGATATAACAACTGCTGTAGGCGGCAGTGTTCAATTTTTTATTTATGATGTTATTAAAATTACAGTTTTACTTTGCTCTTTAATTTTTTTAATTTCATATATACAAAGCTTTTTTCCGCCCGAGCGAAGCAAGAAGATATTAGGTAGGTTTAAGGGCATATGGGCAAATATTATATCGGCACTTTTAGGAACTGTAACGCCGTTTTGTTCATGTTCGTCCATACCGCTATTCATGGGCTTTACAAGCGCAGGCTTACCTGTTGGCGTAACGTTCAGCTTTTTAATATCATCGCCCATGGTAGATTTAGGCAGCTTAGTTCTTTTAATGAGCATATTCGGCCCTAAAGTTGCGTTTGCATATGTTGTTGTTGGGCTTATAATAGCTGTTGTAGGCGGCACATTGCTTCAAAAGCTTGGCATGGAAAAATATGTTGAAGATTTTATATTGAATGCAGGTAGCGTAGATATAGAATCGCCTAATTTAACGGTGAAAGACCGTTTGGTCTTCTCGAAAGAGCAAGTTACTAATACGTTTAAAAAAGTGTTTCCATATATTTTAGTGGGTGTTGGCATAGGTGCTTTTATTCACAACTGGATACCGCAAGATATTATAGAGGCGGTTTTGGGAAGTAATAACCCATTTGGTGTATTTTTGGCAACGCTTGTTGGCATACCAATGTATGCGGATATATTCGGCACAATTCCCGTTGCCGAGGCACTTTTGGCAAAAGGCGCACAGCTTGGCACAATTTTATCGTTCATGATGGCGGTAACAGCTTTGAGCTTGCCATCTATGATAATGTTAAAAAAAGCGGTTAAGCCTAAACTTTTAGCGGCTTTTATAGCAATATGTGCGCTGGGTATTATAGGCGTTGGGTATTTGTTTAATGCGTTTCAATATGTTTTGCTGTAAGAAGAATACGCTTTGAATACTAAGTATACAGCATATTGGCAAACATGAATTTTTTATATAAGAAATATATTTTAACAAGGAGAAAATTATGGGAATGTTTGATTTTTTAAAGAAGAAACAAAAAGAGGAAAACTGCGGCTGTGGCGGCGGCACTTGTTGTGAAAGCGAAAACAGCAGTGCAGCGCAAGCGAATGAAAAAGGCGAAGAAATGGCACCTTGCGATTGTGGCAATATGTGTCCGGTATCTGAAATAGAGGCTAAAAAAGCGGCTGAAGTAAGCGGCGGCACTTGCTGTGGGGATATAGATGCACAAAGCGTTGAAAACGCGAAGAAAAACATGGAAAACGGCGCACCTATAAAAATTTTAGGCTCGGGCTGTAAAAAATGCAACGAGCTTGAACAGGCAACAAAACAAGCACTTTTAAACCTTTCAATGCCCACAGAGGTTGACCATGTTACAGATTTTGCCGCCATAGCAAGCTATGGCGTTATGAGCACACCGGCACTTGTTGTAAACGGTAAAGTTGTTTCTTACGGCAAGGTTTTGAAAGTAAGCGAAGTTGAGGCTATTTTGAAAAAAGAGCAGTAAAGCTAACTTACATTGTGGATATTTATTTTTAGCATGAAAAATAGTAAAAGCGCTGAAAGTTCAAGTGCCGCTTGCGGCAAATGAATTTCGGCGCTTTTATTGTTTTT
>CAYJPD010000212.1:0-1617 GCA_964371975.1 uncultured Bacteroides sp.
AAACTATATGGACGATTTCAACACGCAAATTGTGTTTATATCCGGCAGTGAAATGTATTATCGCCAATTATTTGATGTTCAGCCACTGCATTTTATAATAAAGCCCATAGATGAAAGCGTTTTAATTAAAGATGTTAAGCTGGCTTTGAAGCTGTGTGCGAAAAAGGAAATGAACTTTGTGTATAGCATAGCTAAAACGCAGTATAAATTGCCTGTTGAAGATATTATGTATGTAGAATCTGAAGGGCGTAAAATTATTTTAACCACGCACGATGATTGTGTTAAGTTTTACTCCACTATGGACGATGTGCAAAAAAAGCTAAAGGCTAAACATTTCATGCGTATACACCGCGCATTTATTGTTAATTATAATTTTGTGAAAAAAATGAATTACGATTATTCTTCTTATTGAAAAGGAGCTTATGCAATGATAATATTTTTGCTGTGTATAGTTTTAGCTTTATGCATTTTTATTATAATTTGCTTTAAAAAAAATCAATTGCTAAATGAAAGCTATAAAAAAAGCAATATCGAGTTTGAAAAACATTTAAGCACTCTTGAAAATGACCTAAACATTGCGAAAGCAGGCCGTCATGATTATAAAAATCATTTAATAACATTAAGAGGGCTTATTGAGCAAAGTAAAAACAGCGACGCATTATCCTATATAGATGAACTTGTAAAGCAAAACAGCAAGCAAAGCAAAATATTCTCGGGTAATGCCGTTGTAGATAGCATATTAAATGCAAAAGCTACACAAATGAAGCAGCAAAACGTTGGTTTTACAATAGATGCAAATTTACCTATGCGCCTTAATATTAGTGCGCCCTCTTTAACCGCTATGCTCTCGAACATATTAGATAATGCAATTAAAGCCGCAAGCCAATGCGAAAACAGTTATGTGGATTTAAAACTTAAATATTCAAAAAACAATTTCATAATTTTGATAAAAAACCCATATGAGGGAAAAATAGAACAAGGCGCCCATAAATTAATTACAACAAAAAAAGATAAAGAAAACCACGGGTTTGGCCTTGATATAGTGCGCTTAACGGTTAAGCGCCTTAGAGGCAGCTGTGAAATTGAACATGATAACGGCATATTTAGTGTGCACATAATTATACCTTTGTGAAAACATATTTTAAGCATGAAACCAAAGATTTATCAAATTTTATATTAAATTATAAATGAAATGGCAAGCAACAGGTTGTTCGTTACATTTTAAAGGTAATTGGTGACGAATTGTAAAACGTCACCATTTTTTTATGCTAAAATAAAAACAATCCATGCTGAAAACTATAATAAAAGGCCATATATTAAAATATGGCGGAACGGAGCATGAATATGACATTTAACGATGTTAACACATTAGAAATTGACAATTTAACAAAACATTATAATACAGGCGGCTTTTTGAGCAAAAACAAAAAGCAAACGAAGGCACTGCGCGGAGTAAGCTTTGTTCTTACGCCGGGCCTTTACGGCTTGCTTGGGCCAAACGGCGCCGGAAAGTCCACTTTAATAAATATAATAGTGGGTGGTGTTAACCAACCCTCGGGAAGGGTGCTTTACAATAACAACACCACCAGAAAAATGGACGCCTCTTTCCGGCGCATA
>CAYJPD010000213.1:0-1570 GCA_964371975.1 uncultured Bacteroides sp.
GAAAAAGTGTGATATTGTGTTGTCTTGAAAAGGAGGCAACACAATGAAAACTATATTTGAGAACATGCACCAAAAATATTGCCCACTAAAGCCAAAGCAAGAATACATTGATGCAATTAAAAGCTCACATGAAATTTTAATAGCAGAGCTTTCTGCTCAACACAGAAAACTGGTTATGAAAATAATTGATACCAAAGACGTTATCTGCGATGAGCATGCACTTGAAAACTTTAAAACAGGCTTTACCTTAGCGTGGCAAATAATGAATGAACTAAATAATAATGCAGGAAACGGTCGTCTGTTCAGAAATTCTGACACAGACGACCGCTTGTCATTTAAAGAGGGGAGCAACGAAAATGAATATAATTGAAGAGTTATACTTTGGAAATATTGAGCCAAATGGCAAAGCGGTGAAAAATGATGAGAAATTTAATGCTGATGTGATGACAATAGATAAAAATGAATTGGAGTTAATGAAACTTCTCTCGGGGAAAGAGGAACAGTTGTTCAGAGATTATTCTGTGGCATATGCATGTGTTAACGGGCAAACATCCGTTGAGAATTTTATTATGGGGTTTAGGCTTGGTGCAAAATTCTGTGCTGGTGTTATGGGTTGTGATTTTAATAATTATTTGAAAGACAAATAACAAAATCAAAATGCATATTTTAACTTTATATTAAAATCAATAATCAGCGAGCAAAAGCGAAACGTGTGGGCACAAAGGCACATGTTTCGCTTTTTGTGATTTATAGCGAGTGTGTGGCGGACTTAATTTCAAGTGCCTTGTAGGGCAAATTTTGGCGGTAAAATACGGGAGCACAAAACAGGGCATAGGGGTAAAACAAATTGCTTTATGTAAATATCTATGTCATTTGAACATAACAATACTAAATTTTAGCTTCTAATATTGCTATTTCATCTTCCAAATCTACTTTTTGACTTTCAAAAGAAATTTTGCCCACCAGTTCACCCTCATAATCAATTTTCACTTTTTCAAATTTTACTATTTGCTTTTCAATCTCTTTAATAACATCATCAAGCTTTTTAATAAAATTTGTTATTCTTCTTTTGTTGCCAATAGCTTTATCTCCCATTTCCACTGTGTAACTAACACCTAATCGCGCTAAAACTACATAAGGCTTTTTCTCACTCTGTGTGTTTGGGAGCAAAACTTTAAACCCTACAAATGAGAATAACTCTTTCTCACTTTGCTCGCTAAACAACATATCTATTGATAATATATTCTTTGTTAAAGCATGATCACGCTTGAAATCGTCGGTATTTAAATTGCGAACATAAGCTGTATTTTGCAGTGTGTACTCACGTTTTTTATGCAGCTCAACAATTTGCTCTTTTATAGTTTTTAATTCCTCTTCCATACGGCTATAACTATTTGCGTAATTGGATGCAACAATTTGCAATTTCATAATTACTACTTGTTGCTTAAATACCTTTTTCTGTTTGCCATGTAAAAAATTACACCTAAGAGCACCCAAACAAATAAAAGTGTTATAGCTAAATTACCTACAAAACCCGGCATGCTTGGAGTTACTAATAACACCAACAAGA
>CAYJPD010000214.1:0-1565 GCA_964371975.1 uncultured Bacteroides sp.
TAAATATATTATAATACTAAAACAAATTAAGGGCAAGCTTTTTGCAATTATTGCTATTATATGTTATAATTACTTAACTATGGAAAAAGGGAGATGTTTATGAGCCCACAAAACAATAATAAAAACAGTGGCGCAAGCGAAAATATTCAAAATGCCGCCGCTAATAATAATAGTATAACCGGCAAGCCGCAAGGCACAAATGCTAATGTAGCACATGCTAATAATATAAGCGCCGGCACGGCCGCACAAAACAAAGGCCCCATAGCGCCCGAAAGCGCAAAGAGCATAAGCCCTGTGAACACAAGCGCAAATGCAAAAGGCACACAGAAAGCTGAAAGCACAAGCGGCACAGAGAAAAAGGTTAACGGCAAAGCCGCAAAATCAATGGACTGGTCGCAGTATTCAAACCCGCACAATAGCGAGTGGTATGCCGCCGAAACAAAAGACGAGAGCGCAGCTAAAGCTGAAAACGCAAGCGGCGCAGAGCAAAAGCCTAAAGGCAAAACTGAGAGCGCAGCTAAAGCCGAGAGCACCGGTGTAAGTGCTGATAAAAAACAAATTAAAGGCGAGGGTGCAGCTAAGGCGCAAGGAAAACCAAAAGTTAGCGCACAAGAAAGAGCGGCAATAAAGCAAGAAGAGCAATTTATAAAACAGAGTGAGCGAATTGCAAAAAAAGCACAGCAAGCCAGCGAAAAAAGCAAAAAAAGCCCTGAGTTTGAGAAATTGACGCTTGAAGAGCAAGAATTGCAAGAGCAACAAAAGAACTTGAGAAAAATGAGGCATATGCGCCGCCGCAGGCAGTTTTTGGGTGTTGTTGCGTTATTTTTAATAGTTGTTGGCATTTTTTCAATATTCTCATCTGCCACAGGGCTAATTATAAACGCTTTTGATGACACCGAGCTTGTTGAAGAATACTCAGAGCGCATGCGCTATGTTGTTGCGCTGGACCCCTTGCCGTTTGAAGATATGAACGAAGCGCCGCTTACACCGCTTTTATTTGCGGCTATGAGCCATGCAATAGTCTCGCAAGAAGATTTATCTGAGTTTGAGTATAATGAAATAGGCGCTATATATTTGCCTGTAGATGTTTTAAACGTGGCAATAGATGAGCTATACGGGCCCGACATACAGTTTAACTTTGCAGATTTCAACCTAAACGGCTTAGATTTTATTTATGATGCAGAGCGTGAGGCATATTTAATGCCATTAACAAGTGTTCCGACAGATTTTGTGCCAATAGCGCAGGGAATGCGCCGTTCGGGCAGCACACATATAGTAACAATAGGCTACGACATCCCTTACGACACAGTTATTCAGCCTGTAAAATACAACGATTTTGTATTTACTCGCAATGAGGACGGCAATTACTATTTAAGCGCAATAAGAACAAGCGAGTTGCAAGCAAATGTGGCTAGCAGTAGCGAGCAAACAGTGCTTGATGGCGCAGCACCGCCTACTTTAGAACAAGACACAGCCGAAATTTTTAACGAGGTGCTTGATGAAACAATGAACGAGCCAACAAGCGAGGTTGCAAGCGAAGTTACAAGTGATGCTACAACAAGCGA
>CAYJPD010000215.1:0-1564 GCA_964371975.1 uncultured Bacteroides sp.
CAATTTCACGCCTGTGCACATCTTTAGGGTTAAGCTCGAAATAATCGCTAAGCCATGCAAGCGCTTTCATTCTATCGGGCAATTTAACGCTAAGCCCGCCGCTTGTCTTTTTAATTTCATTAAGCAGTGTTCCGTCAAAATTCACACTTTTGCTTGCTGCGCTATCTTTTTCACTGCTTTGCGCTTGCATATCGCTTTGGGAAACCGCACCTTGCGATGCCACCTCCTCGCAATTTTGCAATATATAATCATTCAAATCGGCAAAGGCAAGCTGGGCATATTTTTGCACTATGTCTTGCTTACTTAAAAAATCGCTTTGCTGTTTCTCCTTTTGCAGGCGCTTAATATACTTTTTAATATGGCTTTGCGATAAAAGCTCATGCGCTGCAATTAAAGGGTTTTCACATTCATAGCCGGCATAATTTATCGCGCCCTTAGCGTTGAATGTCTGCAAAAAGTGATGGCAAAATTTTTGTTCTTGCTCATTTGGCATCTTTTGTGAGCTATTTTGCTTTTCAATGTTTTTTCTCTTCAAACTTCCACTCCTTCTTTTAATATTGTTTTGCTAAATAAGCTTGCAATAAAAGGCAAATTACAATATTTATTGTTGCTTTTTGCGTTTTTAGGCGGTTTCGGATTATATCGGTTTGGCTAAGGGCGACAACGCTTAAACCCAAGGCATGCAAGTAGCATTTTTTGTGCTTTTACAACAGCAGCAATATTCAACAAATAGTATTTTTATATATTAATATTGCTGTATGTATTTTATCTGCTATGCTGTTTTAGCTTTTTATTCGCGCCGGCTTGCCAAAACTACATATTTAAAAAATTCATAAAATTTTCTTTATGCATAATAACTAAAAGCTCGTTCAAGCAAAAGCACTCTTTATAAATAAACTTGCCCCATTTTGAAAAAATCCTCACACAAGCAAAACCCTTTTCGCTTTGCCATTCAACAATTCCATACATGCTTTTTCGCCTATCGTAAGCTGTTTCATAGGGCCTGTAATCTCTTTCCGGTGTTCGCCTTGTTTTCACCAGTGCTCCCACAATATTTGTGTGTTTTTGTTTATTTAATATGTTTTTTGCATTATTTTGCGTTTTTTCACAAACGCCTAATTCCTTTTTTATTAGCTCTTCTTTTTTTATAGCATGGCTGCTTTCAAAATATTTTTTATTCAAATTACCCATGCTCATCGCTCTTTCAAATTTTTTTAATGCATCAGTTTTTACCTGCCCCATTAAAGCTGCTTTCTCCATAAAACAAATATTCCTTTCAAATTTAATGCGCTACTTAAAAATTTATTGCCTCTACAAAAATTAACTATGCGAAAATTTTTTCTATGCAATTTTCACATCCCACCACTTCATCGCTTTGCAAATTAGTATAAATAACCTCGCCGCAGAAAATAGCGCTACCGCAAATTGCACATGTGCAAACTGCTATTGCTTGCCCTGCATAATCTTTTAAAAAAATAAAGTCCTCACTCATTTTTCACCCATAATCCTATTTATTGTACAGTTCATATGATAAAATTAATTACCAAATATTTCCTGTATACTT
>CAYJPD010000216.1:0-1267 GCA_964371975.1 uncultured Bacteroides sp.
GAACGAAAAACTCGCTTGAAGCGCCGTCTAAATGCTGCCAACCTGCGGGAATATAAGAGCCATCAGCATCTTGCATATCTTCGGCAACATACACTGTTATGCCGCCAAACAAATCTATAATTTCCCTTAGCGAGTCCATATCAATTGTGGCGTAATTATCCACAGGTAATTGATACTGCTCGCTTAAAACTTGCGCTAAATTGTTAACTTTGTTGTTTTCATTTGGCCCGTAGGCATAAAGAGCATTAATTTTTGCGGTATATGCTGTATCTTCCGGCAAGCCTACATAAGTGTCGCGCGGAATTTGAAGCATTCTGATTGTGTTATCCACAAAATTAAAGCGCACATACATTATCATGTCTGTGTTGCCGTTAGGGTCGCGGCCTTGGCCATCTTGCGAGGTGTAATCTATTCCAAGCAGTAGCACATTTAGCTCATCGCCTGCATATTGCGGCGGCGTTTGGTATTCCTTAGCGGTTACACCCGCTGCACCGGTTGTTATTATTGTGCTTGCGTAAATTTGAAAACCTATATAAAAAACAAGTGCAACTGTGCTTATAACACTAAGCGTATTTAGCATTATATGCACAAAAGATTTTTTTTGCTTTTTCTTTGTTTTTTTAGTTTTTGTTTTTTGTGTTTTATGTATATTAGAAGCATTGCTTACATTAACATTTCTATAATTTTCAGCAGCCAATTATACACCTCCGTAATAATTTTTTCTAAGCGAAATATACGCCTTTATGCTCTGCTCATCAATTTTTTTATTCTCTCTTTTAAGCATAGCTATGCTCTCGCTTAAAGCATCAATTAAAGCTTTGTCTAAATTAACTTGTGCATCTTTTCTTATTTTTCCGGCCGAGCTATATTGCCTATCTTCACTTGCCACATCAGCAATATAAATTATTTTATCTAATAAAGCCATGTTTTCTTTGCCTGTTGAATGGCATTCTATTGCACTTAAAATGTCCTTATCATCTATACCGTAATCGTATTGAGCAATAAGGCTTCCCGCCAATGCGTGCCAAATAGCAAAAGGGTGATTATCAACCTCATATTTCATTATACCATTTTCATTGAATAACTTCAATAATTTTTCTTTAGGCATTTCTTTTGCAATATCGTGAAACAGCGCTGCAATAGCTGCTTTTTCTGTTGATTCACCGTGAATTTCTGCAAGCTTAACCGCTAATTTATAAACGCAAATTGTATGGTAATATCTTTTTTCGCTAAGAGTTTTCTTTACAATTTGCTTAGCTTTTTTTAC
>CAYJPD010000216.1:1277-1548 GCA_964371975.1 uncultured Bacteroides sp.
TTATACAAATTAAGTTCTTTTATAATGCTTTCAACTAAAGGCGGCACAAAATTTGATATATCCTGCCCATTTTTCACCATATTTCTTATTTGGGTTGAAGAAATCTCGACTATATTAGCATTCACCATAATAATATTTGCGCCTTCTTCAATAAGGCCATTGGCATAATTTTCAAGTTTTACAATATCTTCAAATTCACGGCAATGTACAACTATTGTTGCATTTTGCAATATGAATTTGTAATTATTCCACTGCCTAAAAATCAAAAGCA
>CAYJPD010000217.1:0-1544 GCA_964371975.1 uncultured Bacteroides sp.
TCACCAGTGAGGATGTTAGGCGTAAATCCACCGAAGGTCTTTGTGCCGTCCGCATGTGTGTATTCACCTAGCATAACACCACCGTTTTCAATCGTGAAAAGTGGGGTCGCCACATTGTCGTTTATCATCACATCATAGCGCTCGCTACCGTGCGCGTCTACTACGAGGTTTGATTCTCCCTGACAGCCTATACTGTCATTGATTGTGATCGTCGAGTCGTTTTGCGTTTCGAGAGTGATGACAGAGTCGATGGCGTATATGGCATTGTACTGCTTAATCGTGTTATCGCCCGCAGACCATGTGTTGGTCTTTTCATCCCAGTTCGCACCATAGATGAGCTGATTGCCAGTAAACTCTACGTCTTCATCGACCGCTTTGAATGTCACATCATTCGAGTCTTCGATGAAGAAAGCTCCGCCGAGTGCTTGACCACCTTTGGTGCTGCCAGTTCCTGCTATATTGTTTTTAAAGCTGGCATCGGTAAAGACGATTTCAGCATCTCCAGTTTGATTTTTGAGCAAGAATGCGCCACCATGTGCTTCAGAGTTTGCGGAGAAAGCGACGTTGCCTTCGAAGCTGCCGTGGAAGCCACCATTTACCTCAGTGCCGTCGAAGGAGATAGCACCACCACCAGCTGCACCATCAGTCGAGTGCGCAATGTTCCCTATGAAATTGCCATAGATGGCATCAGTCGTGCCCTGCCATGCGCGTATAGCACCACCTTGTGCGCCACCCGTCGTGCCGCCAGGCTGCAAAGATCCTTCAGCTATATTGCCGATGAAGTTACCATGGATAGCTCCGATATCGCCATATTGACCTAAGTAAATAGCACCACCGAAGGCGGCCTTGTTCTCAGTAAAATTGCCATAGAGATTACCCACATAGCTGGTCTCAGTAGAGACTGGATAGCCTTCTATAGAAGCGTCTAGTTTACCTACAAAAATCGCGCCACCGCGGGCATAAGCTTTAGATGAGTCCTCATTCACGTGTGCTTCATTCCCGACGAAGTCAGCCCTAAGGTCTGATATATCACCGCCACCAGTGACGAAGATGGCACCGCCAGAAGCGTGACCGCTCGTGGCTTCTATGATGTTATTCGTGAAGGTGACGACGTTCTGAAGTCCGTTGAAGTTGATATCGCCTCCGTTGTAGAGACCTATCGCACCACCAGCTACATGAGTACCTGTGGCGTAGAAGTTCTGAAAGTGTTTGATGCCTTCGAGGCTGATTGACACATTGTGCGTTCCTGGGTTAGGGTATAGCACGATGAAACCACGCTGCGCACCCATGCCATCAAGAGCGGATTCTTCTATGCTGCCGTCATCCTTCACGACATCATAGCCTTGGATGTGGACTACTTCATCTTGGTCTATGTGTGTCTCGTCAAACACCATCCCTGCGGTATCCTCTGGGGTAATTTCCACTCTACCATGTACTTCATAATAGAGGTCAATAGCGCGAGCGTTGGGGATGTCAGTGGGGACGGGCATTAGATCGAAGGCTTTCACTTCTCCTATCGGAATGCTCGCTAAAAAGGTGATTAA
>CAYJPD010000218.1:0-1537 GCA_964371975.1 uncultured Bacteroides sp.
CAATTTCACGCCTGTGCACATCTTTAGGGTTAAGCTCGAAATAATCGCTAAGCCACGCAAGCGCTTTCATTCTATCGGGCAGTTTAACACTAAGCCCACCGCTTGTTTGCTTAATTTCATTAAGCAGTGTTCCGTCAAAGTTTACACCTTTGCCCAAAGAGCTATCTTTTTCGCAGCTTTGCACTTCCATATTGCTTTGTGAAACTACACCTTGCGATGCCGCTTCATCGCAACTTTGCGATATATAGTCGTTTAAATCGGCAAAGGCAAGCTGTGCATATTTTTGCACAATATCTTGCTTGCTTAAAAAATCGCTAAGCTGTTTTTCTTTTTGCAGGCGTTTGATATGCTTTTTAATGTGGCTTTGCGATAAAAGCTCATGCGCTGTAATTAAAGGGTTTTCACATTCATAGCCGGCATAATTTATTGCGCCTTTAGCGTTGAATGTTTGCAAAAAATGGTGACAAAATTTTTGTTCTTGCTCATTGGGCAGCTTTTGTAAAATATTCTGCTTTACGCTGTTTTTTCTCTTCAAACTTCCACTCCTTCTTTTAATATTATTTTGCTAAGTATGCTTGTAGCAAAAGGCAAATTACATTATTTATTGCTGCTTTTTGCTTTTTTTGCCGCTGGCGCAATTTTTACGTGGCTAAGGCTTACAAGCTGCATTCTTTACGCTTTTATAACAGCGACACCATTAAACAAATAGTATTTTTACATATAATTATTGCTGTTTGTATTTTTCGGCTTTACTATTTTAACTTTTTTCACGCCTGCTTAGCAAAGCTACATATTTAAAAAACTCATCAAATTTTCTTTGTACATAATAATTTCAAGCTCGTTTAAGCAAAAGCACTCTTTATAAATAAATTTGCCCCTATTAGAAAGAATTCTAACGCACGCAAAGCCCTTCTCGCTTTGCCACTCAACAATTCCATACATGCTTTTTCGCCTGTCATAAGCTGTTTCATAGGGCCTGTAATCTCTTTCCGGTGTTCGCCTTGTTTTTACCAGCGCGCCCACAATATTTGTATGTTTTTGTTTATTTACTAAACTTTGTGCTATATTTTGCGGTTTATTGTAGCCGAAAAACCCCTCTTCGTTTTGCTCTTCTTTTTTTAGAACATGGCTGTTTTCAAAACATTTCTTATTCAACTTGCCCGTGTTCATCGCCCTTTCAATTTTTTTAAATGCGGCAGTTTGCACCTGCCCCGCTAAAACTGCGTTATCCATAAATTAAATATTCCTTTCAAATATAATTCGCTTTTCAAAAAATTTGTTATGCATGGCTTTTAACTATTTAAAAATTTTTTCGATACAATTTTCACAGCCTACCACTTCATTGTTTTGTAAATTAGTATAAATAACCTCGCCACAAAAAATAGCACTTCCACAAATTGCACATGCACAAACAGGTTTTGCCCGCTCGGCATAATCTTTTAAAAAAATAAACTCTTCCCTCATTTTTTCACCCATTATCCAATTTATTGTACAGTTCATATGATAAAATTAATTACCAAATATTTCCTGTATACTT
>CAYJPD010000219.1:0-1537 GCA_964371975.1 uncultured Bacteroides sp.
CCAATGGCACTTTCAGGAAATATATTAGCACCAAATTCTTCATGCAAGAAATCTGCTAATTTTTTAGCTTCAGGTGTTTGGCTTGCGTATTCAATGCCTGCGTAAACATCTTCAGTATTTTCGCGAAATACTGTCATATTAACACGTTCTGGATGCTTAACAGGGCTTTCAATGCCAGCATAGTGCTTGATGGGGCGCACACAAGCATAAAGGTCAAGCAATTGCCTAAAGGGTTGCCAAGCTCTTTAACAGCCTTTTCACCAGCTAAAAGTTCTACCCAATTAATGCTCTCGTTATAGGTATTTTTTACAGCTGCATCAATAATAGGGCGCGATGCTTTCCAAATTTCTGCCCCAATGCCATCACCTTCAATCCAATAAACTGTATTTTTTTGCATAACTTTTCTCGAAGCAGGGCTTAAAAATTAGCCCTTAGTATTGTTGACAAAATATTCTGGGAAAAAACTTTTTGCAAAAAATTAATTCCCAGATCCTCTATAATTAATCATTGCCCTCGGCATGAATAAATTCTTTTTGCTCTTGGTCAATGTTGTGAGTTTCTTCAGCTTCAAGCATTTTAGCACGCTTTAGCAGTTCTTCCAGTTGAATATCTGCCCCAAGTACACCTTGGATTTTATCATTACTATCTGTAACAGTGCAAGAGACTGTAATGACAAGTTTACCTGTGAACTGAGATTGATATACATCCATAATATGCAAACTGCCAGTATTCATAGGTTCTTGAAACCATTCGCGGGCAGAGAGATCAAATCCTGTATGTTGCACTTCATATTTTGCTTCATTGGCAGGGTCATTGACACTTGCACAAAGTAATTTACCATTGTTATCAGTAAGATAAAGATATTGAATAAATTGGTATTGGCTTGTAAATGCTTTAAGGCTTTGCTGTTGCGCGGCTGTGTCTTGCAAGAGAACGGGGTCGCGGGCCTCTTTAAGTAGTATGCGTGAAGCCAACTTGCCAGCAAGGCGTTTCATGCTACCAAATTCTGTGTCAAATAGTTCTGGCATGTAGCATTGTACAAGGGAGAGCATTTCTTCGTGAGAAAATGAAGTATTGCGTCCAGTTTTGTCATAAATGGCAACAATTTCATCATAAATGGCACCAACACGTGGGTTGCGCTTGTTAATTTTCTTTTCATCTTCAAGTTTGAAGGTGCTGTTAATCCAATATGCTACGCCAGAACGTCCTGATTTATCTGTAATGATAATAGGTACAGGGCGACCAAGAATTTCTGTGGTATCAAAGATATTATAAATTTCTTCGCTTTTGCTAAGCCCATCAACGTGTACACCAGCACTGGTGGCATTAAAATCGCGGCCTACAAATGGATAGTTGGGGGGAATGGCATAATCAAGTTCTTTTGCAAAGTATTCAGCAATATCGCTAATTACGGAAGTGTTTGCGGCTAAGTCATCCCCTGTTAAGGAAATATATTCTACTACCAAGGCTTCAAGTGGAGTGTTACCAGTGCGTTCGCCAAAGCCAAGCAAGGTGCCGTTTACTGCTCCGCAACCAG
>CAYJPD010000220.1:0-1534 GCA_964371975.1 uncultured Bacteroides sp.
ACGAGCCGGAGTTTACCGAACGCTTTGAATATTTTATAAACGCATGTGAATATGGAAACGCATTTAGCGAGCTTAACGACCCTATTGATCAAAAACAGCGCTTTGAAAACCAAGTAGCCGCTAAACGCGCACAAGAGCCGGACACAAAAGCACAAGTTGACTACGATTATATTACAGCACTTGAGTACGGTTTACCTCCAACAGGCGGTTTAGGTTTTGGTATTGATAGGCTTGTAATGCTATTAACAGATAGTGCATCTATTCGCGATGTATTGCTTTTCCCAACAATGAAGCCTGTTGAATAACTAAAGGTACATTGTTTAATGTTTAGTTGCAAATAAAACATAATTTATTTTATTAATAAGCAACAATTTGTTTTCAAACAAAGGAGAAACATTTTGGCAAATGATAAATTAAAAACAGTATATATTTGCACAGAGTGTGGAGAAATCAGCCCGCGCTGGATGGGGAAGTGCCCTTCGTGCGAAGAGTGGAACACTTTAGTTGAAGATATTGTTAAACAAACATCAAAAAGCAAAATTGTTTCTTCAAAAAGCGCAAAAGCGAGCTATTTAAAAACAGAGCAAATAAGCGAAATTAGCATTAAAGAAAAGCACTCAAGAATAATTACGCAGCTTAGCGAGCTTGACAGAGTTTTAGGCGGCGGAATTGTTCTTGGTAGTGTTGTGCTTTTAGGCGGAGAGCCGGGCGCAGGTAAATCTACACTATTATTACAAATTTGCGCAAAAGTAAGTGAAGCAACAAGCGTTTTATATGTAACAGGCGAGGAAAGTGCAAGGCAAATTAAATTGCGTGCAGTGCGCTTAAATGTTAAAGGCGAGCAAATAGCGCTTGCAGCGCAAACTGATGTAGATTTGATATGCGAGCTTATTAAATCTACAAAACCCGGCCTTGTGGTTATAGACTCTATTCAGACTATGCTGTGCAGTGAGCTAACATCGTCTGCGGGTAGCGTGTCGCAAGTTAAAGAGTGCACAGCAAGGCTTTTGCAGGTTGCTAAATCTATTGAAGTGCCAACATTTATTGTAGGCCACGTTAATAAAGACGGCGCCATAGCAGGCCCTAAAGTTATGGAACATATGGTAGACACCGTTTTATACTTTGAAGGTGATAAAACCTTGCCTTACCGTGTTTTAAGGGCTGTAAAAAACAGATATGGCTCTACAAATGAAATTGGCATGTTTGATATGACGAGCACAGGGCTGAAAGCTATTGAAAACCCCTCTCAGCTACTACTTGAAGGGCGCCCTGTAGGCGTTAGCGGAAATTGTGTAGCTTGCGCTATGGAGGGCACGCGCCCTATATTGTCTGAAATTCAAGCACTTGTTACAAAAACAGGCTTTGGCACGCCCAGAAGAGCGGCTACGGGCTTTGATTATAACAGAATGAATTTGCTTTTAGCTGTTATAGAAAAGAGGGCAGGGTACTCACTTAGTGCATTAGACGTGTATATCAATATAGTTGGCGGCTTAGAGCTGGATGAAACCGCATGTGATTTACCTGTTTGCCTTGC
>CAYJPD010000221.1:0-1508 GCA_964371975.1 uncultured Bacteroides sp.
CGAAGTGTTAGTATCATGTTATGAATAAACATGATTTCACCATTATTGGGAGCAGTGGAGATGAGTACCAGATGTATGTTGCTAGTAACGACACAGGCAGGTATACCGTGCGTTGCTTTTGCAAAGCTGGCAAATATGGAGGACTATGCAAACATGCACTAGCTATCGCAAGTTTTGATTTTGAAAGTCTTGGCAATCCAGACGATGAAGTCTCTATTCGTAAAATACTCGAACCGACAAGTATTGTTGCCGATCTAGAAGTCAAAATTCGCGAGCAAAAGGCAATCGAAAAAGAGATCTCGCAGCTCAACCGCAAAAAAAAGAAATTAAAGACGAGTATTGCTGAAATTTTAGGAATAAGCAAGAAAGAGTAAGTGATAATAATTGTGCTCACAGACGGGCTTTGTTTGTTCTTATAAACGAACAAACAAAACATTATCGAAAACAATGTACTTATAAAGATTCCTTACGCCACATTACGTAACATAGATTTGATATGAAAGACTATGTTTTTTCAACAAGAGAGATAGCCATCGTAATAGTTGGATTTCTATGGGTTACGTTAAATATATACATGTTATCAAAAAATGGCAAATTAATCAATTCATTAAAACAATTCAGGCTTCCTCTCTCTATACTTTTTGAATTAAAATTTGCAATACCTGGTTTACTTATATTCGCATACTTCATTATTATCATTTTTTCATTTTCGTATATTTTTTCAGATTGGAACATTACTTATATAAAAGATAGTATTTTATGGTTTACACTATGTGGTATACCCTCTATTTTTAAATCTTTTGATTTTAAAGAAAATAACGATATCGGAAGAATTATTGTGAAAAATCTAACATGGTCAGCTATCCTCAGTTTCATTTTAGCATCAGTAACTTTCTCGCTGATAATCGAACTTGTTATTGCAATATTTTCCTCAATTATACTCCTTACATATATAATATCAAAGCCTGAAAAAAAACTCTCATGCTTTTATAAAATCAGCTACTTCGCATCGACTATTCTGTTTGGCACTACAACCATATTCACCGTATATCAAATCAATAATGCCCCATCTCAATTCTATACATCAGATTTACTTCTAGCGTTTTTCTTGCCACTTATTTTTTCATTTTTATTTAGTCCCTTATATTATTTGACAGCTTTAGTTGTTACATTCGAATCATTATTTAAGCGTATATCTCTTGCAACGAAAGGGCGCTGCACGTTATTTCATTACTTAAAAATAATCATTTACAGCAAGCTATCTATTAAAGAAATATACAATTTTCAAAACAATTATTTAGCAGCTCTATGGTTAAGTCAAACGAAATATCGATTAAATAAAGTATTGCTTTTTTATAAAAAAAAGAAAAAGTTCAATTTCTCACTGGACTAATAGCTTATAATCCCAAAATATTTTTTTAAGATTATCACATCAATGGCATTAAAAAAAGAGCCCCTTCACGCTATCGCGTTGGCGTCGGATAGGGATCAGTCGCGCTTCGCGCGAA